>JAVXGI010000008.1:0-49477 GCA_036657515.1 Bacilli bacterium
GCTATTTCTTTAAACATTGATTCGTAACTAATTTAATTAAAATGGCTCAACAAACAGGTAATAATGCTAAAAAGTTCAAGTTAGATTTAAAGAAAGAATAAGATCTAAACTAGATGAAATAGAATTTAAAACAACCTTAATAGATTTTTCAAATAAACATATAAATGAAGAAACAACACAAAAAATGTAAAAAATCAGTTGTCTAATCTTCTTAGATTTTCTAGATAAATTGATTTAAAATAAAAACAATAAAAATTATGTTTTCACGTTTCTTAATATAACATCAATTAAGTTATTTTTGTTTTTTAAGATAAGATCACAAAATAAAAACTGATACATAAATGTGTCAGTTTTTTACACTTATAATGGCGTTCCTGAGCGGATTCGAACCGCTGACCTTCCGCTTAGGAGGCGGACGCTCTATCCAGCTGAGCTACAGAAACAAAATCAATAATTTAACCTCATTTATTATATAACAATAAATTGATATTAATAAACTTTTTGTTGAAGATAATCTATTATGAAATTTGTTATTTTTACTAATCGCTATTTGTTTTACCATTACAATTTCATACATAAATATTTATTTAATTCATTTAAAATTATTTTATGCATCAACATTTATAAATGAATTAAATAAAAAAAGATACTTTTAAAAAGCATCTTTATATTTGTTAATATGGAGCACCTGACGGAAATCGAATCCGCATAGCTTGCTTGGGAAGCAAGTGTTCTACCACTGAACTACAGATGCATGTAATAATCATACAATTTATATTATAAAAATTTAATAGAAATTATTAAATAATGTATTTATTTATGTTTAAATAACAAAAAACGTAAAGAAAAATTAATATAATTTAGTATTAAAAAACTCTAGCCCTTAATATTAATGACTGAAACACAATTTAAAAAACAAATAAAAAATTGAACTTTCGTTCAACTTTTTAAATGTATTATTCTTTTCTAATTCTTCCATTACGACCGTGGAGTAATATTCCTCTATCGTTGTTTTTTGAAAGTAATTTAGCATATTCATTAGCTTCAGCTTGAGTATCAAATAATTTAATAGCTCTTTGACCGTTACCTAATTTAACTTGCCATTTTTTTGTCGATTTAACCTGAGTAATATGATAAACATTGATAATTTTCTTTTCTTCTACATCGTCTTTTTTCTCTTCAACTTTTGTTTCTTCTTTTTTAACAATAGGTGCTTTAGGTTTTACGATGGCGACAGGTTTTTCTTCTGCCACTTCTTTAACAGCTGGTTTTTCTACTACTACTTCTTTAACCGGTTCTTTAACAACTGGTTTTACTTCTACTACTTCTTTAGCAGGTTCTTTAACAACTGGTTTTACTTCTACTACTTCTTTAGCAGGTTCTTTAACAACTGGTTTTACTTCTACTGGAGTTGGTTTTGCAGCTTCTGCTACTTTAGCCTCTTCTTTCTTTTCTTCGATCATATCAGTTGATTTTTTTCTATTTTTAAGTTGTTCAAGAATTTCTTTCTTTGTTAAAGTTCTTTTGGTTCCAGAAGCTGATTCATTTGTTGGTTCTGCTATTTTTTGAGGAGCAACAACTGGGGCAACAACTGCTTTTGGAGCAACAGGAGCAACTGCAACTGCAGGTTTTTCTTCAACTTTTGGAGTAGCAATGACTGGTTGAGGAGCAACAACTGGTTTAACAGTTTTTTGAATTACAATTGGTTCTTTCTTTTCTTCAACTATTTCAGGTGAAGGTTTATTAACAGCAGCTTTATTATCTTTAACTAATTGAATAACAGGAGCTACATTTACTTGTGGTTGTGGTTCAACTACAGGAGCGGCGGCTTTTGTTGTATCAACATTATATTTAGGAGTTAAATTGAAAACATTATTTTCATCTCCTTCATTTTTGCTTTTATTTTTTACATTATCATTTCTTACAAAGAAAAGTTGAATAGACATAACTATTTGAATAATTAAAAGAATTAAAGCTAAAACAAGAATTACTGCAGCAATTGAGAATTTCATCCATACAACTTCTCCTGTGCCTTTTCCAAGCATAATCGATAAGTTTTCATAAAATGGAAGATATGCATACATAACAGCAACAGCAATAACACAACCAAATATTAGAGAAGCAAAGCTTGCAAATATATACCAAGGTTTGCGTTTTACAATAACTACTATAATTGTGCTTATGAAAAATAAGATTGAAATAATTAAGACGGAATAAATCACAATCAGATCAATGGCACCACCTTTAATTGCCTCAAAAACAGGTCCAAAATCAAATAGTGATACAATTTTCGTTTGAATAGTGTCCATAAAATTAAAGAATTCTTTAAAATAAATAAGTAAAGTAAAAATAACACCAGAAAAAATTGTTCCAAATATAGAATTTACAATCGTTTTTTTATGCATAAACATACTCCTTTTTTAATATAAAAATATTAAGTATAAATACTTCTTTAATTATTTTAACATAAAAATTAATAATACTATAAAAATATTACGAGACTAAAAAAATTAAAAATATTTATGCGTATTAATCAGTATTAAGCAAGAGATAATGAGATAATTTCTTTTGAAATTATATTTAATGTGTCAAATTTATTACGAACAATTTGAGTGGTTGTGTCTTTTTCTACTTGTAACAAAATAGAAACTTCGTAATCATGTTTCCAATTCAAGAATTGAAGTGCTAGATTTTTTGCAACTAAAATGCCAGTATCTCCACATTTATTTTTATAATAACGAATAAGGAGAAGTACTGAATAACCTAAACCATTGATGTCATCATCAGATAGTTTTACAAAGTTTGAAGCTAATACATTCATATAAACGTTAATTCCGGCTTCGCTTAATTCTTGCGTTGAAAGTAAAGAAGAAACTCCCATTGGGAAAATACCATTATATTCACTTTCAGAGGTAATAAATGATGTTTCAACAACATCGCTTACATTAAATAAAGGAATAGCAAGTGGATCTACTATTCTTAATATATCAACTGATAGCTTTAACGATGATAAGATTCCTTTTGATAAGCCAAAAGAAATCGTTTTTGCGACTATTTTGCTATCATTTTCAATTTTTTCATAAGTAGTAGAATCAAATCCTAAAAATTTTGAAATATTAGATAATGAAAAATCATAGCATTTTTCTTCATGATCATAGTTTTTCTTTACAAAATTATAGTACATTGGATGATAAATAAGTTGCGTAAGTAATGCGTAGCGTTGAGCAAAATCTTCATCATCTTCAAATGTACTTTTAATAATATCGGGTAAATTAAATACTGTAATATCAGAAATTTCTAAATTATTAGAAAAAGCATTTCCATTAAGCATATCGCGATACGAAGTTTTGTATTCAACTTCGGCCGTTAAATCCTTAATATTACCGTTTCTTAAAAAATTAACATTAATTTTTGATCCTTGTTTTTCTTTAATTTTATCATTAATTCCATTAATTTGCTTGCTAGCTTCATCAATATCATTCTGAACTCTGTACACTAATAAATAAGCAAATATTTCGTATATTCTTTTTTGTTTTATGTTATCCATTTTTTTCATACCTCTTATTAATAGTATAAGTGTTTAATAACTAAAAGTTAATTTTTATATTCAAAAGTGCATTATTATTCGGTATTTTTTGGTATATTTCATTTTGAATGTATTTCTTCTCAATATTTTAATATAATATTAGTATTCATTATTTGGAGGTCATATTTGTGAATAAAAATAACTATAATTTGCCTGTTGAAGAAGATTTTACTTCTTTACTAGCATTAGAAGAAGCTTCGAGATGTCTTCTTTGTGAAGATGCACCTTGCAGTGCTTCCTGTCCTGCTCAAACTGATCCTGGAAAATTCATTAGATCATTAAGATTCAAAAACATTGATGGAGCAGTTGATACAATTCGTCTTAATAATCCACTTGGTGGAATTTGTGCAAGAGTATGCCCAACAGAAAAATACTGTGAAAAAGCTTGTTCAAGATGTGGAATCGATAGACCAATTAACATTGGTAAATTACAACAATTCATTACTGATTATCAAGAACAAACAAAATATGAAGTATTTAAAGATGTTCCAAACTTTAAAAATAAGAAAATTGCTATTATTGGATCTGGCCCAAGTGGACTTTCTGCTGCTTTTTACCTTAAAATCAAAGGTTATGCAGTTGATGTTTATGAAAAAGATCCTGAATTAGGTGGATATTTAAGATATGGTATCCCAAGTTATAGATTACCTAATGAAGTAATCGATAATGAAATTAAACATATTGCCAATATTGGTGTTAAATTTTTACCAAATAGCAATATTGATAGCAAAATTATTAAAGAGCAACTTCTTGTAAATTATGATGCCGTTCTTTTAGCAACAGGACTTCACGATAGCTTCATTTTACCAATGTTTGAAAATAACTCATCAGTTATTTCTGCAATTGATTATCTAAAAGATATTAAAGAACATGATGGCGAAGTTAAACCTTCTTCTTCTATCCTTATTATAGGTGGGGGAGATGTCGCTATGGATTGCGCTCTTTCTTCTAAAAAAATTGGTGTTTCTAATGTTAAAGTTGTAGCTCGTGAAACATTCGACATCTTCCCAGCAAGTAAAAAAGAACTTGCTTTAACTCAAAGAAATAATATTGATGTCTATGCTGGATTTACTCCAGACTATATTGACGAAAATAACAAAGTAGTATTTAAACATACACGCGACGATTCTTCCTTAATTATTAATGCTGATAAAATCGTCTTAGCTATTGGTCAACGTTTCTCAGATCAATTAAATCTTGAAAAAGATGAAAGACATTTTATTAAAACTAAAAATCATATGACCTCTTTAAAAAATCTCTTCGCAACAGGAGATATAGTAAAGGGTGATAAAACAGTCGTTTATAGCGTTAAACTAGGCAAAGAAGCCGCTGAATCAATTGATTCATATTTAGGAGGAAAATAATATGATTAGAAAAGATTTATCCATAGAATTTCTAGGAGTAAAATTTCCTAACCCATTTTGTTTATCTTCATCTCCAGTCGGTAACTGCTATGAAATGTGCAAAAAAGCCTACGAAACTGGTTGGGGCGGCGTTGTTTTTAAAACCATTGGCTTTTTTATTGCTAATGAAGTCTCACCTCGTTTTGATAATTTAGCTAAAGAAAATACTCCATGGATTGGTTTTAAAAACATGGAGCAAATTGCAGAACATTCACTCGAAGAAAATCTTGCTGCAATTGCTCGACTTAAAGCTGAATTTCCTGATAAAGTTCTTATTGCTTCAATTATGGGACAAAATGAACAAGAATGGGAAGATTTATCTCTTCTTGCTACTAAAGCTGGAGCAGATATGCTTGAACTTAATTTCTCTTGTCCACAAATGACGAGTCATGCAATGGGAAGTGATGTTGGACAAGATCCAGCTTTAGTCAAAAAATATTGTGAAGCTGTTAAAAGAGGAACCACTTTACCAGTTCTTGCTAAGATGACTCCAAATACTGGAAGTATGATTCCAGCAGCTAAAGGAGCGCTTGAAGGCGGAGCTGATGGAATTGCTGCTATTAATACTGTTAAATCTATTTGTAATATTGATTTAGATAAAATGATTGGTTTACCAATTGTAAATGGTAAATCATCAGTATCAGGATATAGTGGAAAAGCTGTTAAACCAATTGCTTTAAGATTTATTCAAGAATTAAGAAGTGATAAGGCCTTAGCTCAACTTCCTATTTCTGGAATTGGTGGAATTGAAAACTGGGAAGATGCTTTAGAATTTATTTTATTAGGAGCTTCTACTCTTCAAGTAACAACCGCTATTATGCAATATGGATATCGAATTGTAGAAGATATGAATGATGGATTATCTCATTATATGGAAAGACATAATATTGATCATTTATCTGATCTTGTTGGAAAAGCTACAAAGAATATTGTTCCAGCTGAAGAACTTGATAGAACTTATATTGTTTATCCTTCAATTGATAAAGAAAAATGTATTGGTTGTGGAAGATGCTATATTTCTTGCTTTGATGGAGGACATCAAGCCATCTATTGGGATAAAGAAGATCGCGAAATCCTTATTGATAAAAAGAAATGTGTCGGCTGTCATTTATGCGTAAATATTTGTCCAGTCGCTGCTCTTAAAGCAGGTGAAGTTGTCTTTAAAGATAAAAACTCCACGAAAAACGTTAACAATATTAAACTATAAAATAAGTCATCTGTTTTTTAGAAAACAGATGACTTTTTTCTTGCTTAAATATTGAAATATTTGATTAATGATTAAAAATAAGTTTTCTAAGTCCTTTAAAATAATGTTTATTTGCAATATCAACAATTGCGGAGGCTCTATTGTAACTTATTAAACCAAACGAGGCTGCAGATCTGATGGGTTGATCATTAATACTATTTTTAATCATTTGCATTTCATCAGTATCGCTCATTTTATTTACAACTTTTAAAGATATTTTTAAGATTATCTTTCCTATTAATGTACGACTAATATCACTGAAGGTCGAATTCATTGAGAAAGGATATTTTTGAACTTCTTTTCTAACCAATTGAGTCATATTCTTTTGACTTACTGCAACGCCTTCTATATTTATGCTTTCTTTGCATATTTCTTTTTCAGCATTTTCCATTAACATAATTTCATATGTACCATCTTCAATAATATATTTACCTAAGACTTCATCATAAATATTTAAATATTTTATAGGAAACTTAATAGATACTTCTTTTTCTTCATTTGCTTTTAAAAATATCTTATTAAAAGCCTTTAATTCAGGACCACATCTATATGTTTCACTTTTACTCTTATTAGCAAAAATTAATGAAACAATTTTTCCATCATATTTAGAAGTGTTTTTAATAGTAAAATTTACAATTATTTCAGTATCGTTTTTATCAACTTTGTAGTTTGAATAAACGAAAGTTGAATATGATAAACCATGTCCAAATGGGAACAACGAAGGAATATTTGCTGTTTGATAAAAACGATATCCAACATAAATGTCTTCATCATAATAAACATTTTCAGCATCATTTCTAAACGAGGAAAAAGCAGGAGTATTTTCAAGACATGTTGGCCAAGTTTCAGCAAGTCTTCCTGAAGGATTAACTTTTCCAAAGATAATATCTTTTGCAGCAAGGCATGTTGCTTCACCTCCAAGATAAGACAATAATAATCCTTTTACATTATTAACAAATGGTAATATTACTGGAGAACCAGTTTGAAGTACAACAACTATATTGTTGTTTATTTGAGCAATTTCGTTAATAAAGTTTGTTTGAAGATCAGAAAAATTTAGATTTCTTCTATCATATCCTTCGCTTTCGAATTTACCAGGAAGAGCAGCGAAGATAATTATTTTTTTATAATCTTCTGCATATGCTAAACATTTAGTTTTTTGAACCATATTTATTTCATGAGTTTTTGAATCATATGGTCTAACATATTGATAATTAATCTTATCTTTTGCTAATATATCTAAAAATGAATCAATGTGATATGGATTTATACGGCTTGATCCATTGCCTTGATATCTTGGTTTTTCAGCAAAATTGCCAATAACAAGGACATTATCTTTTTTGTTTAATGGTAAAATATTATTATCATTTTTTAATAAAACCATTGATTCTGCAGCGATTTTGGAAGAAAGTAGATGATCTTTATCATAATTTGTTTCTAATTTTCTATCCTTTTTCTTATTAGAATCATAAATTAGTTTTAATAATCTATCATTACTTTTTTCAATATCTTCTTCTTTAAATTCACCATTTTTAAGAGCTCTCGCAAAATAAGAAAAAGGACGTTTCATACCAGGCATTTCAAGATCTAATCCACTTGCACAAGCACTTGCTCTTGAATCTACTGCTCCCCAATCCGAAACTACCAATCCTTTAAATTTAAATTCATCACGTAAGATATTAGTTAATAAGTATTTGTTTTGAGAAACTTGCACTCCATTAACTTTATTATAAGAGCACATTATTGTAGAAGGATTGCTTTCTTCAATAGCTATTTCGAATGGTTTTAAATAGATGTCTCTTAAAGCACGTTCATTTATTTGAGCACTATAAACAAATCTTTTTGTTTCTTGATTATTGCAGCAAAAATGTTTAAGTGATGTACCAACTCCATTATTTTGTACGCCTTTTATAAAAGCCGCACTTAGTTTTCCTGATAATATCGGATCTTCACTAAAATATTCAAAGTTACGACCACCTAATGGACTACGTTTAATATTAGTACCAGGTCCTAAAATTAAATCTATTTTTTTAGCAAGAGCTTCTTTTCCAATTGTATCACCTAATAAATATAATAATTCTTCATCAAACGAACACGCAGTTAAAGAAGCAGTTGGAAAACAAACAGCAACATCTGTTGTAGAAGAAATGTCTAATTCTTTTTTTCTTCCACTTGTCACTTTCCTTAATCCGTGTGGTCCATCACACATTTTTACTGGTTCTAAATCTTCTGCTATTCTACCAGTACTCCAAGCTGAAGCTCCAGTAAGAAGTTTAACTTTTTCTTTTAAAGTTAAACTTCTTACTTCTTCTTCATATTTTTCATATTTTTTCATAACTTTACTCCAATTACACTGCAACTCTCATGTATATTAACAATTCATATATTCTAATTATAAACCAGATAATTAATTATTGTTAATAAAAACATTAATATTTGTTTACAAAATATTGCATAATTACTCATTTGTAATTGCACTTTTTATTCAAAAGAATATAATAAATCACGGGGTACAAAATATGAAATATTTATTGTTTATACACGTCGAACAAACAGAAGAAACTGAGGCATTAATGGCTGAATTAAAGGCTGAAAAATACAATGCTTTTGTTTCTGCTACAACATCTTTAAAACATCTTAATGAAAATGATGAAGATAATAAAACCTTCTTATCTCTTCAAGCATTAACACATTTATTTGATTCTACTCCTTCTTTAACAATGCATATGGTTGTTGAAGAAGATGAAGCAGAACATATAAGAACACTAGTTGAAAACTACACTCATAATTTTACAACTACAAAAGGTTGCGTTTTTGCAGTGAAAATTGATAAATTTGAAGGAAGTTTTTAAGCTATGGGCCAATTTTTTTGTATTGCTCTAGCTCTTATTATCGGACTACTTTCTTCTCGTTTAATGAATTTAATAAAACTTCCTAATATTACCGGCTATTTAATAGCTGGTATTATTATGGGTCCGTTTGTTTTAGGACCATATATCGGTGGATGGAGTGTTGATGGTGGAATAGTAAATGGCATTCAAACATCTAATCTTTATGAATTAAACTGGATAACTGATCTATCCCTCGCCTTTATTGCATTTTCAATCGGTAGTAGTTTCAACGTTTCTTCTCTTAAAAAAGTAGGTGGAAAAGTAATAACTATTACAATATTTGAAGCATTAGGTGGAGCTATTCTTACTCTTGCTGGATTATTTATTGCTTATGCATTTAATCGAGAAATTCCTATTCCTACTATTCTAACCTTAAGTGCAATAGCTTGTGCAACAGCTCCTGCTGCTACATTACTTGTTATTAAACAATATAAAGCAAAAGGTCCAGTAGTTAACACTCTTCTTCCAGTTGTAGCAATGGATGATGCTGTTGCACTAATTGCCTTTGCTCTTTTATTTGGTGTTTCTAAAACAATGGCAAATGGATCAAATCTTGATGCTTATGAAATAATCGGCAAACCTATTTTAGAAATACTAATTTCGTTAGGAGCTGGAGTTATTTTAGGACTAATAATTTCTTTTGCTTGTAAAGCATTTAAATCTCGTAATAATCGTCTTATTTGGATTTGTTTTGTTGTCGCTTCTTCCGTTGGTTTAGCATATGTTTGTAAAAAATATCTTGATCTTGGTGCTTCTAGTTTACTTTGTTCCATGACTGCTAGTGCTTTCTTTTCTAACTTAAGAAAAGATAGCACTGAAACTTATACAGTCATGGAACATTTTACAGCTCCTTTATTTATGCTTTTCTTTATTATTAGTGGAGCCCACCTTGATTTACGTGTCTTCGCTGATCAAAAATATGGTTTAATGATTCTTCTAATTGCTGGAGTATACGTAATTTCTCGTGCTTTTGGAAAACGGAGTGGTGCTGCACTTGGTGCTAAGCTTACCAAGAGTGAGCCGGTTGTGCAAAAATATCTTGGTTTAACTCTTATTCCACAAGCGGGAGTTGCAATTGGATTAGCAACACAAGCTGGCTCTACTCTTGGCGGAGAAATTGGTTCGTTAATTATATCTTGCGTTTTAGTAAGTACCTTAATTTATGAATTAATTGGTCCAGTTTTAACAAAATACGCATTAACAAAGGCCGGAGAAATAATTCCTCCAGAAAAAAAGCAAATCTCGTAAATGAGATTTGCTTATTTTTTTATTGCTTTTGAAATGCCACCAATTGATGTTTCTTTATAATCATTAGATAGTGCTTCTCCAGTTATTTTCATTGTGTGAACAATTTGATCAAGACTAACAGAGTTATGACGTAACTTACTTATTTCTTTAGCATATAAATACGCTTCATATGCACGAAGTGCGGCTACTCCATTTCTTTCAATACAAGGAATAGCAACGAATCCATCAACAGGATCACAAGTTAGACCTAAACTATGTTCCATTGCTAATTCACTAGCATATTCTATTTGATAAAGTGATAAACCATAAATATGAGATAATGCTGCAGCAGTCATTGAAGTAGCTACTCCAATTTCAGCTTGACAACCATGTACTGCACCAGATATTGAAGCATTTGTTTTAAATAAATTACCAATTACTCCAGCAACCATTAATCCTTCAACAATTAAATCAATATTTATATTATTATATTTATATGCGTAATATAGGTTAGAAGCGAGAACGCCACTACTACCACAAGTTGGAGCAGTAACTATTAAATGTCCTGAAGCATTTTCTTCAAGAACTGCGTAAGCAAATGAAGAAATTAACATTGAACGTCTTTCAAATTGGTCGTTTATTGTTAAAGCGTTAGAATAGATCTTGCCAGCAACTTTATCAAGTAATAAATTATATCCAGCACGAACTTGTCCAACACCAGTTAATCCGCGTTCAACGCTATCAAACATTACATTTAATATCGATTTTAAATATTCTTTTATTGTCTTATCCTCGAATTCATTCACTAGATCAACATAGGATTTGTACCCTTTTGTTTCCATATAGGCCAACATTTCTGCATTAGATTTAAATGGATAAGTTTCTTCTTTAAGATTAGATTTTTTACCATCGATATCAACAATTGATCCACCACCAACTGAGGCATAATTGCGTTCCTCAATAAGGTGAGTTGAACTATAGGCACTAAATTTAAGAGTATTTGGATGTGCTTTAATTTCAGTATTATTAAAAACTACTTGAACTTTATATTCTTTTAAGGCTTCAATAAGGATTTTATCGGTTTGATGCCCACGACCAGTAAGGGATAAAGAACCGTAAAGTGTTACGACTATTTTTTCTATTTTATAAATTTCAATAAGCTTTTTAAATTGAGTAGCAGCAATAAAAGGACCTATCGTATGACTTGAAGACGGTCCTGGTCCAATTATATATAATTCTTTTAATGATCTCATAAATTTAAATTTTATTTATTAATACTAAGTTCTTGCTAATTTGATTACTAACTTCGGTAATATCGCAATTTAAAGCAACAGCTAATTCTTCCATAATATATTTCTCAACAAAATTAACTACTGTTTTATCAGTTAAAGGTAAACCTTTCTTTGTATTTGCATTATCAGCTTTTACTTTGCTAACTGTAAATAATAAATCTCTTATATCAGCAGAATTACCATTAAATAGTACTTCTACAAATGTGTCTTTTTTTCTTTTATCTTCTTTTTTCCAAACATATGTTGCATCAGATATATTGTTAATAATAAAATCAGCATCTGCTGGAGAAATAACATCACGAATTTGTGAACAAGACGAAATAGGTAACATTATTTTGCAATTTTCATTTTGACGACAAAAGAATTTATGCATAATATAATATTTAATGTCACCACTGCCAAAATTATTTACTGAAATTTCATCAATGATACATACACCTTCATTTTTATGAACAACAAATTTGCCTTTATTATACATGCGTCCCTCCCGGATCATCAAAGTAATAAATTATAATACCTATTGCTATCAACGACAAAAATATTATAGCATTTTTTTGCCCTAATTGCTTGTTAATAATAAAATAAATATTAATTATACGTTGTTTCTAAAATAAGTCAAATAATAATTACTATTCTTCTTCAAAAATTCTAGCGACTTCCTTTAATAGGTCCACAATATGCAAATGTTGTGGACAACTTTTTTCACATTTATGGCAAGCGATACATTCACTTGCTTTGCCATGAGTTGCTGCTAAATTTCTATAATACATTCCATGAGTTGAAAAAAGTTTATTTAAACTCTTCTTTTCTTCATTATATAAAGCAAAATAATCAGGAATTGGAATAGATTTTACACATCCTTCAATACAATATCTACATTTTGTACAAGCAATAATGTTATTTTTATTTAAAATAGCAACAACTTCATCAATACATTTACTTTCATTACTATTTAAGACCTTAAAGTCCTTCATATAACTAGTATTATCAAGTAATTGATCATAATTAGACATACCACTTAACACCATAAAGACATTAGGAAGAGAAGCTGCAAATCTAATTGCCCAGGAAGCGATAGAAATATCAGGATTATAATCCTTATAAATTTTTAAAGCTGATTCTGGTAAGGCTACTAAGCCTCCACCTTTAATAGGTTCCATAACAATAACTTTTTTATTATGTTTACTAGCTACTTCATAGCATTTACGTGATTGAATATTTGCACTTTCCCAATCAATATAATTGATTTGAAGTTGAACGAAATCAACTTCAGGA
The DNA here is from genome assembly GCA_036657515.1 of Bacilli bacterium. Taxonomy (GTDB): domain Bacteria; phylum Bacillota_I; class Bacilli_A; order RFN20; family CAG-826; genus Alectryobacillus. Next base: position 12,921 of record JAVXGI010000008.1, read on the forward strand.
TGAGCAGTTAAGATTTCTTCTAGTAATTCTGGAGAATCGTGAAAGGAAAAACCAAGATTTTTAATTTTACCTTCATGCTTTTTGCCTAGGCAAAAAGCAAATGAATCAAATTTTACTGCTTTTGGATAAGTATTTGAATTCAAATTATGTAATAAATAGTAATCAAAATAAGTTGCTCCAGTTTTTTGAAGTTGTTCATCAAAAAAACGTTCCTGATCACCAACTTTTTCAAGATATATAATTGGAAGTTTATCAGCAAGTAGAAATTCATCTCTTTTGTGGCGTTCTACTAAACACTTTTTAACATATAATTCACTTTTAAATTCATGATACATATAAGCGGTATCAAAATATGTGAATCCTTCTTCAAGAAAGTGATCAACCATTTTAGAAAACATTGATTCATCAATACTTGTTTCATCTTTCTCATTAATAAGAGGTAGTCTCATACAACCAAAGCCTAATTTTTTCATATTTTTTCCTCTAAAACTATATTTATTATATCAACTTTATCGTTTTAATAAAATAACCAATTATTTATTCGCTTAAATAATTGGTTATTTATTATTCGTTGTAAAGAATGAAATTTTCGTTGTCTTCAAAAGTATTATAGTGGGTCTTAAATATAGTTTTACTATATAGTTTATATCCGCATTTTAGAGCGACATTTTGACTTTTAGCATTTGAGACAAAACAGCCGATACAAAGAAAGTCAAAATGTAATGTCTTAAAACAGTAATTGGTAACAAGTTTAACAACTTCAGTCATATAGCCTTTATTCCAATAATCTTTTCCTAAGACATAACCTAATTCGCGACCAAGTTTAGGACTTGCTATAAGATCTTTATCATTAAGTAATTCAATACCAACTGAACCCATTAATTTACCAGTTTCTTTATTAATAATAGCAAATGTTTTATCATCACGAATAAACATATCTAGTATCATTTTGCTTTCTTCAATATTTTGATGCGGCCACCATCCAGCTGGTTGTCCAACACCATCAACTGATGCGTAGGCATAAAATTCATCGAGATCGCTCTCGATGAATTTTCTTAGTATAATTCTTTCTCCGTCTAATCTAGTAGTCCCTACTTTAAATATTGCATTCATAATTTTTATCCTATTTTTTCAAAATCTTCTGCTCCATGTTTACATAATGGACAGATATAATCAGCAGGCAATGTATCGCCTTCGTAAACATATCCACAAACTTTACATACATAACCTTTAGTAGCTTTTGGTTTTGGTTTGACAAAGTTTTGGTAGTATGTATAAGTCATTGTTTCTTTTTTAGAGATTATTTGTGATTCTTTTAAATCACAAATAAACATCGTATGTGTTCCTAAGTCAATTGAAGAAACAACATCTAGTGACATAAAGGAATTAATGTAGTTAGATAAATAGACTAATCCATTATCACTACGATGAACTCCAATATCTTTAAATTTATCAACGTTTCTTCCAGATTGGAAACCAAATATTTCAAATATACTAAATGGAGCATCTGTTGATAAGATATTTACGTTCATTTTCTTGGTTTTTTCAACTATATAATGACTATAGTTAAGTTTATTAATAGTAACTCCTACTCTATTTGGAGTATTAGTTAACTGAGTAACAGTATTAACAATTAAGCCATTATCTTTTTTTCCATCGTGAGTTGTAATAACATATAATCCATATCCGATATTAAATAAAGAATTAGTATTATGTTTATCGACATCACTCGTTGAAATTGAATAACCTTTAGCAAGTTCTCTTGCAAGCCATTTAATTTCGTCTTTGTTTTCAGCAGATACACTTGAAAGAATATTTACTACTGGTTCAAGAAATGTAATGTTTTTAAGTAATGATAATTTATCTTTAATAAGCTTTCCACTAACTGGTGCCCAGGTACCATTTGAAATAATTCCAATTGTTTTATTTTGGAAGTTTCTTTCAACTAATTTATGAATAAATTGATCCATATATGGGAATAATTCCATATTATAAGTTGGGGAAGCAAGAGCAATACGTCCGTATTCAAAGGCTTTTCCAACAACTTCAGCCATATCACTACGAGCTAAGTCATATATTTCTACACTAGGTGTTCCTAATTTTAGAAGTTCATTTTTAAGAAGTTCTGCTGCTGATTTTGTATTGCCATAAATTGAGGTATATACAATTAAAACGCCTTCTTTTTCAATTCCATATGTAGCCCAAACTGTATATTTTTCAAGATAATGTGTAAGTGGAGCACTAAGTACTGGTCCATGTAGTGGAAGTATTTTTTCAATTTCTAAAGTAGAAGCAGCATTTAAAATATTTTTTACTTGCACACCATACTTTCCTACGATGCCAATATAATATCTTCTTGCTTCATCGTCCCAATCTTCTTTAACGTCATTTGCTCCGAATTTACCAAATGCATCGGCAGAAAATAATACTTTATCATAAGAATCATATGTAAACATAACTTCTGGCCAATGAATCATTGGAGCAAAGACAAAAGTTAATGTATGTTTTCCTAAACTCAATGTATCTCCGTTTTTAACTACAAGAGTATTTAAAAACGAATCATTTCTAAAAAATTGAGACATAAACTTAAATGTTTTATCGTTTCCAACAATAATAGTTTGTGGATATTTTTTCATAAAGTTCTCGATATTAGCACTATGATCTGGTTCCATATGTTGAACAATTAAATATTTTGGTAATCTACCATTAAGGGCTTCTTCAATATTGGCTAACCATTCATTAGTAAAATTAATATCAACGGTATCCATAACAGCAATATCATCATCAAAAATAACATAAGAATTATATGCCATCCCGTTTTTTACTACATACTGTCCTTCAAATAAATCAATTTGATGATCATTTACACCAACATAAATTATTGAGTCCGTTATTTTCTTGTTCATAATTATTACCTCTCCTTAATTATCGTAAAATGCGCATTCTAAGTAAAGTTATGTGCATATAAATATCAAAGTTTTTTACGATAAGCTCTAATTGCACATAAATCTCGTTTATGAATTGGAATACCTATGTTTTCAACGTGATACGAAGCATAAAATTCTTCAATTTTTGAAAGCGGAACAAAAATGATATTATCCATCATTTTTAGTTCATTTTTTTGGCGTTTAGGAGCAACCATTTTAGTAATTCTTGCGCCAAAAAAATATTGTCTATTTAAGCTATTAAGTAAATTATATTCAATATCAATTATTCCTAAAGAAACGATTTTATTTATCTTGCATCCTGCTTCTTCAAGAACTTCACGACGTAATGCAAAACGTTTTGTTTCAAAGTGATCGATTCCACCACCAGGTAATTCAAAATGATCTCTAACTCCGAATTTATCAGTACATTTAATGTGAATTAAAAGAACTTCATCTTTTTCATTAACAAGTACTCCACGAGAGCATCTTCTTAATTTTAATTCTTTTGTTTTAGGATAGACTTCATCTTTTAATAAAGGACATAAATATTTCATATATCTATTATATTGCAAGGATCAAGAATAACAAAAGAGTATATTGGATAGGGTAAAGAGAATAGAATCCAATTTGTGCTATTTTACTTTGTGGCTTTCTTTTAATATCAAAAAACAAGATAAATGGAATAAGAGTGAATAAATAAACACCATGCATTACTTCTTTATCTATGGCATCATATGCATAGGTTAAAACAGTACAAGTAATAGCAGTAATTACTAAAACCACAGTAGCAATAATATTGCATCTAAACTGATAATTTTTACCAGAAGTACGCAACAAATATTCTTTATATGGATATTTTATTTTGTAATATAAATTGTGCAAATATAATAGAACAGCCATTGTAAGCATGCAACTTGTTAAAACTAAAGATTTGGAATTGAAAATAATTTTAAAGAATGGATTTTTCATTATGGCAAATTCTCCACCAAAATGTTTTGCTAAATAACCAATTGCAATCAATCCAATAGGAATAATAATGAGCATTCTAAACATAATAAGTTTAGATAATTTAGGCTTTTTAAAATTAGGTATATAAGTTAAAAAATAATAAAATAAGCCAAAATATATCATTAATAGTGGAATATTTCCTGGTAAAAATTTTGGTATTATATCAATACTCAAGAAACCTTCATCATTCATAAGATCTGTAATAAAAAAAGATTCAAAAGCATACATATATATTGCTGAAATAATCATTAAAATAAAGAAACTAGCATATGATTTTTTATTAAAGAAATTAACGTAAAAGAAATACATGTATAAAAATGTTGCAAGATAACCTAAAATAGAAAATATTTTACCAACATCTCCAGCCCATGGCCACGCATATTGATCACTTATAAAAGACAAATAGTAAACAAGAGAAAAATAAATAGAAAAAGTTCCACAGAACATTAATATTCCGGCAATCCACATGATTATGGATTGCTTTGCAAATAAAAGCCTATTCATTTTCTGGTTCCTCTTTAAAACCTGTATTTGCCATTTTATAAATTAAATTAAATAACTTCTTTTTTTCATCCGGAAATTTTCCATAATCATTGGCAAATATTTTAGTTTCTGAAATAATTTTATAACATTTAAGATATATGTATAACGTATCTTTTATCCCATAAATATGAAAAGAAAATTGTTCACGTAATTCATTTGGGTAACATAAAGATAAATAAGTCTTTTCAAAATTACTAATCTCTTCTAAAAATTCATTGTTAAATTTGAAATTGCTATCTTCAGCATAAACAGATATATTTTCAAATTTAACATTATATTCGTGTAGTTGAAGTTCGTTTGCTCTACTTGCAAAATCATGGGAACTAGTAATATAGAAACCGCTAGCAAAGTTCTTCGAAAATTTAAATTTTAAGAGCCTTCCGCATTCATGAAGTTCTGTAACTTTCTTTTCAACAAAATCAATTATTTCATATGTATAACGTTCGCTAATCCCACAATAATATAATGAAATTTTACCAGTGTTTTTATATACAAATAACGGATGCATTGAAAATGTTTTTTGTTCTGCTTCTTTTTTATTAATAAAAGTGCCATTTCCAAATAAATCATCAATATATGGTTTAAATTGAGTATTAGCTAATTCTGTATGATATTTCTTAAACATTATAAAACGAGATGAATAACAACCAACAATTCCAATTGTAATGACACCTATTCCAACGTCGGCATATGTACACATAATTTTATATAATTCTCTATCAATTGGATGACCCAAAGGATTATCAAAATCAATTGAAAATACTCCAATTACTCTTTCATATAACGTTGTTGCATATATTGATAAAGATAACCCAGTCAATATAACACAGAAAAAAAACAAAAGAAGGACAAAATAAATATATTTGTATTTTTTAAGTTTGTTCATAACTCTTATATTATATGTTAAAAAGATAGATTTTAAAACTTAAAAAACTGTTTTATAATAAAAAAATCCTTTATTCATAAAGTAAAAATTTAACATGATTTAGCTATATTATTATTTGCAATCACAATCTTTTTTATACCAAGGTATTATTTTTCCACATTTTTTACAAGTATTGACCTCAATTTGTCTTTTTACCCACATATCAACGCCTTCTTCTTTCATTTCTTCTAAATTTTTAATGACATCTTTATGATGACAAATGCCATTTACAATATGTTTAGTTGAAAAGTCATCTAGTTTCTCACAAGGAAAATTGCTACATTCATAACATCTTTTTACATTATGATGAGCAGCGCATTCCTTAAAACCATTAAAACAGTCACAGCAACAATTATTGCTAAGACATCCTCCGCATGATTTATCAATAAAACCTGAACAAGTCCCACAAAATAATCCACAAACTGCAGCGTAATTTTCATTTGATTTCATTTTTTTACCTCGTTAATACTTTGGTATTTAATAATAAGTACATTTTTAGAATAAAGAAAAATTGATAAAATATCAATCTAAATGCTATTTAATTTATTTATATATTTTAGTCTTTCTTAAATTTATAATGGTCGGAGTGAGGAGAGTCGAACTCCTGACCTCTTGGTCCCGAACCAAGCGCGCTACCGCCTGCGCTACACCCCGATAAAAAGCTTAATTTGTTTAAAAATCAAACAAATTAAGCTGCTCTATTTCTTTTTCTGGAAGATCATCAATTATATGAAGTCTTTTAAATGTTTCTACTTGAGTATTATTTACTTTTCCACGATTAACTAGATCTTCAACACTAACAAATTTATGTTCTTTTCGAGCAGCTAATATTCCATTAGCAACAGAACTTCCTAATCCATCAATTACTTTAAATGGTGGAATAATCATGTTATTTTCGTAATCTGGAATAAAATTAGTGTCTTCTGATTTATATAAATTAATATTAGCAAAACTAATTCCACGATCGTACATTTCAAGAGAAACTACTAATACTTTTTCAATTTCTTCATATTTCTTACTATATTCTTTGGAATTAGTTTTCTTAAATTCAGCTAATTCATCAAGACGTTCTAATATACGTGCTTCTCCAGCAACCATTGTTTCCCATTCATAGTTATCACATCTAAAAGTAAAGAAAGCAGCATAGAAATCTAGTGGTTTATAAACTTTAAACCACGCGACTCTAATTGCATTAGTAACGTAAGCGGTAGCATGAGCTTTTGGAAATAGATATTTAATTTTTAAACATGAATCAATATAGAATTGAGGAATTCCTGAATCAAGCATTAACTTAATCCACTCTTCTTTAAGTCCTTTTCCTTTACGAACACTCTCCATGATGGTAAAAGATAAATAGGTATCAATACCTTTACTAATTAAATAAGTCATAATATCATCACGACATCCGATAACTCCGTTTAAATCACTCGTACCATCTTGAATAATGCTTTCAGCATTGCCTCTCCAAACGTCGGTTCCATGTGATAATCCTGAAATAATAACGAGGTCAGAGAAAGTTTTTGGTTTAGTTTCATCTAACATTTTACGAACAAAATCCGTACCAAATTCTGGTAAGGCAATTGCTCCATTCGTAGCTTTTATATAGTTGTTTTTTAAATGTAATTCTTTTGGACTTGAAAATAAAGAAATAACTCTTTTATCTGATAAAGGAATTGAAGAAATAGGAGTTGCAGTTGAATCACTTAAATATTTTAATATCTGTGGGTCAACATGTCCTAATAAATCTAGTTTTAAAACAGTATCATGAATTGCATGGAAATCTAAATGAGTTGTTTGCCACGTAGCATCATGATCATCTGCCGGATATTGAACCGGAGTAAAATCATATACCTCATATTCACGAGGAATAACAACAATACCACCTGGATGTTGACCCGTTGTACGTTTAACATCAACACAACCTGATACTAAATATCCGATTTTTGCTCCGCTAAAATCGGATGCCGTTTTTCCACTTCTTTCAAGAAATCCTTTAACGTAACCAAAAGCGGTTTTATCAGCAACGGTTCCAATTGTACCAGCACGATAAACGTTTGTTGCACCAAGTAAAACTTTAGTATATTCATGAGCTATTGCTTGATAATCTGGTGGAAAGTTAAGATCAATATCTGGAACTTTTCCAGCATTGTAACCCAAGAATGTTTCAAATGGAATATTTTGTCCATCAGAAATCATATTTTCTCCACAAATTGGACATTTTTTAAGAGGTAGATCGTATCCGCTTCTAAATTCTGTTCCTTCATATAGTTCAAAATGCTTGCATTTTGGACAGCAATAATATGGTGGTAACGGATTAACTTCAGTTATATTAGCCATTGTTGCAACAATACTTGAACCAACCGATCCTCTACTTCCGACAATATATCCGTCTTCGTTTGCTTTATGAATAATTTTATGAGCAATATAATAAATAACGCTAAATCCGCCATTTATAATACCATTTAATTCTTTATTAAGTCTTTCATCAACTATTGCTGGCAATTGTTCTCCATATAATTTATGAGCATTTTCAAAACATAAATCTTTAAGTAAATTTTCACAGTTATCAATAGTTGGTGTAAACAAATGATCGATAATAGGAACAATTGTTTCGCATTTATCAGCAATAATATTAGTATTAGTAATTACATATTCTTTAGCTTTATCTTCACCAAAAATAGCAGTGAATTCTTCCATCAATTCTTCTGTTGATCTAAAATATTGATCAGGATTCTCGAATGGAGGAAGTTTTTTTCTTGAAAAAGGATTAAGTGGATGGCTAGATTTGCCAACACCTAATGAATGAATATAAACATCTCTAAATATCTTGTCTTCAGGATCAACATAATGACAATCTCCTGTTGCACATATCAACTTTTTTTGTTTTAATGCTGATTTTTCAATATCTTTAATATATTTTATTAATGTTTCTTCACTATCAATATTTCCGGTATTAATTAAATAAGAATAGTTTTCAAGTGGTTGTATTTCAATAAAATCGTAATGAGAAACAGCTTTATCAAGACTTGCTTCATTACTACGTGTAGAATTATCAAATACTTCGCCATTAAAACATCCGCTTCCAATTATTAAATTTTCACGGTATTCATTTAATAATTTGCGAGGAACACAAGGTACTCTTCCAAAAAAATCAATATGAGAAAAACTTATTAATTTATATAGAGCCTTTAATCCTGCTCGATTTTTAGCAAGAACTGTAACATGTATTTCTCTACTATGAACAATATGTTCAGGTTTTTTTTCTAAAATTGCAATGTCGTTTAAAGTAACATTTTTATTTTCATCTGTTAATTTATAAAGTAATGCACTCCACACTTCACTTAAAACTTTAGCATCATAATCTGCTCTATGTGCAGAATCTTCGTCATAAAAAACTTCAACTTGTTTGCATAACGTTCCTAAACGATGGTTTCTCATCGATGGAAAGTTATAACGAGATAAAGCAAGTGTATCAACACCGCTCAATGTTAATGGCCCACGGCCTAAATTGACCAAAGCTTCATTTAAAAATCCATAGTCGAATTCTAGGTTATGAGAAACAAGAACATTATTTCCAATAAATCTCATTATTTCATCAATGCATTCAGCAATCGTTTGTTTGCGTTCAAGCATTTCATTTGTAATATTTGTAATACCTATAATTTTATCTGTAAGTTTTACTCCAGGATTAATTAAAATATCAAGAGAATCAACAACGATTCCGTTAACAACTTTAACAGCACCAAATTCAATAATTTTATCATATTTTATCGATAAACCAGTAGTTTCTAAGTCAAATACAACATAAGTTAACCCGCTTAGCTTTGAATCATTTGGTTTAAATGCACCAATATAATTATCATCAACTACATATAACTCAGCACCATACAACATTTTTAATCCGGTTTTTCCAGCTGCTTTTTGAGCATCAGGGAAACCTTGAACAACGCCATGATCTGTAATAGCAATGGCTTTATGACCCATGTATTTTGCAAGTTTACAATATTCGCCAATTTTTCCAACGCCATCCATACTCGACATTTTTGTATGAAGATGTAATTCAACTCTTTTTTCAGGATAATTATCCGTTCTAAGAGGTGGCGTTTCAAGTTTTTCAATGGTAAACGTACGAACAATTAATTCATTATTCATAAATTTATCTTCTTGAGAAACACCAGAAAAGGAAATAGCATCTCCAACTTGATAAGTACTCAGTTCTTCTGCTGTATAATTTTTATTTGCAAACATTGAAAGAAAAATTGCATCGGTTCCTTCATGGACACCAATTTTAAATCTTACAGTTCCTGTTTTAAATTCCTTTTGCTCAATAGAAAAAATAATTCCTTTTGAAGAAACATTCATATCTGGAACAACTATCTGCGAAATTGAGAAATTAGAAGATCTTCCTCTTTTTCTATAATGAGCTTTGTAGTCAAATGCTTCTCTTTCAGGAACATGGTTTTTATAACTTTCCATCTCATCTTCGCTGCTAACTTTTATTAATACGTCATTAATGTCTGGTTCGTCCGAATTTTCAAATTCGACATCAGGAGCAAGATCTTCAAGATGTTCAAATGATTCACTATTTATAGCTTCTTCATCTTCCCTCATTGAATCAGGGGTAGTTTCGTTTTCGCTCTCACATTCTTCTACTTCATCATTTAAAAATTTTTCATCTTTATATTCGAAATCATATTTCGGATAGTTGATTTCATCAATAAAAGATGAAAAATCTTCAAAAATTGATTCATAATCATCTTTTGAAACATCTTCATCTGAAATAACAAATTTTTTATCTTTTTGTTCGATTGATCCTAAAAATTCGCTTTTAGTTTTATTAAAATAAAAACATTTAAAAAGCTTATCGATATCAAGGGCGTTTAAATCAAAATCGTAGCAATATGAAATATCAAACTTATAAGAAATACTATTTAATGATTCAAGAAAATATTCAAGAAGATCGAAATCCCATGGTGAATGTTTTTCTATTTCAAACAGAAATTTTCCGGTTTTATCTTTTTTTATTGATTTAAATTCAATATCAAATTCTTCTACTTTATTAATACCAATAGAATGTAGAAAATCAATAATTTTATTTTGCTTCATACCTAATATTATACACCAACGCCAGCAATTCGTAATATATCAAGTATCAAAACAGCAGCCATTAATCCAAATAATAAGATCATTCCAATAGCACTTGCGTATTGTTTAAACTTTGCATTTAATTTACGACGACTTACTCCTTCAATAAAGGTTACAAGTAAGTGCCATCCATCTAATCCTGGGAATGGTAATAAGTTCATAATAGCTAAGTTAACACTGATTAATCCCCACATTTGAATATAATAACTAAATGGGAAATTTTTCATAATGGTTGATGATTGAGTTAATATAGCTAAAGGTCCACCTAATTGATCCCAGTTTTTACCCATAAATAAATCACCAACGGCAACAAATACTCTTGTTGTTCCATCAGCCCAAAGTTCTCCAGCTTTACTAAAAGCTTCAACTCCAAGCCACTTCGAAATAGTAGTAAAATCAATTCCAATCGTTGATAACTTACCATCATCTTTCATAGTAAGATTACCATTAATCATTTTAATATTTAAATCTTCTTTATTTGTTTGATAGGATTCTAATTTTCCTTCTTTATCAAATATAACGCTAGCTTTATAAGTTTCAATTCCAAAAGATATCTTTTTTATCTTTTCTTTTGATACTTGATAAAAACTTTTATTACGATCAAAACTCATTACTTTGACATTTCCTTTTTCAGTCTTTACTTCTTTTAATCCAGTACTAAGATATAAGTTATAATTTATTGTTTTTATATCTCCAGCTTTAGCAGTGGTATATATTTGATCATCAATACTTAAATCTGCAAAAGAAGTATAGGAGTTGTTAAAAAGTAAAACATATTTTTTCTCTGCATCATCATTTACAATAACTTCAGTAGAAATAGCATTAACTAATACTTTTCCAGCAGTATCTGTTGCTGGTTGAATACTAATAAATTGTTTAAATCCTGGTTCATAAGTAGCATCAATTGCTTTAAGTTCTTTTCCAAAATCCGTAATTTGAACTTTATCGTTTTCAATAATTGTTGGAGCACTTGTAATATAATTATAAGGAAAACAAGAAACAGAAATAAAATAAATTATATAACCTAAGATAAAGTTCATTATAATGCCAGCGGACATTATAAGAGCTTTTTTAGGTTTTGAAATATGTTCTAAACTTCTTTCTCTTGGTAATTCGATTTTTTCTTCATTAATACTGCCTTCAACAACATTATCTTCGTTAATCGAACCATCTTTATTCTTTTCTAATCCTTCATCAACGTCTTCTCCATACATTGAAACGTATCCGCCAAGAGGAATAACTCCAACACAAAAATATGTTTCACCTTTTTTTCTTTTTCTTCTAACTATTTTCTTTCCAAATCCAATTGAAAATTCATAGCAATAAACTCCAAACATCTTAGCGACTAAAAAATGTCCTAATTCATGAACTGTTATCAATATTGATAGTCCAAGTACAAAACAAATAATTGTTAAAAATATGTCCATTAGCAATCTCCTTTTTCTATCATCTTAATAACTAAATTTTTTACATTGTAGTTAGTAATAACTATATCATTTATGGTAGGTTTTTCAATAAATTTCGATGAATTTAATGCATTAAATATTAATGTATAAATAGACGAAAACTTTATTTTGTTATCTAAAAAAGCAGCAACTGCCACATCATTTGCAGCATTAACAATTGCTCCAGTATTTCCGCCTTGATCAATAATTAGTTTTCCTAAATTAAGTAAGGCAGCTCGATCTTTACTAAGAGGTATAAAAGTTAAATTAGTAAGAGAAAATATATCTAATTCATGATCAAAATTTAATCTTTTATTGTTAGCTAAAGCATAAAGAATCGGATTTTTCATATCAGCAATTCCGATATCACACAAATAACTCCCATCAATTAATTGAATAAGTGAATGAATTAACGATTCTTTATGAATCAAAACTTCAATATCCTTACTTTTTACATCAAATAGATAATGAGCTTCAACAATTTCGAACACTTTATTTATTAATGTCGCACTATCAATGGTAATTTTATTACCCATTTTCCAGGTAGGATGATTTAAGGCCTCTTCTAACGTAACTTTTTCAAGTTCTTCCCATTTTCTTGTAATAAAAGGGCCGCCAGAACAGGTCAAAATTATTTTCTTAACCTCGGATTTATCGTGTCCTACTAAGCACTTTTCAATTGCAACGTGTTCGCTATCAATTGGAAATAATTTTGACTTATGTTTTGCTAAGATATCATTAATTAATTCTCCTGCAACTACAAGAGACTCTTTATTCGCGAGATATAAATCTGCGTGATTCTCAAGTGCTGTAAGAGAAGGAATAACTCCAGCAAAACCAACCAAAGCATTTAAAACTGATTTAGGTTTGGCTTTTTTGATCATTTCTTCCATTCCAAATTCTCCAAAAAAGAAAGAGATATTTGGATATTTTGCTTTTAATGATTCACATTTATTTTCATCAAGTGCGTAAACATATTTAACTGAAGGAAATTCCTCAATAATTTTATCTATTTTTTCAACTTTAGTACCAACAGAAAACCCAATTAATTCGTAATTTAAAGATTTATATTCTTTTAATATTTCTAAACTTTGAGAACCGATTGATCCACTTGCACCTAGTATAATGAGTTTGTTCATAAACTAAAGTTCCAATTGTGTAAAATAAGAATTAATAAGCAAGCAACACCTGTTGCACTAAATAATAAACTATCAATTCGATCTAATACTCCGCCATGTCCAGGAATAGCATTACCAAAATCTTTAATTTGATATTCACGCTTAATAGCGGAAAATGCTAAGTCTCCTAAATTTGTAAAAAGAGGCATAGCAATTGAAATTAATACAATATAGTACCAATGAGCCATATCTAAATAACCTGGTAAAAGTGGAAATCCAAAGGATTCAGAAATAAAAGCAATTGATAAAGATAAAACAAAAGAAATTATAATTCCACCAACAAAGCCTTCCCAAGTTTTCTTAGGAGAAACACGTGGATTCATCTTATGCTTACCAAATAATACTCCAACAAAATATGCTCCAATATCATTAAGCATCGTTCCGCCAAATAAATAAATTAATAATAAAGCAGAAGTACAATATTTAAATACTGGGTCATTATAATATGGAAGTGAAGAAAATATAACACTATTTGGTAAATATCTGATGTAATATAAAGATTGAAAACCTAAGGCTAATAAAATAGTTAGCGCAAAATAAAAGCAGACATCTTTAATCGTAAATCTTTCATTTGCTATCGTAACAAGAAACATTACACCAAATGAAATTGCAACTAAAATAATCGAAATAGATAAACCACTAAATCCAGTTGATAAGATATTTTGAGAAATATCATTATTAATATCGTAATAAATAAGATTATTTTTAATCATAATCCAATAAATCATTGAAATAGCGATAATATATACAAAGAAATATAAAGAAATAGGCATTTTTTCTTTACTAGGAACATTAATCATTTCCTTAATAGCAAAAAGAGCTACTATTCCAATAATAGCGAAGAAATACCATCCACCTGCAAAAACAGCAGGTAAACCAACGACAAGTAATATTATTGAACTAACAACACGAGTAACCATATTTGCACCGGTTGAAGTAGAAATTTGATTCGTTTCTAAAAGGTGTCTATGTTTACTTTCTTCATGAGTTTCATTATTCATTTTCTATACCTCCAAATCTTCTTTTTCTTGTCATAAAAATATCTAAATCTATATATAATCGTTTAATATCAAAATCAGGCCAATATATTTCATCAAAAATAAATTCAGCATAACTTAATTGATAAAGTAAAAAATTAGATACTCTTTGTTCACCAGATGTTCTAATTAATAAATCAACATCCGGAAGTCCAACAGTATATAAATAAGAATTAAAGTTGTGAATATTTAATTCTTCAACTTTAATTTTATTTTGCAGCACATCTTTTGCAAAAGATTGTGCTGCACGAACTATTTCTTGTTGGCTGCCATAATTTAGGCAAACATTAAAAGTAAATTTTGTAAAATCTTTTGTTTTAAAAATAGCCTCATTAATGACTTCTTGAGTATCTAATGGGAGGCGAGTAATATCGCCACTAATTATTATTTTAATTCCATCACGAATAAAACGTTTAATATTTTTTTGAAAAAACACTTTTAGATAAGCGAAAAGATGATCTATTTCATCTTGTGGACGGTTCCAATTTTCACTACTAAAACAATAAAAAGAAACGACTGAAATTCCAAGCTTAAAACATTCGTCGTAAATTTCCGTAATTCTTTCGACGCCTTTTTTGTGACCTTTGTAACGTGGAAGAGCGCGAGCTTTTGCCCATCTCCCATTACCATCCATTATAAAGGCAATATGTTTGATGTTACTATAGATTGCCTTTTCCATTGTTAAATTGATAAAATATCTTTTTCCTTCTCAATGCAAAGAGTATCTATTGTTTTATTTGTTTCATCAATGACTTTTTGCACATCACTTTCAATGCGTTTTTTCAAATCATCTGAATATTCATCACTTTTTTTAAGATCATCCATCACATCACGTCTGACATTACGAACTGCAACTTTTGCATCATCACCAAAAAATTTTGCTTTCTTGGCTAATTCTTTTCTTTTATCTTCGGTTAATGGTGGAAGAATAATTTTTACTTGAACGCCATCATTGTTAGGATTAAGATTTAAATCACTTCCAGCAATAGCAGCAAAAATTGCCTTAAGATCATCTTTATCAAATGGTTTTACAAGAAGAATTCTGCCTTCTTGAACACTGATTGATGAAATTTGATTAATTGGAGTAGGACTTCCATAATAATCACAAAATATTTTGTCTAATAATGAAGCGTTTGCTCTGCTCATTCTTAATGTATTAAAATTTTCTTTTAAAGATTCGATACATTTTTGTACTCTTTCTTTCGTTTCTAATGCGATTTGTTCCATATTAATATTCTCCTTAGTTTCTAGATACTGTTGTTCCAATATCTTCTCCATTTATTACTTTAACAAAATTTTCGGTGTCGGTCATTGAAAATACTCTAATATCGATATTTTGTTCAAGCATCATAGCAACAGCTGTGTGGTCCATTACCTTTAAATTTCTTTCATATAATTCACTATACGTTAAATGCTTAATTAATTTAGCATCAGAATCAATACGTGGATCAGATGAATATACGCCTTCAACACCATTTTTTGCCATCAGGATTGCATCAGCATTAATTTCGATTGCACGAAGAGTAGCTGTTGTATCTGTGGTAAAATAAGGATTTCCAGTGCCACCTGCAAATATTGTTACAATTCCTTTTTCAAGATGTGATAATGCACGTCTTCTAATGTAAGGTTCACTTACAGCTTTAACCTCAATTGAAGACATAACACGACATTCAAGTCCGGTATTTTCAATTGCACTTTGAAGTGCAAGCGAATTAATAATTGTACCAAGCATTCCCATATAATCAGCAACACTATGTTCAATTCCTATTGTCTCAGCTAATTTTCCTCTAAAAATGTTGCCAGCTCCAATTACAATTGCAACTTCAACGCCTTTTTCATGCATAAGTTTAATTGCACGGGCAACATTTTTTAAAAGATCGGCGTCAATTATTGTACTATCTTTACTTGATTTAAGTGCTTCTCCACTTAGTTTTAGGATTATTCTTTTATATTTCATGTTTGCCTCCGTTAAAAAAACGCATTAATAAAATGCGTTTAATATGATTACTTTGTTTGATTTAAAACTTCTTGACTGAAATCTTCACATCTTTTTTCAATGCCTTCGCCAACTTGGTAACGAATGAATTTGACAACTTTATTGCCAGTTTCTTTTAACATTTGTTCGATAGTTTTGCTTGGGTCAAGTACGTAATCTTGTTTGACAAGAACTTGATCAGCTAATGCTTTGTTTACTTTTCCTTCAATAATTTTTTCTAATGCTTGAAGTGGTTTATCTTTTAATTTTTCATCATTTTTAGCAGCTTCTAATTGAATAGAAGTTTCTTTTGCTTTGACTTCACTTGGAATTTCATCAGCAATAATATAAGTTGGGCTATTAGCAGCAATTGTCATTGCAATACCTTTAGCAAGTTCAGCATTTTCTTTTTCAAGAACAACTAATGTTGAAATCTTTCCACCCATATGCATATAGGTTCCAATTGATTGTCCATCTAAAATGTGAACAATTTCAAATCTTCTTAAATCAAGTTTTTCACCTAATTTAATAAGAGCGTTGTTAAATAAATCACTGGTAAGAGTTTTGCATTCTTCAACTGATTTAGCTTCAGCATGCATAACTATTTTGGCGCTTTCTTCCATTAATGCTTTAAATGCATCGGATTTAGCAACAAAATCAGTTTCGCAGTTAATTTCTAAAACAAGTGCTTTTTTGCATTCTTCACAAAATTTTACAATTGTTAAGCCTTCTGCAGCAATTCTTGATGCTTTTTTTGCAGCTTTAGCAATGCCTTTTTCTCTAAGCCAATCAATAGCTTTTTCGACGTCATTGTTAACTTCATCAAGTGCATGTTTGCAGTCCATCATACCTGCACCGGTACGTTCTCTTAATATTTTAATAAATTCAATTTGTGATGACATTACTTTACCTCTTCGTGTTTTTCTTCTACTTTTTGAGTATCTCTTTTAGCTGCGTATCTAGCAGCTCTTTCTGACATTGCTTTTTCTAATTGTTCTTGTTTAATTCTTCTTTGTTCACGAATTGCAGCAAGACGAGCAGCGTTTTCTTTATCAACTTGTCTAATTGCATCTTTCATTGTTACATCAGCTTCATCATCTTTTGTGAAAGCAACTGTGACTTCGCCACCTTTTGCTTCAACAATTGAATCTGCTAATAAGCCAAGAATTAATTTTACTGATTTAACAGCATCATCATTTCCTGGAATAACAAAGTCAATACCATCAGGATTACAGTTTGTATCAACAATTGCAAACACTGGAATACCAAGTTTCTTGGCTTCAGCGATAGCATTGTATTCAATACTTGGATCAACAACTACCATAGCATTAGGAAGTTTTCTCATTTCCTTAATACCTTCTAAGTTCTTGAGAAGTTTATCTTTTTCTTTACGTAATTTTGAAGCTTCTTTCTTTGGTTTTAAAGCCATTGTTCCATCTTCTTCAGATTGTTCAAGGTCTTTAAGAGTTTTGATTCTTGTTTGAATAGTTTTAAAGTTAGTTAATGTGCCACCTAACCATCTATTACTAATATAGAAGGAACCAGATCTGATTGCTTCTTCTTCAACTGATGTTGAAATTTGTTGTTTTGTACCGACAAATAATACTTTACCGCCGTTTTCAACAATTAATTTTAAACCATCATATGCTTTTTTAACTTGTTCTGCAGTTTTTACTAAGTCAAGAATATAAATATTGTTTCTAGCAATATAGATAAATGGCTTCATTTTTGGATTCCATTTTCTTGTTGGGTGACCAAAGTGAACACCTGCTTCTAATAATTTTCTTAATGTGACAACTGGTGCATTTGGATCATGTAATACTGATGCCATAGTTACAGTTTCTGTTGTTGCAACAGCTGTTTCAGCTGCTACTGGGTTTAATTTTTCTTCGCTCATTTTATAGAGACCTCCATTTGTTAAAACCTCCATCACTTCGAACATCAGCCCTCATAAAATATTATGAGACTAGGTGGATGAATCCATGATGTGTGTAATTGCTTACTTAAAAGCAACTTATAATATCATATATATTAACTTTTTTCAATAAATTGCATAGAAAAAAGTGAATATTTTTGTATTAAACTCAAATTTATCTACTCATCATCTTTTTTATGAGCACGTGGATGAAACTCTAAATATTCTTTAACCATTGCTTCTTTACTAACGTGAGTATAAATTTGAGTTGTATTAATCGATGAATGACCAAGTAATTCTTGAATAACACGTAAATCTGCTCCATTTTCAAGTAAATTTGTCGCAAAACTATGACGTAATGTATGTGGATGAACATCGAGTTGCAAACCACTTTCGTCTTGAATCTTTTTAAAAATGCCTTCAACTCCACGACTTGTGATGCGTTTTCCTTGAGAATTAAGGAAAATCGCATTCGTTTTCTCTTTTGAGGTGGCAACAAGACGAGGTCTCGTATCTTTTAAATAAGTTTCTAACGCTATTTTAGCAGTAAGAGAAAATGGAACAAGTCGTTCCTTTCGGCCTTTTCCAAATACTCTTATATACATATTTTTATAATCGATGCTTTGTAAATTAAGAGAAGTTAATTCGCTTACTCTCATTCCGCTTGCATAAAGTAATTCAATTATTGCTTGATCTCTTAATTTAAGAAGCGTTTCTCGAGCCATATTTGCTTTAAAAAACTTAGCAATTTCATCTTTATATAGCACTTTAGGGTATGTAATGTCAGCTTTTGGAGTGTGCATTAGTAAAAATGGATTATTTTCAGAATATCCTTTTGTTTCAAGAAACGAATAATACTTTTTACAAGCCGACATTTTACGTTTGATTGTTCTTTTACTATTTTGCTTATCAAATAAAGCTTGTAAATAATCTCTTGTTTGAGATTTATTTATGCTTTCGATTTTATAGTCCATATCTAAAATTATATTCTGAAACTCTTCAATATCTCTTTTATAAGATACGATTGTATTTATTGAATAATTTAAATTAAATTGTAGATATTCTAAAAATTCAGCTAAGGTTTTGTTCATTTGCTATATTAAAGTACTTATCAATAGCTTGTAGTGAATTAGCAATACACTCTTCTCTATTGTTTTTCCTTGCCCCATACATTATAGCAAAATTTGCATTCATCGGTGAAAAATTAAGTGGATTAGCATTAGATAAATAATTTATTAATGATCCTAACATTGTTGCATTTGGAACTTCAAGAGTTCTCTTAGTAATCTTATTTTCGATGCAAATTGCAGCATAAATTCCAGTTGCAGCACTTTCAACATATCCTTCTACTCCACAAAATTGTCCAGCAATAAAAACATTTTCTTTATTTTTAAGTTCTAAGTTTTTATTTAACGATAGTGGAGCATTTAAATATGAATTTCGATGCATTAAGCCATAACGCACAAATTTAGCATTTTCTAATCCTGGAATTAATCTAAAAACACGTGCTTGTTCTGCATACGTTAAGTTAGTTTGAAATCCTACAATATTATATAAGTCTCCAATATAGGTATCTTGACGTAATTGCACAACTGCAAATGAACGATCTTCAATACTTCTCCATAATCCTTTTGGTTTAAGTGGACCAAATCGTAAAGTATCTACTCCACGACTAGCAATTACTTCAACTGGCATACATCCTTCAAAGTATTTAGTATCAAATTCATGTAATATTGCTTTCTTTGCATTTATTAATTCATTTACAAAAGCATAATATTCTTCTTTACTTAACGGACAATTGATATAGGAATCACTTCCTTCATCATATCTTGATTTACGATAAGCAATATCCATATTAATCGAATCTTTTTCTATTATTGGAGCAGATGCATCAAAAAATGATAATGCATTTTCTCCTGTAATCTTTCCTATTTCACTAAGAATAGCACTACTACCTAATGGTCCTGTTGCAAAAAGCGTAATTCCATCTAATATAGTTGTAACTTCTTCATTAATAATATGTATATTAGGAAACTCTCTTAATTTTTCCGTAATATACATCGCAAATTTTTCACGATCAACATTCAGTGAATTTCCACCTTCAATCGATGAAAAATTTGCCGCCTCCATACAAAGCGAATTCATATGGCGCATTTCTTCTTTTAATAAACCACAAGCATTATCTAATTTTACTGATTTTAATGAATTTGAACAAACAAGTTCACCAAAAAGAGATGTATGATGCGCTCCAGTTTCGACTTTAGGACGCATTTCATATAAATTTATTTCGTATCCTTTTTTAGCAAGATAAAAAGCTGCTTCTGATCCAGCAAGTCCTGCTCCAACAATATTAATCGTTTTTGACATTATCTTTTGTTTCACTAGTTATCGAATTATCGGAATCAGTTTTTTCAATTGATTCAACATGATGACATTTTGGGAATTTAGAGCAAGAAATAAATCTTCCTTTTTTACCAGTTCTATAAACTAGTTCGCCACCACAATCTGGACATGTTCTGCCAACATATTCTAATTCTTTCTTTTTAATATATTTACAAGCAGGATAATTTGAACATGCAGTAAATTTGCCATAACGTCCATCTCTTATTACAAGGTCGGAACCACATAATGGGCATTTTTCTCCAGTTTTTTCAAGTGGAATACGTTCAACAACCAGTTTTGGATTATTATAGTATTCATGAATTTCATTTTGAAATTCATTATAAAAATCATTTAATATTATCGTTCTTGAGTTATTTCCTAATTGAACAACGTCAAGTTTTTCTTCCATTTCAGCTGTATATTCGGTATTAACAAAATTTGAGAAGTTTCCTTCAAGGAATTCCGTTGTTTTCATACCTTGTTCAGTTGGAGTTAAAATTCCTTTTTCAGAGGTAACATATTTTCTTTTACTTAATAACATAATAGTTGAAGCATAGGTCGATGGTCTTCCAATTCCCTTTTCTTCCATTAATTTAACAATTTTTGCTTCACTATATCTTGGAGCTGGTTTAGTTTCATCTTCTACAAATTCTTTAGTAACAATTTTTAAGACATCTTTTTCTTTTAAATCGCCTAACAAGAATTCTTTTTCATTATCGTCAAAAACTTTACTATAACCATCAAAAACTATTTTACTACCTTCAAGAGAATATTCAGCATCTCCCGAAGTCATTTTAACTGAGTAAGAATCAAGAATTTTATCACTCATTAATGAAGATAATGCTCTATTATAAATTAATTTATATAAAAGATATTCTCTTTTTCCTAAATATTTTTTCATTAATTCAGGAGTTCTATGATTTGAAGTTTGTCTAATAGCTTCATGAGCTTCTTGAGCGTTTTGAACGTGCTTTTTGCTACGTTCTCCACTAAAATAATCTTCGCCATACGTTTCTAAAATGAAATTTTTAGCACGTTCAACAAAACTGGTGGATAGTTTTGTACTATCTGTACGGATATAAGTAATTAAACCAACTAACCCTTCATTTGTTTCAACACCTTCATAAAGTGTTTGTGCAAGACGAGCAGTTTCAGATGTTTTAAAACCATATTTATTAAATGCATCTTGTTGTAATGTTGAAGTTGTATACGGTTCTTTTGACTTAATTGCTTTCTTTTTAATTGTAATTGAGCTTACTTCAAGTTCATCTCCAATTGTATCGTAAATATCATGAGCTATTTTTTCATCAAAAATACGTTCTATTTTTTCGCCCTTAAACTTAGATAAACTAACTTTGTAGTTTTCATTTTCAAGAGTTAATGGAACTGTATAAAATTTTTGTGGAATAAAAGCTTGTATTTCTTTTTCGTGATCACAAATCAATTTAAGAGTAACTGATTGTACGCGACCAGCTGATTTAGATTTTATAGCTTTATATGTAATCTTGCTAAGACCAAAACCAATGATACGATCTATTATTCTTCTTGTTTCTTGAGAAGCAACAAGATTTTTATCAATCGTACGTGGAGTTTCCATCGCATGTAAAATAGATTCACGTGTAATTTCGTGAAATTCTAAACGTTTAGTAACGTCAATATCAAGACCAAGGACATCGGCTAAATGCCAAGCAATGGCTTCCCCTTCTCTATCAGGGTCAGTTGCAAGAATAACTTCTTCAGCTTTTTTTGCACTTTTCTTTAAATCTGCAACCACTTTTTTCTTATCTTTATTAATAGAATAAGATGGAGCAAATCCATTCTCAATATCGACTCCATATCCGTATTGGCCTTTAATAGCTAGGTCTCTAATGTGACCAACACTTGCCATCACTTCATATTCTTCTCCTAAATAACGTTTAAGAGTATGCGTCTTTGCAGGTGATTCAACAATAACTAATTTCATATTACTCCCCCTTGACTAAGATAAAATATATTCATTTTCGAACCCTTTGTCAAATAATTTTACTTTAATTAATCCTTTAAATATATATTTAAGTATTTTTCATATTATAAAGTTCTAAGACATCGGTTTTTGAAATAATTGGATATGCACCATCCTTAATTAATTTATTACAAAAACTATTTGTAAATATTTGATCAGGAATCGCACAAACATCACATCCATTATGAAGTGCATATCCAACCGTAATCGATGTCGCACTTTTTTCATGAGCTTCACTAATTAAAAGCACTCGAGATAACCCTGCAATAATTCTATTTCTCATTGGAAAATGATCACTTAACGGCTCAAGTAAATTCGGATATTCACTCAGCAATAAACCATTCGTTTTGAGTTTTAAATAAAGCTCTAAATTTGGTTTTGGATAGCATAAATCAATTCCAGATCCTAAAATTCCTACCGCTCCTAACCCCAAATTTAGAGCTTCTTCAAGAACGCATTTGTCAATTCCTAATGATAATCCACTTACAACTACTAAATTCTCTTTGATTCCTTTCACAATATGTTTGCTTGCAGCAAGTCCATATTCACTCGGAGATCTTGTTCCAACGATGCTGATTGTTTTTTCATTTAATAATTCAAGATTACCATAATAAAAGATAACAAATGGCGGTTTATGAATCTTTTTTAATAGATTAGGATAATCATCATCTATAATCGTGACATATTTAGATTCTATTTTATCTTTAATCGTTTCAACCTCTTCTGCATCTACCATTTCTTTTGTTTTTACTGCTTTATAAACATCATCCCACCTACCATCGTATTTGAGTGTTAAATAAAGCAATATTTCTCTTCCTTCTAACATATATTAGCCTCCTAATATATAAGTAGGATGATATTTTAAAAATTAGCAAAAATAGTTAATTTATTTTATTTAAGGATTTAATTGGTTCATAACTAAGACGATGAACGCCTTTTATAAAACCAAATTGTTTAATTGCTTCTAAATGTTTTTTAGTTCCATAGCCTTTATTATGAGCAAAATCGTATTGAGGATATGCTTTATCTAATTCATACATTAAGTTATCACGAGTTACTTTTGCAAGAATACTAGCAGCAGCAATATTTTTTGATAGACTATCTCCATGAATTAAAGAAATAACCTCGCTTTTTAAGTCGGTTATAGGCATAGCATCGGTAATATAGAGATCGATTTTAGTTTTAAACGAATTAAAACATGAAATCATCCCAGATTTACTAGCTTGGTAAATATTAATTTCGTCTATTATCTCGATTGGTATAATTTTAATGGTATATTCAATAGCATTTTCAATAATTAATTTATAGGCTTCAATTCGTTTTTTTTCACTTAGTTTTTTACTATCATTTATAAGTAAAGAGTTAAAATCAGGTTTTAAAATTACAGCCGCGACAACTAATGGTCCTGCTAAAGGACCACGCCCAGCTTCATCTGTTCCGGCAATTATTGGATATTTAGTATATAATTCTTCTTCGTATTTTAACATTAATCAAGATACACCTTTCCAATAGCTCCATCTTTAAAATCACGTAAGATTAAGAGCTCGGTTTTAGCATCATCACATGTGTTACCTTTTAATAAATAACCACGTGATTTTGCCACACTTTCTATATATTCTTCATAGGTAGATTCGCTGTTTAGATTGACATTAAAATGCGTATTAAATTGATCTAATAAGTTAAGTTTAATATATTTAATTACTTCAACACATAGCTCATTATTTGGCATCGATTCATTGCGCATTGCACCAATTAAAGCCAGGCGCATTGCAATCGATTGATCTTCATAATTCGGAGGAAGAATTCCTGGAGTATCAAGTAGTTCTATTTTAGAAGTTACATTAACCCATTGTTGAGCGCGAGTAAATCCTGGAGTATTAGCAACTCCACTTGATTTACGTTGTGCAAGTAAATTTATAAGGGACGATTTTCCGACATTTGGAATGCCTAAAACCATTGCTCTAATCGGTTGAGGTTTCATTCCTTTTAAAGCGTATTTATCATTTTTCTTTTTGCCTATTTTTTCAATTTCTTTAATAATTTTATCACGAGCACTTTTATAAACTAACGAAAGGGCGATAACCACATCGTCCTCATTAATCCTAAGCTCATCAATTATCTTGCGATCACGAACTAGAGCTATATCTTCTTTATTTAAAATAATGAGATGTGGTTTGTTATAACCAATCGATTTAAGATAAATATTACGTGATGAAAAAGGTGCTCTTGCATCAACTATTTCTATGATAATATCGACTAATTTTGCTTTATCTTCTGCCTCTATTAAGGCTCTTTTCATGTGTCCTGGAAACCAATGAATATTCTTTTCTTCACTCATTTAATAATACCTTGGCCAAAAGAAACTAAGTTCTCTTATATAAGACCCCTTTGTTGTACAAGTGCCTTTAATAGCAACTAATTTTCCTACTATATAATCGAGTTTAATTGGACCAAAATGACGTGAATCAGAACTATAACTACGATTATCTCCAAGCATATAAAATTCATTATCTTTTAACTTAAAAGTGAAATTATTGGTAAGAATTTCCCACTTATTATTGCCGTAATCTTTCTCTTCAACATGTTTATCATTTATGTAAAGTTTATTATCAATATATTCTAACTTTTCACCAGGTAATCCGATTAATCTTCTAGTTTTTATACTACTAGTGGTTGAACTGCTAGTTCTAAAAGAAACAATGTCAAAACGTTTCAAGTCAGATGTTCTAATATGAGTATCGATGATACCAAATTCTACACGGAAATCACCGCTAAAGCCTTCTTCATAATCTCCCTTAATAACTTCACCTTTATCATTTTTAACATCGCTATTAAAAGTAGGATACATTGACAATCCATCAATAGGTGCTTTGTAGTAATAACTAGCATTAAAAATAAGTACAGAACCGACAATAAACATAACTAAAACAATAGAACTAAGAACGCTTAAATAAATAAGTTTGCGCTTATGTTCTTTTGTTGATATTTCTTTAACAGGTTTTTCTAGTTTTTCAACTAATTCTTCTTCTGCTATTTCTTCGTTTAAACTTTTTCCCATATGTATAATTATATTCTAATAAAGAGTTCCATTCAATTTTTAAAATACAAATTGCAGTTTATAAAATCATTCCAAGGACATTAGAGGTTTTTTATAATTAAAAAGTAACAAATAACTACTAGAAAACTACTAATCGAAGGAAAAATGGACAAAATAAAAACACTTGATTGCTCAAGTGTTTAATTAATCACTTTTTTAATACTTCTTTAATTCTTGCAGATTTTCCTCTAAGATCACGTAAGTAATAGATTTTGTTTCTTCTTACCTTACCAATCTTGAGTAATTGAATGCTAGCAATTACTGGTGAATTAAGAGACCAAGTTCTTTCTACACCAACAGCTCCACTCATCTTTCTTACGGTAAATGTTTCACCAATTCCGCCGCCTCTACGTTCCATAACAATTCCTTCAAAGTTTTGAATTCTTGTTTTTCCGTTTTCTGTAATACGGACTGAAACTTTAACGGTATCACCAGATGCAAATGATGGGATATCGTTTCTAATTTGGCGAGCAGTAATTTCTTTTACAATGTTTTTGTTCATAAATTTACCCTCCTTATCATGTTTAGTCTTAAGTTGTTCATATAAGATGTGATTTGCTTAAAGCGGACCAACTGCAGCATAGTTTAATATGCCTAATAATTATATCACCAAATTTATTTTTATTGAATAACAATTTTGTGATTTTTAACAGCACGAATTCGTAGAAAGTAAAAACTAAACTTTTTGGTTTAGTTTTTCTTTTATTTTAGGAAAATTTCTATATCAGCTTTACTACTTCTGTTAAGATAAAGCTCAAGACAAATATTCCAGCAATTGTGTAAAGCACAGCATTATTGTCTTCTTTCTTACCAGATGCAAGATTCATTAAGACATAAAGGATGATACCAACTCCTAAACCAGTTGAAATACTATATGTAAGAACCATGAATATAATAGTGAAGAATGCAGTAATACCAATAGTAAAGCTTTCCCATTTAATTGATTTTAAATTGTTAGCAAATATAAGTCCACCAACACAAACTAATGCTGGGGCAGTAACGCTCCATGAAGAAAATATTGAAAAAACAGGAAATGCAAAAGCCGAAATTAAGAATAAGATACCTGCAAATACTGCGGTTAATCCAGTTCTTCCGCCAACAGAAACGCCAACATTAGATTCTGCAAATGAAGTAACAGTTGAAGTACCTAATGGAGCACAAATAAGAGCACCAGTTGCATCGCATAAAATTGCTCTTTTAGCATTTTTTAATTGACCATTTTCGTCTAGTAAACCTGAGTCTTTTCCAACAGCTAAAAGTGTTGCAGTGGTATCAAATAAGTTAACAAATATAAGTGAGAAAATGGCAATATAACTTGCAGGATTGCTAAATATTTTAGCAAGCATTTCACCAATATTGCTTGTATTGTTAGGGTCTAAAAATCCGAAGAATACGACTTTTTCAAGATTTGCTGCACCCCAAGATCCACTAAACATTGAAAGACCACTATTTGCAAGTTTTAAAGCATCACTTCCGTTTAATCCATAGTTAATAGAAACACTTGCAATCGCACAAACTATTACGCCGATTGGAATAGCAAGTTTAGATAACCATTTATTTTTACAAAGCATTAAGAAAATAATAAGAATAATTCCTAAAAATGGAATTAAAATTGCAGGGTTAGATAAACTTCCGAGTTCTGGAAGAACGTTACTAGGATTGCCAATATTAAAACTAATAATACCTGATCCTCTTAATCCAACAAAACAAATAAAAGCTCCAAGACCAGCACTAATGATATATTTAATGTCGGTTGGGATTTTATTTATTATTTTAGTTCTAACGGGTGTTAAAGAAAAAATAAAGAATATAATTCCAGAAACTAATAACAAGATCATTGATTCTTGCCATGAAAAGCCCATTCCAAGACTGACACTGAAAGTAATATAGGCATTAAGCCCCATTCCAGCACTTAAAACAATTGGGAAATTTGCAACAAATCCCATCATTAATGTAACAATGGCACTGACTATTGCAGTCATTACGAACACTCCTTGACCGTCCATGCCCATTGCTCCAAGAATACTAGCGTTTGTAGGAAGAATGTAAATCATTGAGACAAATGTAATTGCTCCTGCTAAAAGCTCGGTGATTAGGGAACTTCCTTTTTCCTTGTATCCGAATATTTTATTTACGTAATTCATAATTATAATTATACCAAAATTAAATTTTAAAACCACCTTATATTTATATAATTTGTTAAGCAAATTTACTTGACACTGCTAAAATTACAAGTATAATTATATTATATTTAATAAGGAGAATTTAATTATGTTAAAAATTAGATTAACAAGAATTGGTCGTCATGAAAAAGCAATTTATAGAATCGTTGTTGCTGATGAAAGAAAAGCAAGAGATGGTAGATTTATCGAACAAATCGGACAATACGATGCCTCTAAAGGATTAGAAGGTGTTGTTATTGATGAAGCTAAAGCAATCGAATGGTTAGCAAAAGGTGCTAAACCTTCAGATACACTTAAAGCTGTTCTTACAAAAAAAGGTATCTTAGCAAAATTAAATGATGCAAAACTTGCTGAAGTAAAAGGTAAGTAATCATGAATTACGAAGCAATCATTCACGCCTTTATCGATGATATTGTCGAAAACAAAGATGGAATTATGATAAGAGAGCTTCCTAATGAAAGTGAAAATGATGTAACTATATTAGTTGCTGCATCAAACAATGATATTGCACGCCTAATTGGTCACAAAGGTTCAGTTGCTACAGCTCTTAGAGAAGTAATTGCAATTACTGGAAAACTTAACAATAAAAAAATCCATTTGAAATTTGAATCTTTCGAGGGAGAATCCAAGGGCGAGTAATCGTCCTTTATTTTTTAGTTATGAACAATAACTTACTTCTTGGAACTCTTATTAAACCGTTTGGTCTTACAGGTGAGGTTAAAGTTGCATCTTCTACCTCTTTTGCTGCTAAACGTTTTAAAGTTGGAAGCAAATTTAACCTCACAAAAGATAACGACACTAAAATTGTCACTGTCGAATCTTTCCGTGAAGCTGGTTCTGTTCTTTTTCTTAAATTTAGCGAATTTGCTGATATAAGTCATGTTGAACCATATATTGGTTATCAGTTATTTGGAGAAAAAGATGATTCTATTCTCGAAAAAAATCAATATTTTTACTGCGATCTTGAAACTTGTGCTGTTTATGATTTTGCAACAAAACAAGAACTTGGAAAAGTTCTTGAAGTTGTTGAATATCCTGCCCAAGTAACCTTAAGATGCGTACAAATTAATAACGAACTTGAATTTTTTGTTCCTTTTATTGATGCCTTTATCGTTGAAGTTGATTTAAAAAGCAAAAAAATATATATTAATGTTATCCCAGGTTTAATATGAAAATAACTGTACTAACTCTATTTCCAGAAATGTTTTCTGGAATAATTGAAAATTCAATCGTAAAACGTGCCTTAGCTAAAGGCATTTTTACGTTAGAGTTAGTAAATATCCGTGACTACACAAAGGATAAATATCATCGTGTTGACACTCCTCCAATTGGTGGCGGAGCTGGATTAATAATGAAATGTCAACCAATTGTAGATGCTTTATCTGCACACGCTTCAAGTAATGCTCACATTATTTTAACTTCTCCTAAAGGAAGAACATTTAAAGAAGATGTTGCAAAAGAATTTGCAACATACGAGCATCTTATTATAATTTGTGGACATTACGAAGGAATTGATGCTCGTATCGAAAACTTTATTGATGAAGAAGTATCGGTAGGAGATTACATTCTTACGGGTGGAGAAATACCAGCAATGGCAATAATTGATGCTACCATGCGTCTCTTACAAGGGGCAATAGCAGGAGAAAGTACAATTGATGAATCGTTTGAATCTAATTTATTAGAATATCCTCAATATACCGAACCAAAAGATTTTGCAGGATACGTTGTTCCTCCTATTTTATATAGTGGAAACCATGCTTTAATCGATAAATATCGTTATAAAAAATCTCTTCAACTTACAAAAAAATATCGTCCAGACTTATTTTCTAAGTTAGAATTAAGTGCAAAAGATCTTGCTTTGCTTGAAGAAGAAGATAATTCTAGTTGGGAAATAGAAGCAATTAAAAAGAGCAAATAGGAAGATCCTATTTGCCCATAAATGATGGTGGTATACCACCATTTTTCATTCCTTTTAATTGCTTTACCATAATTTTAGATTGATCATACTTTTTAAGCATACGATTAATATCAGCGGAATTTTTTCCACATCCTTTTGCAATTCTAACCTTACGAGAGTTTTTAAGAAGAGCAGGATTTGCTCTTTCTTCAAGAGTCATTGAATCCATAATAATTTCAAAGTTATTCATTTCTTTTTCAGCTTGAGCTAATTGTTCTTTAGATATTTTAGGCATTCCAGGAATCATTGCCATTAAACCACCTAAAGATCCCATTTTACGAACTGTTTTTAGTTGATCTAACATATCATCTAACGTAAATTCCCCTGATAATAACTTTTTAGCAGCTCTTTCTGCTTGTTTTTGGTCGATATTTTCTTGAACTGTTTCAACTAAACTTACAACGTCTCCCATTCCAAGGATTCTATCTGCCATACGTTCAGGATAGAAAATATCGAGATTTTCAATCTTTTCTCCAACACCAGCAAATTTAATTGGAAGGCCAGTCATACTTTTAATTGATAAGGCACTACCACCACGAGCATCACCATCTAGTTTTGTCATGATAACACCAGTCAAACTAAGTTTAGTGTTAAATTCATTTGCAACGTTAGCAGCATCTTGTCCAGACATTGCATCTACTAATAATAATATTTCTTCAGGATTAACTTCATCTTCGATATCTTCAAGTTCTTCCATTAAAGTTTCGTCAATTTGTAAACGACCAGCAGTATCAATAATTAAGACATCAAGATGATCGTTATAGGCTTTTTCTTTTGCTAATTTAGCAATTTCCACAGGAGTTGCGTTTTCTTTAAAAAAGGTATCAATTCCGATTTCTTTTCCTAAAATTTGAAGTTGTTCAACAGCAGCTGGACGGTAAACGTCAGCTGCTGCAAATAATACTTTTTTATTTAATTTATTTTTCATTAAATATCCAAGTTTTGCAACGGTTGTTGTTTTTCCTATTCCTTGAAGACCAACAAGCATAATGACCGTTGGTTTTGAGGAGTTATAATGTATTTCAATATTTTCACTGCCCAAAAGATCAACTAATTGATCGTGAACTATTTTAGTAATCATTTGAGATGGATTTACTTTTAAAAGAACTTGTTGACCAATTGCTTCGTTTTCAACGTTTTTTAAGAAGTCGCGAACTACTTTATAGTTAACATCAGCTTCGAGTAAAGCTATTTTAATTTCTCCTAACATCTCTTTCATATTAGAAGAACTTAAACTGCTTTGTCCTCTAATCTTTTTAAAGATACGCCCAAATTTTTCAGTTAGATTTTCAAATGCCATTGTTTATTTCCTCTCTTATATCGTCTTTTAATTTATTTATATCAGTAGTTGTATCTAATAATTTATTTATTCTTATATTTTTTTCTCTTAAACCTAAACATTCTTCGTAATGTTCTAATTTAAGTTCGCTTTTTTTAATCATATCAAGAACAGCAGAGCGAGAAATGATGTGATTAGCAGCAATTTCACTAAGAGATAAATCATAACTATAGTAAGAATTCATTATTTCTTGTTGATTATCTGTTAATAATTTTCCGTATAAATCAAGAAGTTGATTAATTAAAATTTTCTTTTCTAATGTTTCCATAGTTTATTCTTCCTCACTATCTGGTGAAACACATAATGCATAAATGTATTTATTTAAATCAAATGGTAATAAATCATTAAGTGTTTCTCCAAAACCAATAAATCTAACTGGAATATTTAGCTCATCTCTAATTGATAAAATAATTCCACCCTTTGAGGTACCATCCATTTTCGTTACAATAATTCCTGTAATTGCTGTTGTTGTAAAAAATGATTTAGCCTGAACTACGCCATTTTGACCAGTTGTAGCATCAAGTACTAGAAATGTTTCAATTGGAGATTCACTCATTTCGCGATTAATAATCTTCTTCATTTTTGATAATTCAGCCATTAAATTGTCTTTATTTTGTAAACGTCCGGCAGTATCAACAATCAATAAATCATAATTATTAGCCTTAGCATATTGACATCCGTCATATACTAAACTGGCTGGATCTTGTTTATCTGAGCCTGAAATGAGTTTAACATCAAGTCGTTTAGCCCAAATTTCAAGTTGTTCTTTTGCTGCTGCTCTAAAAGTATCAGCAGCAACTAGCATTACTTTTTTACCCATATTTTTATAACGGTTAGCAAGTTTTGCAATGCTAGTTGTTTTACCAACTCCATTAACTCCAACCATTAAAATAACACTAGGAAAAGGTGCATTAAAAGTAATATCAGAAACAAGTTCTTCTTCACCTTTCATATAACCTTCAAATAACTTATCAACTAATAATTCATTAATAAGTATAGAATCACTTATTTTATTAGCTTTAGCATCACTAATTAATTCTTCAATTATTTTAAGTGATAAACCAACTCCAACATCAGCTTCAATAAGTGTTTCTTCAAGTTCTTCAAAATAACTTTCGTTAATTTTGTGATATTTTTTAGAAAGATTTCCTAATTTATCAGCAAATCCCTTACGAGATTTAGCAAGTCCTGCTTCATATGTTTTTTCTTCAATTTGAGAAGAATCTCCGTTTTTCTCTTTAGAAAACTTTTTCTTTAAAAGTTTTAATAGTCCCATAATTACGCCTTTTTAGATAATGCGTCTTTTGCAGCAGCTTGCTCTGCATCTTTTTTACTACGAGCTTCTCCTGTTCCTAAAACAATATCTCCAAATTTAACAGCAACTTTAAAAACTCGATCATGGGCTGGTCCTGATTCTTTAAGAACTATATATTCAACTGATTGACGAGTTTCAGCTTGAAACTCTTCTTGCAAACGTGATTTATAGTCATGTAGAGTCGTAAAATCAAAATCTTTTACTTTATCGTAAAATATTCCTTTAACAACTCCATAAGCTTTTTTAAGTCCTTGATCAAGATAAATAGCACCAATTACAGCTTCAAAAACATCTTCTAAAAGATGAGACATCTTTGAAAGATCTTGATTTAAAAGAGACTTTCCAACAATAACATATTTTTCCATTTCATACTTCATAGCTAGTTCTTTTAATCCTTGGGATTGAACTAATGTACTTCTTAATTTAGACATATCTCCTTGAGATAAATCACTATGAAGATTAAATGCTAAATCTGCCACTACAAATCCAATTAAAGAATCACCCATAAATTCTAAACGTTCATAATCTCTATGAGTAGTATTAGCATCGAAATTAAAAGAAGAATGCGTAAAAGCGGTCTTATATATTGCCAAATTGTTTGGCACAATATTTATTTTTACAAAAAAATTATCTAATTCATCCATTTTATTTATTTATCTCCATTTCTATTTTGTGGGCAATGTCATTTAAAGCTAGTGAGTACGCAACTTTTAATGCTCCTGCCATTCCTTTTTCATCTGAATTACCATGGGCTTTAATGACATTGCCCTTTACTCCGAGTAGCATTGCTCCACCCGTAGATTTATAATCAAATGTATCACTTATATTTTTAGTAACTGATCTTGATAATAAATATCCAGTCATTGTACATATATTTTTCTTAAATCCTTCTTTAAGTAAAGCACTAACTAATTTAAATGATCCTTCAGTAGACTTTAAAAATATATTACCAGTAAATCCATCCGTAACTACAACATCAGCATAACCATGCAGTGCTTCACGAGCTTCAATATTTCCTTTAAACCCAGGAAAATTTAGTTCACGAAGTTTAACTACTGCTTCTTGAGAAGTAGGAGATCCTTTATGATCTTCTGTTCCGTTTGAAAGCATATAAATACTAGGTGTTTCAACAGAAAATACATATTTACTATATAATAAACCCATCTTTGCAAACTGAACAAGTTCATCACTTGTATTTTTATTACTAGCTCCAACATCTAATATAACTACTTTTTTTCCCTTTATTTTAGTAGGAAAAGGAGCAACAAGTGCTGGACGCATAATA
The DNA here is from genome assembly GCA_036657515.1 of Bacilli bacterium. Taxonomy (GTDB): domain Bacteria; phylum Bacillota_I; class Bacilli_A; order RFN20; family CAG-826; genus Alectryobacillus. The sequence continues at coordinate 46,579 of JAVXGI010000008.1, forward strand.
CCAGGTAATCTACCTAAAAGTAAGGTAGCAGCGGTTAAATAAGCTCCAGTTCCACCAGTTGAAATAATAGCGTCAGCACTTAGCTCTTTATAAAGAGCGAATGCTTTAATCATTGAAGATTCTTTTGATTTAATAGCTGCCATTGGGTTTTCATCCATCGCAATAACGTCTCTTGCATCAAGTATATGACAACGTGAATTCTTCACGTTGTTTTTAATTTCTTCTTCTTTTCCAACAGCATAAACTTCAACATCTTCATGTTCTACTAAAAAAGTATCAATAGCTTTTGCTAATGGAAGAGGACCTAAATCTCCACCCATCATATCAATAATAAATTTAATCATATTTTTTACCTCTTATGTCTTTTATTTTATCAAATTTCGCACTATATATAAACATAATTAAGTAATTTGACTTAACATCATTATTTCTTTTAAAACAAATAAAAATATTATCACCAAATTTCTTAGTTTAAGAACAAATATTTTTTAAAAGATATAAAAAGTTCTAAAAATATCTGCCATTTTTAGAACTTTTATCTTTTATTCCAGAAATAAATATTACTAATCAGATTTCTTAAACACCTAATAATTTTGCGTAATCAAACCAACGATAATTTGCTTCATATTTAGGAGATTCATTATATAAATTAGCAAAATTTTGATCTTTTAAATTTTTAGCTTCGGCGGCTTTAAATTCATCAATATGGGTACCATATTTTATAATTTGATGATCTACATCTTTGCTATTATCGTAATAATATTCAATTATATTGCCGGTTTTAAGGTCTTTAGAATTAATTTGAGAAGCAAAATATAACTTATTATCAACGTATTGTGCAGGATATAATGAATTAACGAATGATCCACCTTTTGCATATGAATAACCATATAAGTTATTATGATTTTCATCAAGTATGATTTCTTGCGATGAACCAATAAATGTTCCAGCTAAGTAATTTTGGAAATAATAATTATTATTTTTATATTGGGCTGGAACTTCTTTTGTTTTGGTTTCACAAAACATTGGATAATAAATATATCCTTTCTTATTAAATAAGATATTTTTAGTAATGTTTTTTACTATTTTGACTTCTTTTCTTCTTAAAATTAAATCAATTTCGTAATCATCAATCTTATCAAAGATATCAGCAACTTTATTTACGTATGAAAATTTATACATATCTAATTTTTTATTAGCAACAGCATATCTATTTCCTTCTCCTAAAAGTAAAGTTGGAAATTGATATGTAATTTCTTTTTTATAGGAAGAAGAAATATATCCCACGTAATATTCTTCTTTTGGTTTACTAAATTCATACATGTATATATCATCCTTAAATAATGAATCTACTGAATAGAAGGAACCAGGGATTATTGTATTATCAAATGAAAGATTAGTAATTAAATCTTTTTCTTCTTTAAACTCCGTAAATTTTGGATTATTATTTGCGCACGACATTAAAAGGCAAGACATCATTAGTACTGTTAAATTTTTAATCTTGTTCATAAATTTTTCTTCTCCTTGGGGTTATTTGCCTCTATAAACATATATAGTATATATTTCAATATTATCATATATATATATAACAATTTAATAAATAACATATTATTTAGACAAAAACCATATTTTATACATAATTTGCAATAATATCATAAACAAAAATCTGAAATAAAGAAAAACGTAACTGAAAATATTATTTAAGTTACGTTTTCAAAATTATTTGCTTTAAACTAAATCAAAATTTAGAGACATCAAGATATAAATAAAGTGTCCCAAAGAAGTCTTCTTCTCCTATTTTGCTTTTTTCTATAACTGCTTTAATATCGTTATAATTTTCATAACTTGCATAACTACTTTCTTCAATTTTTATACAGTCTTTGCCTTTATAAGAGACTGTAGGAATTGAGTTATTATGGAAATCAAAATAAAATTCATTTTCTCCTGCTGTTAAAAGTGATTGATCAAGTTTTAAATGAGCATTACCGACTGGTGCATCTACGTATGAATATTTTCCAGTAGAAGGTAATTTATATGGAACTGAATCTGCGCGAACAACACCATATGATGTCACTGAATAATTTGAAAATGTTACAAATTTTTTAGTAACAACTTTTTCATCTTTAATAACATCAACATTCCTTGTTCCAAATATTCTCGTTAAACTGTAATTATCAGTTTTTAATTGAAAAGATGATGGTGAAGTACCGGCAACATATTTAACTACCTCTTTCTTTTTTTCTAACGTAAGAGACGAAGTAATATAAGCAGCTATTGTTTCGTAAAACATCGATTCTTCCATTCCAACAGAAGAGAGTTTTGGACTAATCTCATTTAAATACGAAGTTTTACAATATACTCCAATTAATTCCTCGTCCATTTCTTTAAAGTCCAAAACTACTTGGTCTTTAGCTTTTTCAAAATAGTAATTTTTACTAGTATTTTGGTTCCAAAAAGTTAAATAATTAGCGCCATACCTAAATTCGCTGTTTAATGTTGCGGTTAAATTAGAATCTTTAAGTCCATCACCACACGAAACAAGTAAAGTAGTAAATAAACAAATAGTACTTAGATATAATTTTTTCATAATTAACTCCTTTTTATTATTATAAAACGAGTAAAAAAAAAATCAATCTCTTTATGTTTTATAAGTATGTGTACGATGTTGTCTGTTAGGTGACTATTTCATTGCAACTCTTTTAAAAGTTGTAAAATATATAATGTCTTCTTCGTGCATTCTTTTAAAAAGGAGAATCTATGAAAAAAAGAATAAACCAAGAAACAAGAATAATGATTCAAGCTTATTTAATGAAAGGATTTAGGGCTAAAGAAATAGAAAATTGTAAGGTAAAAGTCATAATAACTTAACACAAGATATGTTAGATGAAGCGTTTTCGAA
>JAVXGI010000009.1:0-48021 GCA_036657515.1 Bacilli bacterium
ACTTAATTTAAATGCCCCTTTTCTTCTTTTAAAAAAGGGGCATTTTTATTTTATTTATCTTTAGCTTTTTTTAAGTTTAGTAAGAAAAACTCTATTATTTGATTTATCTAAATTTAAGAGGTAATATAAAGTTAGTAGTTTAACAAAGGAGAAAATAAATATATGAAAAGAAAATTACTTGTTCTTGGAGCTGTATGTCTTTTATCAGTTGGTTTATCATCATGTGGTACAAAAATCACGACAGAAGAAGCTCATAAACTTGTAAAAAGTTATGAGGGAGAAGAAAATTTAAAGAAAATAACAACAATTTCACTTCAAACTGAAGGAAAAGAAGATGGAAAAAGTGTTGGTAAAATGATAACAGAAATTGATCTTAAAGATTTCTATTTCTACGTTATGATGGAAGATCCTAAATTAGGAAAGACTGAACAATTATTTACAAAAGATAAAGATCAATATGTTTTATATGCAGGTGGAAGCAAAGTAGTAATTCCTATGAGTGATGCTGCTAAAACTCTTGAAAATGCATTTGATGAAATAGATGATAATTTATGTGTTACAACCACTGCATTATCAACTTATGAGCTTATTTGTTCTACAGGAAAAATATCTTATGTTCAAGATGGTAAAAAATTAAAATTTGAAGCCTCTAGTGCTGATAATAGTTATTCCTTTATGATTGATATTAACGAACAAGGATTAATGAGTAAAGCTAAAATTAAAGCTACTGAAGCTGGAAAAGTTGTAGAAATTAGTTACGAAGTTAAATATAATTCCGGTCTTAATAAAAAGACTAGTATTTAAAAAAATAATAAAAGTGCAACGCCTGTTGCACTTTTCTTTTGGTTAAAAAAAGAACTTGTAAATTAAACAAGTTCTTAATTTTTTTAAAATATTTCTCTTCGAATTAACGTTTAGAGAATTGGGAAGCTTTACGTGCTTTCTTAAGTCCGTATTTCTTTCTTTCTTTAGCTCTTGGGTTACGAGTAAGCATTCCATTATCTTTTAATGTTTTACGTTCGATACCAGCTTCAAGTAATGCTCTTGCAATACCTAATCTAATAGCGCCTGCTTGACCTGTAAAGCCACCACCAGAGACATGTGCGATGATATCAAATTTATCTTGATTATCAGTTAATGTTAATGGTTGTTTTAAGTCTAATACTAAGGTAGCGTGTGGCATATATTCGGTAACATCTTTTTCGTTAACGATAATACTGCCTTTTCCTGCTTTAATATATACTCTTGCTACTGAAGATTTACGTCTACCAGTTCCGTAATAAACTGCGGTTTTCTTTGAATTTGCCATTATTTATTACCTCCTAAATACTTCATTTCATATGCTACTGGTTTTTGAGCTTCATGTTTATGGCTAGCTCCTTCATAAACAAATAACTTTTTGTATATTTGTCTACCAAGTCTTCCTTTTGGAAGCATTCCCCAGACGCATCTTTCGACCATCTCTACTGGAAAACGTTCAACCATATCTTCTGCAGTTCTGGTTCTTAATCCACCTGTATAAGTGGAAACGTTGTAGTATTTTTTTGTGTGTAATTTGTCGCCTGATAAACCTACAGTTTTGGCATTAATAATAATGACATAGTCACCACAATCTACGTTTGGCGTATATGTTGGTTTTCCTTTGCCCATTAATAATATTGCTACTTCACTTGCTAAACGTCCTAATGGTTTATCTGTTGCGTCGATAATATACCATTTTCTGCTTACATTTTCGTTTGTGGCGAGAGTTGTTTGTCTTTGCATAACTTTTTTGTTTTCTCCTATTTTATAACACAGTTTTGTATTCGTACCGGGAATTCAATACATGGCTATAAAGCCGAATATAATTATATATTTATATATAATGATAGTCAATCAATAACATGCAAAATATTTTTAAGTCCGTAACTAACGCCATCTTCATCCATGCTTTTTGTTACATATTTTGCGACATTCTTCACTTCGCTATAAGCATTGCCCATAGCAATGCCGATATTTTCTTTTACCATACGGCAATCATTTCCAGAATCTCCAAAGACAAAGACATCTTTATCTTCAACTTTTAAGTGCTTTTTAAGAAATGCTACTCCATCTGCTTTATCAGCGCCGATCGCGGTAAATTCTAAAAACCAACCCGAAGAACAAACGATATTATACTTAATTAAAAATTCCTCAGGAATTTTTATTTTACTAATAATTTCGGGTTGTCCTTGAATCATTACTTTATCGATCTTTTCATTCATAGGACGTAATGTTTTACTACCTAATTCTAGTGGAGTCATTTCATTAGATTGTTCTTCTATTTCAAGATAATGATGATGTTTAATATAAGCTAAGTTATCTTTATCATAAGCATAGATAAATACATCATTAATATAACTAAATTGATTATAAATATCGTATAAATCTTGTAAAACTAACATATGTTCATCTAAAACAGTACATTTCTTATCTACTTTATATATTACTGCGCCATTTGAACTTACTAAATAGTTGTTTCCTTTATTAGCAATTTGTTTCATAAAACGCATACAACCAATTTTACATCTTCCACTAGCAAAAATAACGGCGTAACCCATTTCTACTAATTTATTTAATGATGCAATCGTTGTTTCTTTTAATACATAATCACGACCAACAAGAGTTCCATCAATATCAAAGACAAACATTTTCATAACGTGCTTATTCTACACTAAATCATTAAAAAAGACCATATGAACTAAATAATTCATATGGTCTTTTTTTGAAAAATAAATTTAATTAAGCAAGAACTGTAATCTTGTTGCTTAATGCGACGGTTACAATGTCGCAAACCCAAAGAATTGCGAAACCACCACAAATCCAAATAACGATTAAAATTAGAAGTTTAACAAGATCAATTTTGCCTTCAAGTAATTTAAATAATCTGTAAATTAATGAAGTAAAAGCTCCTAAGAATAATACTAAGATGAATTTCAAAATGTGTGGGATACTATCGAATAATTTTGTCATTTTTTTATTTCTCCTTTACAAATATTTTAGAACATATCATTTAGTAATTAAAGCATTATTATTTATAAATTAACATTATGATAAACTTCTTGAACATCTCCGACTTCATCAAGTGAATCAAGTAAATCTCTAAACTTCTGTACATCATCGCCTTCTAAGGTAATTTTATCATTTGGAATCATAGCAACCATTGCTTGTTCAAATTCAGGAATTTCTAACTTAATTAATTCATCTTTAGCTTTTGCAAAATCACTTGGACCAACAATTACTTCAATAATTCCATCTTCTAATGATATTTCTTTTAAATCAACATCATTCATTATTAATGCTTCTTCCGCAGCATCTTTAAGAGCTTCATCTCCATAAAAATCAAAAATTCCAAGTTGTTCAAAGTTAAAAGCAACACTACCTAAGTGTCCACCCTTTCTTGTAACAGCCGTACGAACATCAACTAATGCTCTATTAACGTTATCAGTTAAAGTATCAATAATTAGAAAAGATCCTCCTGGACCAAATGCTTCATATCTTCCGGAGATATAAGTTTCTGATTCCGTTCCTTGTGCTTTCTTAATTGCTCTATCAATTACATCTTTTGGTGTCGTTTTGCGATACTTTTCAATGGCAGTTCTAAGTGCCAAATTAGAATTAGGATCAGGTGTACCTGATTTAGCAGCAACATAAATTTCTTTAGATGCTCTCATATAAATAGCAGATTTTTTTGCAGCACTAGCTGCCATTGAAGCTGCTCTAACTTCGAAATGTCTTCCCATAAATAGATCTCCTTTATTTAGTTCTTGTTTATTTTAACACTTATAACTACGTTTGTTAATTCAATATATTATAGTCTTCGTTAATTTCGAGTTTATTTTCGCTAATAAACTCGACTATTTTATCATTTTTGCTGTCGGCAAAGTCCGTTGGCCAATGGGCGTCAACTCCAATTACAATCTCAACTTGATATTTTTTTACAAGTTTCCAAAAAGGAGCGTAAGGATATGAACAAATTTCTGAAAGCCAAACATCTTTTACTCCACGCGGATATCTTACTCCACCTAAATTAATTTCAAGTGGCATTGAACATTTTTTAGCACATTTAATTATTTGAATACTTATCTTTTCTGCAAACTCATCAAACTTACTAAGAGAAGTTACAAATAAATCTGGATGAGCAACATATTTAAATAGTTTAGATTCCATTCCTGCACATAAATCATCAGCATAACGTTGTACTTTTTCTTTATTATCAATTTCTCTAAAATAGAAAATACCTTGATTGTTTTCAAAATAACAATGTTGTCCTAATATTAAATAATCTACTTTTTTACTTGTTAATAACTCCTGATAATAATCTTTATAAATCTCACTATACTCAGCTTCAAATCCTTTTAATATCTCAATCTTACCACTATATTTCCTTTGTAAAGCTGTAAGAGAAGTCAAATAATCTTCAAGTAGTTCATATTCTCCTCTAATCCATGGTTCATGAATAAAAGGTAAAATAACATGATCTGAAAATCCTATTCTTTTAATTCCTGCTTCAAGTGCTGCTTTTACATATTCTTCATCTGTTCCATGAGCATGTCCACAACGTGAAGTATGCGTATGGTAGTTATATATACATTTAAATTTCATCATAATTTACCTCATATAAATAAAGTCCATATCCTGGTGCACATCTACAAGTAATATGTCTTTTGTTACTTTCTAATAATTCTTCTATACTTTCAAAACTAATTTTACCACTTGCATACGCTAACATATTAGCCACTAACATCCTTATTTCATAACGCATAAATCCATCTCCTCTAAACGAGATAAATATTTTATCTCCCGCATTGATAATTTTTATTTGTTCAATGTTACGGATAAAATCAAAATTATCAATGCGTTTCGAAGTAAAATTCTTAAAGCAGTGTTTTCCTTCAAATAACATTTTAACTTTTGTAAGTTTTTCCATATCTAAAGGATCGATATAGTCATAAAATAATTGATCTTCAAAAGGATTATGTGGACCAATATTTATTTTATAAAGATAAGTTTTAGAAGTAGCACTATATCGAGCGTGAAACTCCTCATTAACTAACGTGACATTACGAATATATATATCACTTGGTAAAATTTTATTAATTTTATATTTAAGAGTTTCACACTCGAGCTCACGAACAGCATCAAAATGAGCATATTGATTAAGAGCATGAACTCCTTTATCAGTACGACCACTTGCGTAGATAATTATTTTTTCATTCATTAATTCAGTTAAAATATCTTCTATTACTTCTTCAATACTATGGCCATTATCTTGGCGTTGATAACCATTATAATTACGACCGTTATAAGAAAAATTAAGTAAGTATCTCATTGCCAGATTACCTTAAGATTGTTATAGCATTACTAATGCCAAACAATGCCTCAATTAGATCTAGATTGTAGTAAGAAAGAGTGAAAAACCCTGCAGATATGACACATATTAATAAAGTACTGATAAGATCTCCTAGTTTAAAAGAGAGTTTCTTATATTGTGTTCTTCTTTTATTTGGTATGTATCCTCTTACTTCAAGAGCTTCTGCTAGTTCACTACTACGAGAAAATGCTCCAACAAAAAGAGGAACAATTAAAGAGATCATAGCTTTAATTTTAACACCAATTGAACCATGTTCAAAATCAACTCCACGAGCTTCTTGAGCTTTTTTTAACTTTAAAGCTTCTTCTAAAATAGTTGGAATAAATCTTAATGTTAGTGATATAACCATGGCTAGTTCTGCACTAGGAAAGCCAATATATTTTAAAGGAAAGAAAAACCATTCAAAGCTTTTAGATAAATCATTAGGTTTAGTAGTAGAGGTTAAAACTAGAGTTAAAATAATTGAAATTGATATACGTAAAATTATTTTAACTGATTGTAAAATGCCTTCAAGATAAATTCCATAACTCCCATTAAAAGAGAATAATAAGTAAGTATATTTAGGATTAGGAATAAGTAAATTAATTATAAATAAAAATATAATGGTAAACCATAAAATTTTAAGAGAAGAAAAAACATTCTTAATATTAATTTTGCTTAAGAAAAGGAGCAGAGAAATTACTATTAATAACGCACCTTGAACAAGAAGAGTTGAAAAATATGTTCCATAATCTAAAAAGATTGCAGTCATTAAAATAAGCATTAAAAAAATCTTTGTTCGTGGATCAAGTCGATGAATAACTGTATTTTTATCGCTATACCTTCCTAAGATAAAATCATTCATTTTTGGCTCCTAATAAACATCAATAAGTCTTCTACATTTTTAATATTGTCAAAATTCACTGCAAAACCCCTTTGCTTTAATGATTTAATTGCATTTATCAATTCTGAATCTTCTATACTATACATAGTTAAATCACTAGAAAAGAACTCATTAATATCATAGTGATTAACAAGTTTTCCATTACTAAATAACAATACTCCATTACAAACATTAAGAATTGTATCCATATCATGAGTAACAATAATTATATTAGTTCCACCTTCGTATAATTTTGAAAGTAAATTAAGTAAGTCATACTTTCCTTTATAATCTAATCCCGCTGTTGGTTCATCTAATATTAATATTGATGGTTTATAAGCAAGTACTCCTGCAAGAGCAATACGACGTTTTTCTCCACCAGAAGTTTCAAAAGGTGACTTATCAAACATATCTTCATTTATTCCAATCGTTTTTAAAGCTTCTTCCGCCATTTTACGTGCTTCTTCTTTTGGATGTCCAAAATTAAGAGGACCAAACATCACATCTTCAATAATTGTACTTTCAAATAATTGGTTCTCTGAATTTTGGAACAAAAACCCAATTTTTTGTCTTAAATTTTTAATCTTTTTACTACATTCTTTCTTTTTCGAAGAAAGAATAAATCCATCAACATCAATTTGTCCAGAGTCAGGTTTTAAAAGACCATTAATGTGTTGGACAAAAGTTGATTTTCCACTGCCTGTTGCTCCAGCAACAGCATAAAAAAATCGATCTGGAAAATCAAACGATACATCAATTAATCCAGATATTTCGCTAAGTGTACCAATTCCATATTTATGAGAAATATTATCTATTTTAATTGACATAGTATCTCTCCTAAATTATTTATTTCTTCTAGTTTAATATTGCTATCTTTTTTATGTAATTTGTTAAATAACTTATATTTAAAAGGAAGATCTAAATCTTTCTCTTTGCTTAAAGTTTCGTTGGTAAATAAATCGTATGGCGTTCCTAAAAAGGCGATTTGACCATTATCTAATAAGATAACACTATCAAAATCTTCGATTTCATCCATATTATGGGTGATATAGATAATGCTCAAATCGGGATTTTCAGTAAGTAAATTTTGAATTAAGGAGTTTATTTCGCGTTGACCTTTAGGATCAAGCATTGAGGTAGCCTCATCTAATAATAATAGATCTAGTTTTTCAACAATATTAGTAGCTACTGCTACTCTTTGTTTTTGACCACCTGATAAATTACTAGGAGCAAAATATTTATAGAAAGTCATGTCTACTTGTTTAAGTTTTTCTTCAATAATAGGTTCCATCAATTTGCTTTCAACACAATCGTTTTCAAGTCTAAAAGCAATATCTTCGGCAACAGTGTTGCCAACAAATTGATTATCAGGATTTTGGAAGACTATGCCTACTTTTTTTCTTATTTGATTAATGTTTTTTTCATCAACTGAAAAACCATTAACAAATATAGAGCCAGTTTGAATAGCAACAAGTCCTAAAATAGCACGAACAAGAGTAGATTTTCCAGAGCCATTCTTGCCAACAAGAGCTACTTTTTTTCCCTTTTCAATATCAAAAGAAATATGATTTAAAACCATATTTCTTTGATCGTAAGATATTGAAAGATCCTTAATTTCTAATAATTTCATTGTAATTTAATTTCTTTATAGCGTCCTTTATATTGCGTAAGTTTTATTTTTGCTAATTCAAGCATTTTTCTAGATGCTCTAGTTGTAACATCAGTTTCGTATTTATTTTCCATATATACAATTTCTTTTATTCCTGATTGAATTATAGCTTTAGCACATTCATTACATGGGAATAAGGATACATAAAGTGTACAGCCTTTAAGAGCACTACCGTTTCTAGTATTTAAGATAGCATTGAATTCAGCATGGCAAACATAAAGATATTTAGAGTCTAGATCTTCACCTTTATTCCATGATAATTGAGATTCATCTAATCCTCTAGGCATACCATTATATCCAATAGAAACAACTTTATGTTCACTATCAACAATACATGCTCCTACTTTAGTATTAGGATCTTTACTTCTTTGGGCACTGAGTAAAGCAATGCCCATGAAGTATTCGTCCCAACTAATATTTGATGCTTCCATAACTTATTTAGTATAGGTAACAGTAACTACTGCTTGTTCATTTGTAACGGATTCAACTTTTAATTTAAAGTTCATTTTACAATTAACATCAAATTCAGTCTCTGATGTTTTTGCTTTGTTCCAAATGTTTGTATTACTTGGCATAAAGTATGAGAATGATGCTTTTGCAGGATTGTATGTAAAGCCTTCTGTAAATAATGTTTCATTCTTTGCTCTATAGTTTGCTTGAGTTAAACAGTTTTCTTCTTCTGTTGAAACTGCTTCAATAAGATGAAGTAAATACATTGATTTCTTAGTAATTGGGAAACTATCTTTTAAGCCTGAATTTCTTCCAGAAGGAGTATTCATTACTCTAAAGCTTGATGAAGCAGCAACTTCTTTAACAGTTTTAGCGTATTCTTCGTGTGATTGTCCATTTCCATAAACTCTAGCATCAACGTGAGTAATTCTAATTCCAGGTTCACTAAAACCTTGTAAGCTATTACCTGGATATACACTTGTATAGTCTTTGTGATTTAAATTAGTTGGAGTAACAAATTCAACCATTAAATATTCATCAAAAGCCGTATTATTATATTTTGGAGAAGCAATTATGAAACAATCTCCAGTTTCTGCGCCAGAACGTAAAGTAACACGGGAAGATTCAGTAACAACAAGTGGTGAATTCCATCCTAATGTAAACTTTGAGAAAGCGTTATGATCGCCAATATTGTTGTCCATCATATCAATTGCACCCATTGGTGAAGAGTTATGATCATAACTATAGTAATCATCTAATCCAAAAATATGACCAGTTTCATGAATAAAGGTATGGGCATCTTTGCCAGTGCCATATGCTTGATCCATAAAATCTATTGATGCCCATCCGTAATTCATTGAAACAGGAGAAGCGACATTAGGTCTATTAATGTTGCCACCGTTTCTACTAACGAAAGCCCAGAAATCACTTTGGCCACCAGCAGCGTGAATTGCGCAACTATAAACCATCCAAATTGTATCGACAAATCCATCTTTATTTTGGTCATACCAAGTTAAAGGTTTAGCAGTTGTTCCTAAAGCACCATGATCTGCTTTAGCATATTCAGTTTTATAATAATCAGTAATATCGTCTAATAACCAATCGGTACCAGCATTACCACCTTTTGCAACTAGTTCAGTTGGAGTAAGATTTGGTTTATACCAGCCACCATTTGGTTTTAATACTGAGCCTGAAACTGTAACTTTACCAAAAGATGATGTTTCATAGAATGATTTAATTGATTGCCATCCTGTTTCATCAGCTTTTCCAAAGAAAAGATTTTCAATCTGATCAAGACGTTCAGTAGTTTGCTTATCAGTTCTTCCACTTTTAGATACTCCAGGAAATAATGGATTTTCTCCAGTGTCATCATTTAAACCAACTGGTACAATAAGTAAACGTTGTTCACCTAATGGATTTAAGGTTGGCATTCCTGCATTTGCTTCAATATTGAACATATTTAAAGGTTTTTCTTCACCAAACTCATTGTAACTTGTAGCTGCACGAGGTAAATCCTTATTTTCTTTATAGTCTCCTTCATCAATAACCGTAGTGGTTGTTGTAGTGGTAGTAGTAGGATCAGTAGATGTTGTTGGATTTACACTTGGACTAGTAGTAGGACCTGAGCACGATGCTAAGCCTAATATAATTGCTGTGAGTGATACAAACAACTTAATATTTATTTTTTTCATGTTTTTTTCCTCCATATATGAAATATATGATTTATAGTAAACTATATTTTAATATTTTTCTACAATTATAATTAAAAACATTTATAATATACATATGGAAATAAAATTAGATAATGTTTTAGCGTATTTAACACCTAAATCGCAAGTAGCCTTCTTAATATCAAATTACACAATTAGACAAGCTTTAGAGAAAATGAAGTTTCACCGTTATACCTCTGTTCCAGTTATTGATAAATTTGGAAAATACGTTGGTACAATTACCGAAGGTGACTTATTGTGGTATATGGTTGATAACAAAAAATTTAAAACTGAAGATCTTGAAAGCGTTCGTCTTTCTGATATACCTCGTACAAGAGACAATTTCGCAGTTAATGCAAATACTAAACTTGAATCCCTTGTTGATGCTGCTGTATCGCAAAACTTTATTCCAATTGTTGATGACCAAAACAATTTTATTGGCATCGTTACAAGAAAATCGGTTATTTCTTACTTAACTAAAATTTAATTTAAAAAGGCTTCGGCCTTTTTTTATTGTTAATAAAAGCATTGTTTCCTTTTAAAATTTTAGTTATTTTTTCGATTTAATATTTTTAAATTTTATTCATTAAAATATATTAAATATTTTTGTAAATCTCTTGAAAGTTATCACGGTTATAATATAATAAAATCATGAAATTTAAAAATATTGAAACTTCAGATCTTCCCCGAATTAAGTCCTACATTGAAACAGTTTCTTGTCTTCATTATGTAGATTTTATTCCTCAAATATTATACATTTATAAAGATAAATATAATTATTCTTATGCAATTGAAAATGATTCTTTATTTATAAGATTTATTAATCCAATAAATAAAGAATTTGTGTTTTATGCTCCGATTGGTGGAGATTTTGTTTCTTCTTTTAATCTTCTTTTAGAGTTTATTGAAGCAAACAATTTAAAGAAACAAATATACATTGTTGCGCAAGAACAAATTAACTTAATAAATAAAGATATATTGAATTTATTTGACATTTTTAATGATCGAGATAATGCAAATTATCTTTATTCAGTTAGTGAACTTCGTGAATTAAAAGGAAATAAATTCAATTCCAAAAGACGCTTAGTAAATAACTTTATTAAGCAATATGATGGTGATTTTAAAATAGAAAAAATTGATTTAAATGACCTTGATAATCTCTTAACATATGTAGATAAATGGCAAATTACATCTCACGAAAATAGCATAGATGTTGATTATGAAAAGCAAGTTGTGTTAAAACTAATTAAAAATAGTGAGGTTCTGCAGTCTTTTGGTATAAAATTTTTATTAAAGAATGAATTAGTAGGTTTTACATTAGGTTGTTTTTTCGAAGATCAATTTGTGCAAAACTTTGAAAAATTAGATCATTCAATTCATGGATTATATCAAATTTCTACTCACTTTTTATCGACGTTAATTGAAGATCCTAATATCAAATACATAAACAAAGAAGATGATGTAGGACTTTATGGCTTAAGAAAATCTAAACTTTCTTATCATCCGATCGAACTTATCGAACCAAAACTTTTAATTGCTAAATCTTATCAAAATATTACTATTTCAGTTGATTATAATATCAATGAAATAGCAAATTTATTTTTCAATAGTTTTGCTGACGACGATTTTAATAACTTTTTCTTTCAAAATGAAATGTACAAGTTGTTCGATATCGAAACGTTACGCTTAAATAATGAATTAGCCTCGGTTAAATATACGCTGTTATTAAAATCGTCAATAGGAACAGATGTTAATTATTATTTTGGCCTATCAACAAAAGATAAATTTAGAAATCATGGTTATATGAAAAAATTGATATATCACAATATTAGAAAGAATAACTTTTTACTACTTGAAAGCGAGGATTTATTCGCATTTTATTCTAATGTTGGATATAAAAAATATAACTCTTTTATTAATCAAAAATATGGTGTTAAAACTCATAATGATGATTATCAAAAATATACAATTAGAGAAGCTACACTTGGTGATTTAGATAAACTAAATGAAATATATGAAGAAAATCTTGTTAAAACTAATCATATAATTAGATCTAATAAGTTATGGGAAAAGCTTTTTACTCAATATGAAAAATGTAATGATAAAGTTTATATCTTGCTAGATTTAAATAAAAATACAATTGGATACGCTTTTACACAGATAAAAGGTAATTTTATTCAAGAGATTTTTACTAAAGAAGATAAAGATTTATCTTACCTAATTCAAACTATTCTATATAAATTAGAAATTAATAATATTAAAATTAACTTTTTTTCAAAAGAAAACTCCAATCAATACTTTATGGGGTATCAATGGGAGTTAAGTGATTGTTATATAAATATGTTATTTAATTAAACCTTCATCAATCTTTGTATTTCGATTAATCTTTTTCCGTTGTTGTTTACTACAAATTCCAACGCTTATTCCAATAGCGTAGATAATCATAAATCCTGCTGATAAGAATATTCCGCTTCTTACGCCTTTAAGCGAAGTAAGACCTAATTTTTTCTTATCTAACCAAACAGCAAGTCCAGTTTGGAAGGTATAAATTAAATAGTAACAAACAAGAACGTATAGAACCATATAAGCTAGGTTGATTAATTCAGAAGCAGAAGATGCTGCTGAGAAGAACTCTGGAGTAAATACTGCAGGTCCAAGTGCGTTAATAAGATGAACTATACAATAGAATATATAATATGTTGGAAACCAAACACAGCATATTAATGAAATAGGAATAAAGGCCAGTTGCATAAACAAGTCAATATAACTAAATCTACCAGTAGTAAAGAATTTACCTAAGAATTTAAATCCTTTTTTCCAGAATAAACTATTTAAACCATGTCCCATTCTTGTAAGTCTATTAAATGTATCTTTAAAAGTCGATGGTTGATCTTCATAAATTACTGCGTCTGGAATATAGTGTATTCTTCTTTTTTCACACATTCTATTAAGTGTAAAATCAACATCTTCTGAAGCAGACATTGCATCCCACGTACCAATTTCTTTAAATACTTGAGTAGCAACTAACATTCCAGGTCCACATAACATTGAATCAAGTCCTGCTCTTTCTCTAAAGTTTGAAGCAATACGTGAATCTCTAATATAATAAGTTCCTGATACTTTAGTCCAATTGTTTTGTTTTAAGTTACTACTGTATTCATAACCTCTAGCAATTTGAACACCACATTCGAATGCATCATTAACTTTTTCAATATAATCTTCTTTTAAAATGTTGTCGGCATCAAAATATATAATTGCATCATATTTTTCTTCAAGACTCATAATATTGTCTGTTAAGTTTTTAACTGCGTAAGATCTCATTCTATGTTTTGGATCGGTATCATTGAATATGAACACTGTAGCTCCATTTGCTTTTGCTATCTTAGCTGTATCATCACTACAGTTATGTGCACAAACGAATATGTCATATTTATCTCTTGGGTAAGTTTGTTTATCAACAATTTGTCTAATCGTTCTTTCAATTACATCAGCTTCATCATGTGCTGGTATTGCAATAGCAAATCTAGCCTGTTTTGTTGCCTTCTTATATTTTCGAGGCTTAAGCCAAGCAAAGAATATAAACATAAGTTGAAAAAGAAACCCAATAGATGCTAAGCAAATAAAGAAGAAATTTACATACGTTAAAATTTGATAAAATATTTCCATAAATTAACAATACATTTTATTTTACAAAAACTCAAATAATATCTAATAAATGTATTATAATTAAATATATTAATGAGGTAATTTATGGAAAACGGATTTATTAAAGTTGCTGCTGCTACATCTAATGTAAAATTACTAGATATTGAATCTAACTATAACTCTATTTGTAATAATATAGATGAAGCTATTCTTAATAATGTAAATATCATTACTTTCCAAGAATTAAATCTTACTGGTTATTCTCTTCAAGATCTATTTAAACAACCAGAAATACTTGATAAAGCTTTAACTTATCTTATAAAAATTAAAAATTACTCTAAATCTAAAGATATTGTTATCATCGTTTCTCTTCCAATTTTATTTCAATCAAAAACATATATAACAGCTGGAGTAATTTTTAATGGCAAAATTTTAGGTCTAATACCTAAAACTTTTTTGCCAAATTATGGGGAATTCTATGATGGAAGATATTTTTCTCCATCATTCAATCAAAATACTACAATTAAAATAGACGGAAAGAACATTCCTTTCGGTCCTAAGTTGCTTTTTAAATGCGAAGAACTTCCAGAATTATGTATTGGTGTTGAAATATGTGAGGATTTATGGGCACCAATTAATATTGGGACGTATCATGCGTTAAACGGAGCCACTTTAATTTTTAATCCTTCTGCAAGTAATGAATTAATAGGTAAAGATGAATATAGAAAGAATTTAGTAACCTCAACTTCAAGTCGTTTAATATGTGGATATATCTATGCTTCTGCCGGAAATGGAGAGTCTACTACAGATGTTGTTTATAGTGGGCACAATATTATTGCTAATGATGGAAAATTATTGAATTCAGTTAATGATTTTAAAAATCATCAAATATATTCCATTATTGATGTTAAAGAATTAAGTTTTAAACGTAGCAAAAACACTTCCTTTGTTTTTCAAAACGATACTAAATACAAGACAATTTATTTTTCTTATGCGAGGCAAATTTCACACGATTTAAACGGAATATTTACTAAGTATATTTTTACATCTGAAAATTATCAAAAAAATATCGAAATAGTTAAAAAAACATTAAATTTACAAGTACATGCTCTTTCCCATAGATTAGAACAAATAAGAACAAAATCAGTTGTTATTGGAGTTTCTGGAGGACTTGATTCTACACTTGCTCTTCTTGTTGCTGTTTTGACATTCAAGGAATTATCATATGACTTAAAAGGAATTCATGCTATTTCAATGCCTTGTTTTGCCACAACAAATAGAACGAAAAATAATGCCGAAGTTCTTGCAAAAGAACTTGGAGTAGATTATGAAGAAATTGATATTTCTCAAGCATTTTTGCTACATTTGAAAGATATAAATCATAGCAAAACAACGTATGATATTGCTTATGAAAATGCTCAAGCTAGAGAAAGAACTCAAATATTAATGGATAAAGCAAATATTTATAAAGGTATAGTTATTGGTACAGGAGACCTTTCTGAATTAGCATTAGGATGGGCTACTTTTAATGGCGATCACATGTCAATGTACAATATAAATGGCGGGGTTCCTAAGACACTTGTTAAAAAAATAATCGAAATCACTGCAGAACTCAACTATTTTGCAAATATTAAAGTTCAAGAAGTTCTAAATGATATTTTGAATACCCCAATTTCTCCAGAACTAATTCCTGGAAATAAAGAAAAAATAATGCAAACCACTGAAACAATTTTAGGGCCATATGAAATTCACGACTTTTGTTTATATTATTTTTTACATAGTGGATATTCTCCTGAAAAAATATTTAGAATAGCTAGAACAGTATTTTTAAACGAATATAGTGAAGAAATTATTAATAAAACTATTTCTACTTTCTTTGATCGTTTTATAAAAAACCAATTTAAACGTTCTTCTATGCCAGATTCCGTTAAAATTGGCAGTATTTCTTTATCTCCTCGAGGAGACCTAAAAATGCCTTCTGACCTTAATATTAAAGATCTTTCCTTAGAAATATAGAAAATTGCAAAATAAATAATCATTTTTTTATTGACAAAGGTTTTAATGCACTTATAATAATGACATATTAATATTATTAATAAGGAGAAAAAAAATATGAAAAAATCAAAACTATTCGTTCTTGCTCTTGCTTCATTTGTTGTCGTAGGCACAACAGGCGGTTTAGTAGCATGTGGCGAAACACCATCAACAGTTCCACCAACTACTATTACTGATGTCGACGCTCAAAAAATCGAAATTATTAAACAACCTGGCCAACAATTAGTCGGTGCTGTATTAAAATTATCAGAATACGTAAATGTTGAACCACTTAATGCTAAA
Organism: Bacilli bacterium; assembly: GCA_036657515.1. Classification (GTDB taxonomy): domain Bacteria; phylum Bacillota_I; class Bacilli_A; order RFN20; family CAG-826; genus Alectryobacillus. The sequence continues at coordinate 16,065 of JAVXGI010000009.1, forward strand.
TTAACTATTATCTCTTCACAAGCTAAAGTTGTTGAAGTAGATGGAACAAATTTAAAATGTATTGGTGAAGGAACATCAACAATTAATGTTAAATCTGGTAAAAAAGAAGTTAACTTAGATGTTATTGTCTTAACCGCAAGTAAAGCCGCTGTTTTAAACGCATTAGATTTAATTAAAGACAATTATACTTTACTTGACATTGAAGATCCAAAAGCCATATCTCCAGCTGTTGTTCTTAATAAAGATTATATTTATGATGGCTGGTTTGGAGCTTATTCCGCAGTAAAATTAAGTGATAAGAGACTCCATAAATTTAGATTTACTAAGACAGGCGAACTTGTTGTTTCGCCAAACTATGCTTCTGCTGATGGTTTTGCTATTTTCAACAATATTTCAGGCGATTTCTTTAAACCACAAGCATTTACTGAAAGAGCAGATGGATATATCGAATCTACTGATAGAACACAAATTGATGGATTTGTTAACGACTGTTTAAACACAATATCTGATTCCTATAATAAAATCGCATTTAAAAGTGCAATAGATCCTGAAACTAATGAACAAATCTTATTTCTTCAAATATACGGAATTGACAGTGAAACACAGGTAGATGGATTATTAATGGATCTTGCTTATTGTGATTTAGGAACGTCAAGTATTGCAGAATTAGATACATTTATCGCTTCTGGAGTTATTCCAGCTGATAAGGCCGACTATACACCATTAACAATAGCATTTAACAATGCAAAAATAATCACTGATATTAACTACACAGTTAGAGCAGTAAGACAATTAGAAATGAAAAAGGCAGATGGAAGCTATGACATACCTATTGATGAAGTAGATATCACACATACTTTTGAAAAAACAAAAGCAATGAGAAAACTTTCAATATATGATTTTGAAACTAATAAAGTAGAAACAACATATAGTGGAGTTGAAGAAAAAGGCGGAAAAGTTTTCCAAACAACTTCAGTTGATGGAACAAGCGTTTTATTTGGTCCAGAAGTTGCAAAGGCTACAAATATTTCACAAGTTCTTTATACAATTGGCAATTCTATGTCAGATGGAGCTCAAAATTTGTATTTAAGTAAACTTGGAATCGATACATTCTTTGATATTGAACACTTTGAAGAATTTACAAACAAAGACGGTGCTGTACTAGGACTTATGTATTCAGGATCACTTGACAACGGTTTATTCTCATATATTCTTTGTTCAACTCTTGGATTAGCATACTTCGGAGATTATGATGAAAAATCTGCTGGCACATATGCAGCACACGATTATTACTTTACATTTGCTGAAAATGGAGATGTTAATATAGAAACAGAACCTCTTAGATTTTCAAATGCTAGAGAAAAACTAACATTTACTATTTCTAAAGTTGGTGCAACTACAGTTACAGCTGCAACAGATCCAGTTGTTCCACCAGCAGGCGCTTAATCTATAATTTACAAAATAATAAAAAGTCATTTGTGTTAAAACAAATGACTTTTATTTTACTAATTTATTAATTACGTATCCTGCCATCATTTCTCCAAATATAGCTGGAATAAATGATGTACTTCCAGGACTTCTTTTAGATTGATTATCGTTTCCAACAATAACTTTTAAAGGAATTTCAGTACTATATATAACATCTAGATGAGTAATATTATCTTTTCTTAATTCATGACGTATTACTTTTGCTAAAGGATCATAACTTGTTTCTTTAAGATCTCCTATTTTAATTAAATTAGGATCAGTTCTGTTTCCTGCTCCTAACGAAGATATTATTGGTATATTATTTTCTTTAGCGTATTTAATTAAAGCAATTTTAGAGCTAACTGTATCAATTGCATCAAGAATATAATCAAATTGCTTTAAATCAAATTCTTCTAAATTATCAGCAGTTAAGAACATATTCTTCGCAATTAATTTTATATTAGGATTAATATCAAGGATTCTTATCTTCCATTCATCAACTTTAAGTTTACCAATATTGCTAGTTAATGAAATTAATTGTCTATTTAAGTTAGTAACGCTAATTTTATCGTTATCAACAATCGTTAGATTTCCAATTCCAGCTCGAACAAGACTTTCCACCGCATATCCACCAACGCCACCCAAACCAAAAACGATAACATTAGCGTTACTAATCTTTCCTATGTATTCTTCTCCATATATTAATGCAGAACGAGATAAACTATTTTCCATATGTTAAAATATATCACAAATACTAATCATTCTAAAGTGAATTAACTTATCTTTAATTCATCTATTGCTTCTTTTACCTTATTTGCACTCTCTATTATTTTACTTATTTCAAGAGGAGAATAAGTTAATTCTAATATTTTAACTACGCCACTACTGTTAACTATTACAGGAAGAGAAATATATACATCTTTTATTTTACCCATAAATTGATCTTTAACTAATGTTGAAACAGTGAGAACACTGTTTCTATTATTTAAAATTGTATCAACAATTTTATCAACTGCTAAAGCAACAGCATAATAAGTTGATCCTTTTTTAGCTATTATTTCATATGCACTATTAACTACTTCATTGTGAATTTCGCAAAGATTAGATAATTTATTTTTACATTTACCACATTTATCACAATACGTTGATACAGGCATTCCACCAATTGAAGAAACACTAAATGCTGAAACTTCACTATCTCCATGTTCTCCAACAACAAAAGCATGAATATTACGTGGATCAATTGAGGTATCTTTACTTAATAAATATTTTAATCTTGCACTATCAAGTACTGTTCCGCTTCCAATCACTCGAGAAGAAGAAATATTTAATTTTTTATAAGTGTAGTAACTTAAGACATCGACCGGATTCGTTACCACAAGAATTATCATTTCGTCATTTAAATATTTCTTAATGTTTTCGATAATAGCATCGAAAACATTTAGATTTCTTTTTAGTAAATCGCTGCGTGTTTCTCCTGGTTTTTGCCCTACTCCGGCGGTAATAATAATGATATGAGCATCAGCTAGATCACTATATGTACCTGATTTAATTATTTTATTTGTTACAAAAGGCATTCCATGGACCATATCTAAAACATCGCCATCAGCTTTGTCTTTATTTATATCAATAATAACTATTTCATTAACATAATCTCTTAACATTAAAGTATATGCTGTAGTACTTCCTACTGCGCCATCACCTATAATAACTACTTTTCTATTATCCATATCATTACCTCCAAATATATTTTACTCTATTTATAGAAGGCACTTATTATTAACGATTAAAAATAAAACAAAAAGAGTTTTTGCACTCTTTTTGTTTGGGAAATTTATATCTAAAAGTTTAGTAATCAATCACTTCAGCTGTTTCTTCTCCAGTCTTGTGATTATGGGATACCACTCTCTTAAATCTTAAATAAAATGAATTGCCTTCTGCATCTGTTACTTCAACTTCGTAAACTACCGTGCCATGACGACGGGTTTTTCTTTCAATTTCTATTTCAAAATCATTAAGATAAAATTCAAGTTCCATTTTATGATCATTTAGTTCTAATTGAAAACCAAGATCTGCTACCATAACATCATCTTTTACAAACGTAAATGCTAGTTCATCTTCAATTCTATGTTTATGTATTTCATGACTTGCTCTTAAATCTAAATATGTTGTATCTGATGTAATTAAACTAATATCTATTGAAGAATTACCTTTACTATCAAATTCAAGCTCACCAACAAAAGATAATTGGAATTTGTCTAAAAGTGCAATGCCGTTTACTGCAGTAGATGTTTCAAATCCTTTAACCGTGTCATGTCCATAGCCATGGCCATGACCGTGATGGTGACCGCATTCATTGTCATCTTCATCGTCTTCATCGTCGTAATTATCTTCCCAATTATTATTTCTTTTGCCTTTTTTATCGTCACCATCGTAATTACATCCGTCACCAAATTCGCCATTTTTAATATCGTCTTCATCGTCTTCTACATTTTCCCAGTCTTCATTATCCCAATCATCGTGGTTGTGACCATGATGATGATGGTGAGAGTCAGTAGTAGTTTCAGCATTATAATATAAAGTTAAACTAATTGGTGATTCTGTTATACCACTGATTGATAAGATAGATTTAGTTTCGTATTCTTCTCTTTCAGATGGTGTTGATGTTAAGTCAACATCAACACCATTTTTAATAATCTCTTCTACTTTATTCATTAATGTAGTGATCATTCCAATGGTATCATTGTTGAGTTGTAATTTTGTTAGTATGTCTTCAATGTTTAAATCAAACCCAAAAGTATCTATTACTTTTTGGGGAGCTGCTAAATAATTAGCAGCAGGAATTCCTGTTGAAGTATCAACTGGTAATTCAGTGTTTTCAGTATTATTAGTAATTGATTCAACTGAAGTAGGTTGATCTTTAGAAGTGGTTCCATCAGTAAAATAACCATTACATGATGATAATCCACCAACTAGTCCGGCTAGAATTAATAGTCCAATCGTCTTTTTCATTTTGTTTCTCCTTTATTCGTCTTTCACTTTATATACGAAAGCAATAGATGAATTATTGGAAAAATATAAATTATTTAATTATTTTAAAATTATTGTATTCATCAGTATAGATTCTTTTGGAGTTTTCAATAACCATATTAAAATCACCATCAAATCTTTTGTGACGATAGTAAACATCAAAATAGGAATCACTTTGTCTGGTTTTAAAATTATATGATAAGTTTTTGTAGTGAATATCAGTAAAAATTTCTATTTTACGATTTCTAGTTTTTAGTCTTACTTCTATATTGTAGTTTTCTTTTTTATTTTCAACGATAGAGTAAATAAATCTTTGTGATTTATTTTCGTTTTTTAACCAGGTTTCAATATATGAAGTTGGATTGCTGCTTACTTTAATGTAGTTTTCAGTCTCTCCTTGATCTTTAGTTAAATAACCTTCGACTAAATAATTAGTGATACCATCATTTATTTCACCAGAAAAATCAGTATATGTTCCATATGAATCTTCATCAAAATTAATATCAGCTATAAAATAAGTATTACTATCTAGTTCTGCACGATATTCATATGTTTTAGTAGTTCCTTTAAAACTACCTTTAATAAAAGTATAAGATGTAACTGGATCATAATTAAATGCATGGTCATATAATAAATATCCACGATCATAAACATCTACAATTCCTTCAAAATCTTTTTTGGTAATATATCTGTCATCATCCCAATTTGAATCATTATGTCTATCATCATCCCAATTAGAATTATCATATCTTTTTGATAAACTTGGTAAGATAGACTCTCCTTCTTGAGTGTATAGTAAATTTAAGGAATTAGTTAATTCAAAACAAATTTGATTTTTTACTCCACTTAAATTTACATCATCAATATTTTCTGTTGTAGTTGGTGGATTTATACTTGGAGTTGTAGAACCTGAAATACTTATATGTTGATTAGCTATTCCTATAAAATATCCAGACCCAATTCCTAAACATATTAAAAGCGCTCCAGTTACACAACCAAATATTGGTGAAGCAAAAATACTCTTTTTCTCTTTAATTGGAGGATTATAACTAATTTTCTTTTTAAGTTGAGCTTTTTTGTATGCCAAAAAAATTTCATCTGAAGTTTTTTTGGCTTCGATTTTTTCGCAGTCTTCTTTTAATTCTTTTTTAAAGTTTTCATTAAAATCTTTCATGTAATTATTTCCTCCTTTCTAATTTTTTCTGTACTTTTTTTACCGATGAATTATATTGCCACAAGATAGTTCCAAGCGGCTTGCCTTTAATTTCAGCAATCTCTTTAAAAGTTAATTCATTTACAACGTGTAACAGCACGATATCAAATTCTTCAGTTTTTAGAATGCTTTTTATAACATTTAGTAAATCTGAGTAGTTGCTTTCGTCGTTTTCTTTACAATTGTCTCCGATAAATTCTTCTTTGCTTTCCATATCGACATAACTAACATTTTTTCTTTTCTTAATATAATCAATCGCTATGTTTGTGGAGATTGTGTATAAATAAGAAATTGGATTTTTCTCTACATCGATTGTTGAAATCGTTTCAAGAAATTTAATATAGGTGTCTTGTAGTACATCTTGTGATAAATCTTCATCTTTGATGATTCCATAAATATTTATGAGTATCTGTTTTTTAGTAAGTTCATAAAATTCATCAAAAGATGACATTTTGCCATCTTGAAGATTTTTTATTAAAGTAATGATATATTTAGGTTCATTATTAAAGTTCATCATTACTACTCCTTATACGATATAAAACTCAATTTTATTGGATAAATATATATTAACACTTACACAAATTATTTTTATAGTAATTTATTTGCATTTTTTAACTTACTAATAATATAATCTGTGTACTCTTTAAATTTATTTTTACTTATATAAGTCATAATTTGTTCATAATAAAAATCATTATTAAATAATTTTTCTAACGAAAAAATAACTTCATTAATCGTTGAACAATGTTCGTAGTTTTTGATGTAATCTTTCAAATTAGACTGCAGTTCTCCACTATTATACGTTGTAGTTAACAAATAATGGAGTCTTTCAAGTTCAATATATAGGGGAGAAAAAATGTTGTTATCTAAGATATTTCTAATAGTATCAACGATAAGCATTTCTTTTTGTTCAATCAAAACATTTGCTTTTACATCAAGAAATTTTAGATATAAATTTTTATAAAGAATAGAGTCTTTCTTTTCAAAATATTTTTCAAATATAATTGATGTCCCTGTTAAAATCGTATTTTGATTGTCAATTATGTTCAAATCGAACTTTAATTTATTTGAATTTATAAAAGTACAAGAACCTATTTTTATAGTATAAAATAGCTTGTCGCAATTAAGAGCTTTAATAATAGATTTAATACCATCTGCATTAAATTTCTGCGAAATAACTTTAAAACTAATGCTGTGTAAAATACGTGGGTAATTTTCATAAAGGAAAATACCAGTGTCTCCAGCAACAACTATTTTCTCTCGATATAAAGATATGTTAATTGCATTAATTAAAAGCTCGTAAATCAATAAATCTTTATGATTCTTGTTAACAACAACCATGTTTTGATTTGAAAAGACATTATTAAAATTATTCATAAGAATTCTCTGCTTAAAATCTCGTAAATATGTTTTTTATTAACTTCGTGTTCTAAATAATTAGCTAATTTAATCTTATTTAATTCGTTTGATATTTTTCTATAACTATTAACAATGTCTTTATATATTCCAGCTTTTATTTTATTTCTATTTTTAATAACATGAATAAGCATCTTTTCTCTATCATATATCTTTACTTCACATCCATTAATAACTTGAAGTATAACGCCTTCAAATATTGTATTTTTATCTTTAAATATTTGTTTAACATGTTGATCATGAATTCTTGTCGAATTAACTTTGCTAGAAACGTATATAATTTCCGAATCAATACTAGATATTCCTAAATAAAATAATGCAGTATATCCATCTAGTATAGCATTAGGAAATAATGTAACTATTTCTTCTATCTTTGAATAATGTTGTTTATCTCCATATAATCCATTATTAAATTTGAATAAAGTTCCCTTCTTTATTTCTTTTTTTATATTATAATCCGATTTTAAAATCGCAAAAATATCCTTGTATTTATATAACATACTTTAATAATACTATATTATTACTATTTATCAACAATTAAAGTAAACATACACTTAATTTAATTATAATATGTATTATTACTTAAAAATTTTATTTATTCGTTTACTTTTCGTAAACATTCTATTTTATTATTGCGTTAGGAACGCATTAATAAAATAAAGAATTAAAATCCTTTAATAAAACAACAATTAACCATAAAATGAATTCATTCAAACTTATTAAGGGGAATATTATGTTACAAGTTAAAAAAAGAGACGATCAGATAGTAAATTTTGAACTATCTAAAATTGAACAAGCTATAAGCAAAGCATTTGACGCATGCCACGTTACAACAAACGCAGACATCGTTTCAACACTGGCTTTAAAAGTTACTGCTGACTTTAATTCAAAAATTAAAGACGATATAATTTCGGTTGAAGATGTCCAAGATAGTGTTGAAACGATATTAATACAGTCTAATTATGTTCAAGTGGCAAAAGCATATATTATATATAGAAAGCAACATGAGACATTACGTCATATAAAAGCTACAAATATTGACTATAAAAACATTGTTGATAGTTATTTAAAAGTTAAAGATTGGAGAGTAAAAGAAAATAGTACTGTTACTTATTCTGTTGGTGGATTAATTCTTTCAAATAGTGGAGCAGTAACTGCTAATTATTGGTTAAGTGAAGTATATGATCAAGAAATTGAAGAGGCTCATCGTAATGCAGATATTCATATTCATGATTTAAGTATGCTTACTGGATATTGTGCTGGTTGGTCATTAAAACAATTAATAACTGAAGGATTAGGTGGAGTAGAAGGAAAAATAACATCTTCTCCAGCATCTCATCTTTCTACCCTTTGTAATCAAATGGTAAACTTTTTAGGAATTATGCAAAATGAATGGGCAGGTGCTCAAGCCTTTTCATCATTTGATACATATCTTGCTCCATTTGTTAAAGTAGATAATTTATCTTACAAAGATGTAAAGCAATGCATTCAATCATTTATATATGGAGTTAATACACCATCACGTTGGGGGACCCAGGCTCCATTTACAAACATTACACTAGATTGGACAGTACCTGCTGATATGGCTGAAGAAGATGCTATTGTTGGCGGCAAACCACAATCTTTCAAATATAAAGATTGTAAGTTGGAAATGGATCTTATCAACAAAGCATTTATCGATATTATGATTGAAGGAGACGCTAATGGAAGAGGATTCCAATATCCAATTCCAACTTACTCAATCACCAAAAACTTTGATTGGTCTGAAACTGAAAATAATAAGTTATTATTTGAAATGACTGCAAAATATGGAACTCCATATTTTTCAAACTATATTAATAGCGATATGGAACCAAGTGATGTAAGAAGTATGTGTTGTAGATTACGACTTGACTTAAGAGAACTACGTAAAAAATCTGGTGGTTTCTTTGGAAGTGGTGAATCTACTGGTTCAGTTGGTGTTGTTACTATTAATATGCCACGTATTGCTTATTTAGCAACGGATGAAAAAGATTTTTATAAACAACTTGAACATATGATGAATATTAGTGCTAGATCATTAAATATTAAACGTAATGTAATTACTACTCTTCTTGATGCAGGATTATATCCATATACTAAACGTTATTTAGGAACATTTAAAAATCATTTCAGTACAATTGGTTTAGTTGGAATGAATGAAGCTTGTTTAAATGCACGTTGGTTAAATAAAGATTTAACTCATATTGAAGCTCAAAAGTTTACACAAGATGTTCTTAACTTTATGAGAACTAAACTTATGGATTATCAAGAAAAATATGGTGATTTATTTAATCTTGAAGCTACTCCTGCTGAATCTACAGCATACCGACTTGCAAAACATGATGTTGAAAAATATCCACATATAATTACTGCAAGTAGTAATGAGGAAGCTCCATATTATACAAATAGTTCTAATTTACCAGTTGGATTTAGTGATGATGTTTTTGCTGCTCTTGATATTCAAGATAAATTACAAACACTTTATACATCTGGTACCGTTTTTCATACTTTCCTTGGACAAAAACTACCATCATGGAAATCATGTATGAATTTAGTTCGTAAAATTGCTACCAATTATCACATCCCATATTATACAATTTCACCAACCTATTCAGTTTGTAAAGATCATGGTTATATAGATGGAGAAGTATATGTTTGCCCAAAATGTGGTAAGAAAACAGAAGTATATTCTCGAATTACAGGATATTATAGACCACTTCAAAATTGGAATGATGGTAAAACTGAAGAATTTAAAGAAAGAAAAGAATATGATGTATCTTCTACTAATATAAAAACAGAACTTCATAAAGAAACAATTACAGAAGTTAAAGAAGTAATAAAACCAAGTAAAGAAATTACAAAAGTTTCACTTCTTTCAACAAAAACTTGTCCTCATTGCAAAATAGCTAAGCAAAAATTACTTGATGCTCAAATAGACTTCGATGTAATTTATGTTGAAGATGAACCAGACTTTGCTAAATCACTTAATGTTAAACTTGTACCACAATTACTTATACCAAACGAAGATGGAAGTATTACTAAACTTGAAAACGTTGCTCCTATTGTTGAATGGATAAGAAAAAGAGTATGAAAACATTTGATATAATAATTATTGGTGGTGGTCCATCAGGAATGACTGCTGCTTTATATGCGTTACGTGCAGGAAGAAGTGTTTTAGTAATTGAACAATCTACTTTTGGTGGTCAAATATCTTCCTCTCCTCGAGTTGAAAACTATCCTTCAATAAAAGAAATCAGTGGTGTAGAATTTAGCGATAATTTATATGAACAAATCTCTGCTCTTGGAGCAGAATTTGATTTAGCAAAAGTTAAAGATATAAAGAAAATAGATAATTCATTTTACATAACTACAATTTACGACGATGAATATAAATCAAATGTGGCAATTATTGCCAACGGAGTTGTTCATCGCAAAACAGGAGTTAAAGATGAAGAAAAATTTATCGGCAAAGGAATTTCTTATTGCGCAACTTGTGATGGAGTTTTTTATAAAGGCGAAGAAGTCTTACTTATAGGAGATGCCAATACAGCTCTTCAATACGCGCTTCTTCTTTCAACATATTGTAAAAAAGTAACAATTTGTACACTTTTTGACAAGTTCTTTGGCGACAATGAACTTGTCGAACGAATCAAAAGCAAAAATAATATTACTTATTTTCATAATCTTGAATTGCAAGAATTTCTTCACAATGACACTGATGTAACTGGAGCGGTATTTTTTGATAAAATATCAAAAAATACAAAATCCTTTAGTTCTGCAGCGATATTTGTAGCAATTGGACAAATTCCTTCAAATGATTTGTTCAAAAACTATGCAGATCTCGATCATGGGTATATTGAAACTAATGAAAATATGGAAACAAAAACTCCAGGACTCTATGCAATCGGCGATACTAGAGTTAAAAAGGTGCGTCAACTTATAACTGCATGTTCTGATGGGGCTATTGCCGCCATCAATGCAGAAAAATATTTGTCATAATTTATCAATAACCGCGCAAATAAACATTATTTACATATTTAGAAAGTATTTCTAAATATTTTTCTGCTTCTTTTTTAGACACTTCATGTAGGCCATTTTGAATACAAGTTCCGCCATCTTTAAAATGTTGTAAAAATAATTTATCTGCTCCAGCAATTAGTTCACCTAATTCTTTAATAGATTTAAGAGTGTGAAATTCATTTACTAATGTTGTTCTAAATTCATATGGTATTTTATTTGTTAGTAAAAAATTAATTGATTCACATATTGGATCCATGTTTATTTTACTTAAGCCACATGTTAAAGGATAACAATCTTTTGAGTTTTTAATATCCATTGCTACATAATCTATTAGACCCTTGCTCACTAAGTCCTTTAGCATTTTTGGATTAGTTCCGTTAGTATCGAGTTTAATTAAAAAGCCTAATTCTTTAATAGCTGTAATTTTTTCTTCAAGGTCTTGCATTAAAGTAGGTTCTCCTCCAGAAATAACAACTGCATCAATTATGCCTATTCTAGTTTTTAAATAATCAAGAATCTCTTCAAAAGGGATTTCTGAATTAGGATTTTCTACTACCAAACTTGCATTATGACAAAATGGGCATTTAAAATTACATCCTTTTGAAAAAAGAATGCAGGATACATATTCATCATAATCAACAAGTGAAAGTTTATCAATTCCTACAAAGTTCATATTAATATTATATTCTTTTTTATAATAATTTAATTGATAAACTTTCACTTATTCGCTAAAATTAAACATAGTGATTATGAAAATAACTTTATCCAAATTTTTCTATAACGTTCTTTGCAATGTCCCTGTTTGCTTTTCTTTATGCTTTACTGCAATGATGATTAGCGGATCTATCGACTGGAAAATTTTTACTATGAATTTTTTCTTTTCATTTACAATAGCAATGTATGTCGGATTATACTTTCCATTAATAAAAATAGGAGCTAAATTCACAAGTTTATTTAAAATAAAAACAGATACATATTATCACAATATTCCTTATAGAATTCTTTCTACTCTTGCTATTTCTTTTATATTCTATATTACTATTAATCCTGTTATTTGTTTTTATAACGTTATAATTTTATTTGATCAAGATATATATTCTTTCTTATATAGTCTTGCTATTAATATCTTGCCAATGCTTGTTATTGGTTTCCTAACTAGTTTAATAAGTGATTTACCAGCTTATAAAATATCAACAAAAATAGACAAATAAAAAAGCTAGCATTGTGTGCTAGCTTTTTTTGTTTCTATTTTTGTTTATTTAATAATGAATCTTTTTTAGCATCAAATTCTTCTTGTGTAATAACGCCTTTATCTAATAAATCTTTGTATTTTAGTAATAAGTCAGCTTTCACATCATCATCCTCAATTACATTCGGTTTAGCTGCAGAAGCAGGTCTATAAATTAATAAGCCTGGGTAGTTTTCTGCACGTAATGAATAAACTGTAATAATAACTGGTATGATAGTGAAAATTTCAGATAAATAAATTATAGACACAGTAACTGAATTGTTCGACCCGCCATAAAAAAGAATTGCCGCTACAACAAGCGAAGCTACAGTCGTTGCAAAACCAAGTAATACAAGTAATAAAATACGGATTATCTTGTTAAGACCAAGAAACGTATTTTTATTTGACTTCGAATCTTGTTTTAAGAAAATGTTTAATACCAATAAAATAATAATTATAAAAGCTAATATTCCTGAAAGAACTGTAAGGACATCTGCAGCAGTTAATAGCGGATTTGTATAAGAAATTGTATCATTTCCTGTATAAACTATATTAAAAGCCATTCTTTGTCCAAAAATAAGACCAAATAAAATTAATACAGCTGCTCCAAGAGTAACCATTCCGACAACACTGTCGTTATTTTTGATTTTCTCTTTATAAAATTCATCAATAATTAAAAAGCAAGACATTAAAGTTGCAACTATTGCACCAAATATAAAGTTTGGTGCAGCCATTGTATAAACAATGCCGGTTGCATGATTGATAGTATATACCATTAATACGGTTCCTGTAATAGATAGGATGACTGCAAGAACACTAAAAACTAATGAAGTAATTTTCTTTGTCATATAATTATTTCATTATTTCGGATTTTTTGTTATCAAATTCTTCCTGTGTAATGATTCCTTTGTCTAATAAATCTTTGTATTTAAGTAAAGTATCAACACTTTTTCCTTCAGCATAATCATTGACCCCTTTTGCGACTGTATTTGAATCATCATCCATCCAAGCACTGATAACTAATCCATCGCAATCTTTGGAAGAACCAATTGCGATTTTGATAAAGTCAACAATACAACCAATACCAAATAATCCCAATGTAAAGATATATAAGATACCCATTCCAATTTTACCTTCGTAAAATTTGTGTGCACCAAATACTCCTAAGAACCAGCATAATATTAAATCGACTAATCTTGATTTTTTTGACATAAATTTCTCCTTTTTTTGAATTTATTAATAACTATACTATTTTTTTAATAAAATATAAATTTATTTTTCTATTTTTCCTTTGAAGATGCTTTTTCAACTATCTTGTCCGCAGGAAGAGTAGAAATTTTAAGTGAGTCTCGAATTTCTTTTAAAACGTCTAATTCAGTAATAGGTTTAACTCCAGGAACTACCGGAGCTGGTCTATCTTCTGGATGTGCAGCATAATGAGCTTCAAGTCCCATTAATTTGAGTTGTTCTCTCTTAGCTTGCAAGTATTTTACGATCTTTAAAATTGTAAATAATACTAATGCAATGATGATAAAATTGATAATAACTGTTAGGAGTGTTCCCCAATCGATGATTGGTAAAGCATTATAATAATAAAGTGCACCATGTTTTGTAAACATTGTTGCTTGAACAGGAGTTAAAGTTGAAAATTTGTCAATTGACAAAACTTCAGTTAATCCCATATCAGATAATGCTTTTGGAAGTTTTTGTGAAGAATTAAGTGCTGGTAAAACAGTAACTAATCCAGAAATACCTCCAGGAATTCCCCATGTACAAACTGTAAGTAGTACATTAACAACGGCTGTAACAATAGCTCCGAAAGCACCACCCATAATGACGCCAACTGCCATGTCAACAACATTTCCGCGACTAATAAACTTTTTAAAGTCTGCCCATAAAGTAAACTTTTTCTTCTCTTTTTTTAACTTATCGCCCATTTAAATTCCTCCATTTCTCTTATTATATACCATTTTTCGAAAAAATAAATATTATTAAGGAAGTTTGTGTCCTGCCAAACGATATAAGTTATACCATTCTTCCTTTGTTAACTGAATATAATTAGCATTGACAAGTCCAGAAACTCTTTTTATGTTGGTTGAACCATTTATTACCATCATATTATCGCCATATTTTATTATCCATGCAGCAGCAATTCCGTTTTTGGTAGTATTATATTTCTTTGCTAAATCTTCTAACATTGAATTTAGTTCATGAAATTTTAAATTGTCAATAAACACTCCTTCAAAGAAACCGAATTGAAATGGCGACCATGCCTGAACTATAATATTATTTTCTTTGCAATAATACATTAGATCTTCATTAACATTGGCGTTTTCGTCTATGTCCATATTTGTAAAAAACTCACCATCAATTAAATTTGTGTGACATAGCGAAAACTGAAGTTGATTAACTTCTAATTTTTGATGAACGAATTTTTGTAAATATTTCATTTGAGAGACATTAAAATTTGAAACCCCAAAATGTTTTACTTTTCCACTTTGTTCTAAATAATCAAAGGCTTCAGCAATTTCTTGTGGATTCATTAATGCATCAGGACGATGAATTAGCAAATAATCAAGATAAGTAACATGTAAATCTTTTAAACTTTTTTCAACTTGTGTAAGAATATGAGCCTTGCTTGAATCATAATATGGACCAGTAGGAGTTGGAATTATTCCACATTTAGTTTGGATTATCATTTTGCTGCGTAGTTCTGGATGTTCTTCAAGAATTTCACCAAAGATTTGCTCTTGAGTAAAAGCATTTTTACGCCCATAAATATCAGCATGATCAAAAAAGTTAATGCCTAATTCAAGTTCTTTTTTTATAAGTAAATATAGTTCGTCCTTACTTATGTGATCAATCCTCATGCATCCCTGAATAATTTTATTATGCATATTATTCCTCCACTAATAATAAATAAAGTGATATTTTTTAGCTTTATTGATTTGTTATCTTAGTTATTCCTTTACCTTTTACATGTATAGAACAATAGCCATCAAATGCGTATGGAAAATTGGTAAAATCAAGTTCTTCTAATAAATAATAAGCTAATTTATAAATAACTTCAACTTGCTCATCAGCATCGTTTTCAACCGTACCATATAATTCATCATTTTGAATCGAATCTAATCCAACTTTTGTTGCATCAACTCCAATAACCGGAAAATATTGATCAACAATACTTAACTTTGGATTATATTCCTTTAATGACTTGAGATAATCAATTGCTCCAATTCCCATATCATCATTATTCGAAAATATTAATTCAATCTCACCACCATATTCTTTATAAATTTCTGTCATTTTTGATTTTGCTTCTTCTCTATTCCAATTTGCAAAAGCAGAACAAAGAACCTCTACTTTATAACCTAGTGTTTTTAATTGATCGATACAGTACATGCTTCTTTGTTCTGCATCTTGATGTCCTTGTTCGCCTTTAAGAAGAACAACTTGTACAACACCATCCTTATTTTTATCAAATTTTGAATTGGCAAAATTAGTCTTATTTCCAAATAACTTATTAACAATTCGAGCTTGTTCACGACCTTGCTCAGTTGCGTCACTTCCAACATAATAAACATTGTGGCCTCTTAAAAGATCTTCGGTTAAAGGTTCTCTATTTACAAATATAAGTGGAGTTTTTGTAATATTTGATTTTTCAATTAAAGCACTGCTTGCCAATCTATCAACTGTATTAACTATTAACAAACTTGTTTCATTATTTAATTCAGTTATTATTTGTCCATTTTGTGAAACTTGACTATTGTCAGCAAAGTAAGTTTTGTAATCAGGAATATAGTTTATAATCTTATTTACAAGCTTTTCTGAAAGTGACTTAATAAAAGTGTCATTTTCATTATAAAAGAACATACTAATTTTTTTACTTTTTTCACCACACGAAACAACACTAAGCGATAGCATCATTAAAAGTGGAAATAATAATTTATTCTTCATTTTTAAGCGCTCCTTCAATTGGAATAAAGATCTGAATAGTAGTTCCGATATCGAGTTCAGTTGAAATTTTTATATCAGCTTTTTCACCATAATATATTTTAATACGTTGATATACATTTTTAAGACCAACCCCATTATGAACTGTATTATCTTTAAATGAGTTGTAAATTTCTTCTATTTTTTCCGAAAGCATTCCATACCCATTATCAATAACTTCAAGACAAATTAAATCATCTTTTAAATACCCATTAATGTGAATTTCTCCAATACCTTCATATTCTTTTAATCCATGAGCAATAGCGTTTTCAACTATTGGTTGAAGAATAAGCTTAATAACGTAATAGTTGTAAAGAGATTTATCAACATTAATTGTATAGTTAAAATTATCTCCAAATCTTAATTTTTGAATAAGTAAATAATTTTCTGCGTGTTCAATTTCTTTTTCAAGAGGAATAATTGATTTACCCCTTGAAATCGAAATTCTAAAGAATTTCGATAAAGCCATAATCATTTTTTCGGCCTTTTCATTTTCGTTTTTATCAATTAGAAAGATGATGCTATCTAATGTGTTATATAAGAAATGAGGATTTATTTGATTTTGTAATGCTTTAAGTTCGGATTTGCGTTGTTCTTCTTGCTCGCTAATAATTTTAGTAGCTAGTTCTTTGATTCTTGTCATCATTTGATTATAAGAATTTGTAAGTTCGACAACTTCCTTACTACCACCAATATTGCTACTAATTGTAGTTTGATAATTAAGATTTTGAACCTTAACCATTTCTCTTTGAAGTTGTCTAATAGGAGAAGTAATACTATTACCAATTAAAATTAATACAAGAACAAATAAAATAGCAATAGCAGCTGCGCTAGTAGAAATAATTGTTAAGAACGTATTAACAACATTATCAATTGAGTCATTGTTAGTAAACATTGCAACACGCCACGTCGTATTAGCTAGTGTTGAAACAAATAAAAGATAAGAATTCTTTTCTGTTTTATACGATGTTTCTCCAAAAACTAGTTTCTTAATAGTATTTGTTTCGTCATCAATTGATTCTGAAGAAGATGTATAAACAGTATTATATTCCTTGTCATATATAGAAATATGTCCACCCAAACCAAAATTGGTTTGGTCAATAAGCTTAATTATATTGGTAAAGTCACAAGTAATTTTAAGAATACTAGAATTTAGTCCGTTATCGTAAGTTATATATTTTGATAAAACAAAAGCATATTTATCATCGATAACATTAACTCTTGAGAAAACATTTATAATTTTGTTTTCTTTTGCTTTAATAAACCAATCTTCTTTTTTTACTTCAGCAGTAGATAAACTTTTACTATCTGCAACAATTTGTATTCCATCAATAGTATAAAGAGAAAGATTAGTAACTTCTTCCTTAATTAATAAAATATCATCAAGAAAACTTTGTACTTTATTAGCATTACTTGGAACATCAATATTGTCACATTTTGTTTGAATACTATTAGATATACTAATTACACTAGAAAAATATGTTTCGTAATTTGAAAGAACTTCTCTACACGATAAATGTATTTGATCATTAATTAAATTAGTAACATTCTTACTATATAAAGAAAGTGCACTCGAAACCATAACAACAACAAATAAAACAAATGAAAAAGATGTTGATAAGATTAACTGAAAGTTAAGCGAGTGTGTCTTTTTCATTTCTTTCGATACTCAAGTGGAGCTACTCCTGTATATTTTTTAAAGCAATGAGAAAAATAATATGGATCCTCATAACCAACTTTTTGCGCAATAGAAAACATTTTCTCATTGCTATTTGCTAAAAGCGATATAGCGTGTTCCATGCGAACTTCTGTTAAATATTTAGTAAAGGAAGTGTTATTTTTCTTTAAAATAGCACTTATATAGCTAACGCTATACGAAAGTTCGTTTGCAACGTCATCTAGTGACAAAGTAGAAATTTGATATTTATTATTAATATAATCTTTAATACGTGTAAACGAACTTTCGATTCCGTCAATTCGTGATTCCTTATTAATGATTATAACGTGATCAACTAATTCGCAAAGATAAGACAATAAAGCGGCGTTTGATTTAGCACCAAGTATTGTTCTTATAATATCGATTTGTGGCATATAGTTAGTAAATAAATCAGGTAATGAAATACAAGATTTTAATATTACATTAACAATGTTATTGATAATAAAGAAATATGTATCTTTATATTGTTCATCAGATAATTCATTTATCATTGATTCAATTTTTGCTTTAGCATCACTTGCTTTACCATATAGCAGTTCATAAGATATTCCTTTATAATTATTTTCATCAACTTTAAAGGTTTTCTTCTTATTTTCACGAATATCTTCGAAGGTGATAACGATATTTGTTCCAATAACAGTTCTATATTCAAGAGCACGTTTGGCGTGACGATATAATTTACGATATGAGAATTCAGGAGAAGCGGTTACTCCTTGTTCACTTAACCCGCAACTTAAAGAAACACCTGTTTTTCTATTAATTTTGGCAAGAGTACGAGAAAATAACTCTTGTAAGGTTTTAAGTGGAATCTTTTCATTGCTTTCGATAAAAACAGCTGTTTCTCCATTTGTTTGAAATATATGAAAAACAGGAATAATTCCTTCAGCTTCTTCATTGAATATTTTTCTTATATATAAGGAAGCATATTCAATTTTTTCATACCCGACATTATCTATTTCTTCATCAAAATCAAATATTCCATATAGACAAATATTATAATCAAGATCAACTCCATTGCTTTTTAATCTATTTTTAAAATTAGAAGTAGTATCTCTAAGAGTAATAAGAGTTACTAAATCTTGTTCTTGAAGAACTTTTGTAGCACTATTTGCTTGTTCTTGAAGATGAGCTATATCAAGGGTCGTATTGTTTCTTTTATCTAATTCTAGTTTTGCTTTTAAAAGCGTTTCGCGTAATTCGTCGAATGTAATTGGTTTAGTAATATAACCAATTACGCCGAGTTCTATAGCTTTTTTAGCAAAATCAAAACTATCAAATCCACTGATAATAATAGATTGAACGATAGGAAGTTCTAATTTAGCTCTTCTAATTAATTCAATTCCATCAATATATGGCATCTTTATATCTGTAATAATAAGATCTGGACCAAGTGGCACGCCACTTAAAAGAGCATCATATCCATTTTCATATGACCCAATAACTTCAAAATCATTACTAAGTTTACTTACTTGTGATAACAATCTTTCTCTAACTGCACATTCATCATCAACAATAATTACTTTATACATATATATATTATATCGTAATAAATTATTATAGTGATATCATTTTTCTTTATAATTTAGTGCTCTTAAGGCATTACAAATAGCAATAACTGTGACGCCAACATCAGCAAATATTGCTTCCCACATATTTGCTACATTAAAACTTATTAATATGAGTACAACAATTTTCACAATTAGTGCGAATATAATATTTTCAATTACGATAATTCTTGTTTTTCGAGCAATACTAATGGCTGTATTAATTTTACTTGGCTCATCAGTCATTATTGTGATATCCGATGCTTCAATAGCAGCGTCGCTTCCTAATCCGCCCATTGCAATTCCTACATCTGCTCTAGTAATTGATGGGGCATCATTAATTCCATCTCCAACAAAAGCTACTAAGCCTTTGTTTGTTTTGTTGCTAATAATTTCTTCAATTATATTTACTTTGTCTACCGGTAATAAAGAACTATATATTTTATCAATATTTAAATTCTTAGTTATGTATTCTGTATTTTTAGCATCGTCTCCCGTAAGCATAATAATATCTTTTACTCCATTTCTTTTAAACATATTGCAAGCTGTACTACTATCTTTTTTAAGTGTGTCGTTTAATGTAAAATAACCAGCAAATATATTATTTATTGCAACATAAATTGAAGTTCCACTTTCCTTTGCACTTATATATGAAATATGATTTTTATCCATCAATTTAGTATTGCCTACTAAAATCTTTTTCCCTTCAATTATACTTTCTACTCCATATCCGCTATATTCTTTAGTATCACTAATTAATTCATTATTAATCTCTTTTCCATAATAGTCTTTTATTGCTAAAGAAAGAGGATGAGTACTAGAATACTCAGCATATGCAGCGTATTTGACCAAATCTTCCTTAGAAACATCAATATTAAGCGAGTCAATTACGCTAAATTTTCCAGCGGTTAAGGTGCCAGTTTTATCAAAGATTACTGTGTCAATTTTAGCAAGAGCTTCAAGATAATTGCTACCTTTAACTAGTATTCCGTGTTTAGAAGCAGCTCCTAAACCTCCAAAATAAGTTAATGGAACAGAAATTACAAAGGCACATGGGCAAGAAACAACGAGAAAAGATAATGCTCTATTAAGCCAATCTAACCATGAATTATCTTGAAAGATAATAGGTGGTAACAGGAATAATAAAAAGGCAGCAAATACTACTAATGGTGTATAGATACGAGCAAATTTAGTTATTAAATTTTCAGCTTTTGCTTTTTTATCAGTTGCATTTTCCACAAGATCTAATATTTTGCTTACCGTTGATTCGCCATAAATTTTACTAACCTTGAGCGTAAGTAAACCTTCTATATTTATCGAGCCACTATATATTTCATCTCCCAATTTAACTTCACGAGGTAAACTTTCTCCTGTAAGAGAAGCCATATTAAGCGAACTTGACCCCTTGATAATTTTTCCATCAAGCGGAACTCTTTCGCCTTGTTTAATTAAAATTTCGTCACCGACTTTAATAGTTTCAGGATCACAACTTATCACATCATTCCCCGCAATTAGATTAGCATGATCTGGTCTAATATCCATTAGACCTATAATGTCTTTTCTACTTTTATTAACTGCAAACGATTGAAAAACTTCACCAATTTGATAAAGAATCATTACCATAACAGCTTCACTATATTGATTAATTGCAAAAGCTCCGATTGTTGCAATCGTCATTAAAAATTGTTCATCAAACAAATGACCATGTATTGTATTTTTTACTGCTTTATATAAAACGTCATAACTAATAATTAAGTAAGAAAATAAATATATTGATAAATCAACCCATTTCATAAAGTCATATGTTTTTTCTAATGTAAATTCAAAAGAAATACCAATAACAAATAAAATACTTGATACAATTATTCTCAATATATTCTTCTTCATGTTAAATTTCCTTAATTTTAATTCCGCTACTAAAAGAAGTTACTGTTTTTATAACTTTTTCAAAAGTTTCTTCTTCGTTTGTTTCAACAGTTAATTTTAACAACATAAAGTTTAATGTTGCGTTACCAACGCCTTCTATCTTCTTTATTTTGTTTTCTAATTTAGCTGCGCAATTCGCACAATCTAATCCTTCTAATTTATATTTTTTGATCATAACTTATTCCTTAATGTGTTCACGACAGATATCAATTAATTTTTCGATATGGCCATCTGCTAATTTGTAAAAAACTGATTTGCCTTCTTTATAGAAAGTAACAAGATTTGATGCACGTAAAACAGCAAGTTGATGAGAAATAGCAGACTTTGACATATCCATTAAATTACATATATCGCACACACATACTTCTTTTTCTTTTATAACCCACAATATTTTTAATCTAGTTGGATCACCAATTATTTTGAATAAATTTGATACATCGGTAATCTCTTGATGAGTAAGCATGTTTGTTTCAATAAAATCAATCGACTCTTGATGAAGAACATTACAATCACATATGAATTTGTTTTTTGCCATTTTAATACCTTCCTTTTATTTTGTTTATTATATATATTATAGTTGAACATTTATTCAACTGTCAATAAGAAATATAGAAATATTTAAAATATGAAAAATATTATTTTACACTATTTAAATATTCATCAAACGAAAGGCGATATTTTATATATTTGTCATTTTGTGAAACAATTTTAAATCTTAAGTGATTGAACATATGAATCGATCTTTCGTTTTCAATTTTAATCAAAGCATCAAGCTCATCTATACGCCATTTAAAAAATACTTCCGTCATACATTTCTTTAAAGAATTGTATCCGTATCCTTTTCCCCAATTTTCTGGGTCACCGATTACAATAACGATTTCATATCTTTTTTTATCTTTTAATGTAAAAAGATTAATAAAACCAATTGATTCTTTATCAATTCCATCAATAATAAAAAAACGCCCATCTTGATTAAGTCTATACTGAAGAAGATTTACATCATTGTTTCTAATAATATATTCTAAAGATTCTATTTCATCATTATCTTCGTTTAAATATCTAGAAACTTCCTTGTTATGTAGCCGTTTTATTATATTTTGTGCGTCTTTAGATTTAATGTCCAATCTAAGCCTGACATCAGAAGCTTTTTCCATATTTCGTACCTCACAGTATTGATATAAAAGCCTTCTAGAGTCGTGACTTAGCGGTTCTTTTAAAAATTTTAAACTTTTTTAATAAGAAAGTTTAAGTATTAGTTAATTAAATCTCTTGCTGGAACTACTGGAGCATCGTCTAAGCATGTCCCTGCACAATATTCATTTCCTTTTGTCATGTTTCCAAATTGTTGTCCAAAGCCATCACGATAATTTAAATATTCAACAAAATCATTATAGTGATTGAATGTAAAATAAACTCTTCTTTTAGAAAAATCATTCTTATTGCTTGGATTTTTATCTGCAGTTGTATAGAGAAATCTTAAATTTCCTCTACTTCCTGAAATACTGCCTTCACTATTTTTAATATAAGTTGTTGGAGTATATTTTTTATCATAAATTATATCGTTAAAAAATTCCCAATCACCAAAATCGGTTTCGTTATAACTTACTGTATCATTGCGTTGTCCATATAAATAAGGTTCATAAATATGACTAGTTGCACTTGGACCGCTATAATAACCATCATTAACACGGGCATATCTCCACCAATTAGTTTTAACAAATGCATTTAGTTTTCCTTTATCTTTGCTTACATTTGGTGGAACTTCTCCAAAAGCAAATAAATAAGCAGCAACTTCATTAATATCAGAATATCCACCACCATAGTAAATAGTAGTAAATGTTTTATTAAGTGAATAAAGCTTATATGATTCATAACTTCCATCATCCCTATATGTATAATCCATGAAGGTATTTCTAACAGCAGTAGTATCTCCAACTGGACGAGTAAGAGCAACTTTATAATCGGAAGCTGCACTTGATCCGCTAATCAACATATGTTTAGTCCTAAATTGTGCATCTTCATAACTAGTTGAAGGGGTATAACTTTTATAAAAATCTTTAACTTCAGCTATTGTATTTATATTAGCGTATGGATCTACAAGAGGTGGATTTACGCTTGTATTAGTACTAGTTGATGTTGAAGTAGAACTAGAAGTGGTAGTACTAGAAGAAGAACTAGTGTCACTTGAAGTAGGTGTTGTAACAGATGTATTTGTGCTACCTGTAGTAGTTAATGTTGAATTCGAAGTCGATGATGAATCCGTTCCACTAGAACTACTCGATGATGAATTTCCAAAATATGGAGGCGTAAAAAAAGTGCATGATGTAATACTTAATATCGAAGCAATAGATAGTACTATAAAAAATTTTTTCATAAAATTCCTCTTTGCATATAAATATGCAGTTTTAAATTATAACAAATAATCTAATTATTTAAAAAGATTATTAAAACTATTTTTTTGGTTTATAAATACTGCGATTGTCAAGTTTGGCCATGCGATCAGTAAAGGTTCCTTCTTGTAAAAGGTTATTTATTTCTTTATCAAACATAACAAGTTTAGCATCAAGATTATCAATCATTGACAAAACAAGTGCCTCTTTAGTCATTGGTAAAACAGGTGATCCAAAATCATATTGACCATGATGTGATAGTATCATGTGTTGTAAAAGCATGGTTTTTTCATGGGCAATATGCAATTTTTCACATATTTCGTGAATTTCACACGACCCAATAGAAATGTGACCAAGTAGTTTTCCTTCGGTTGAGTATTCAGGTAAAATTTCAGAAGTAAATTCGGAAATTTTACCGATATCGTGGAGCAATGCTCCACAAATTAAGAGATCTTTATTAAGTTCAATACCAGTAAGTTTATATTCTTCAACTATTGAAACACATAAATGAGCCATAGTAAGTGAATGAGTTACTAAACCTCTTAAATAATCGTGGTGATTTGAAACAGCGGATGGATAAATAAAATATTGCTTATCATATTTATGCAAAAATTCACCTAATACTAGTTTAAGTTCCTCGTCTTGCATTAAATCCATAAGTCTAGCAACTTCATCTCTTAAATACTTTTCAGAAAGAGGGGAAGAAACAATATAATCATCAAGATTAGCTGAATCACAAATTTCAGCAGACTCAATATTTAATTGTAAGTTCTTATTATAAATTGAAACTACACCATGAATTCTAACAATGTTTCCTCTTCTTAATATAGTTTCATCATCATCGTTTGCATTCCATTTTTTTGCTTCAATTACATCAGAACTATCTTGTAATTTAATGTTTAAATATTTGCCACCTTTTGCAGATTTGCAAACAATTGCATTAACAACAAGAAATTTTTCTCCATGTATTGAATAATCATCAGTAAAATCTTTTATCATATTATTTTTCCTCTTTTTCTTAGTATTTAAATCCGTTTAGTCGACATTTATTGTATATTCTATCAGCTTTTCTTTCGTCATTGAGTTCTAAATATCTTTCATTTAGCTCTTTTAATAGTAGTATTTTTGTCTTTTTTTCTTCTTCGATAGAATATTTCCCATGATATCTATTTTCAAAAATACCTTTAGCGTAGAGCATATTATCAAAACGTATTATCCCATATCGACGTTTTATACATAATATCTTTAGTTTTTCGACATATAAGTCATCGTCATCTGCGTATTTACTTTTAATATAAGAACGTAAATTATTTGCAATTATATTGCCATATTTACATCTTACTTTTTTAAAGATTGTATCGCTGTGATACAACTGTTTTTTTGTAATTCGAGTAATGTATTTTTTTGCATCCTCAGAATTACCAATTTTCCCTAATAGCTCTTTCATAAACTGCAAGAACTTTTTCTTCAAATGTATCTGCTGAAAAATTAATAGCAGTTTCATTTGCCTTTGCCTTCATTATATCCTTTTCTTCTTTGCTCATAGAGAGCACTTCAGTTAAATTTTCTTCAAATTCAGAATATGTTTCGTAAAAATAACCATTTAATTCGTTGTCTATCATTCCGACTAAATTAACATCATATCTAGCAATAACTATATTCCCACATGCCATTGCTTCAATATATGTTAAACCCTGCGATTCGCTTGTTGAACCACTTAAATAAAATTCTGCAATATTATAATAAAATGCTGTTTCTTCAAATGGCACTCTTCCAATAAAATGTATAAATTTAGAAGATTTATTTTTTGTACATTCTTCAATTAGTTTAGATAAGAGCGGACCGCTACCTACCACTAATAAATGAATATCTTTTTCTGGAAATTTGGTCTTATATGCGGTAAAAAATTTAATAATCTCTGAAATATTTTTTTCTAATGCTACACGTCCAACAGCAACAAAGATTGTTGCAGCTTCATCTATATTAAATTTTTTATACACTTCATCTTTTTTGTCTTTTTCTACAACATAATTTTTATACTTTGCAACTTGAATGCCTGTTGGAATAACATTTACATAGTTTTTAATTCCAATACGTCTTATATAGTCTTTAGTTTTTATTGACGGAACAATAAATTCAGTTGATTTATAAGCAATTGTTTTAGAATATTCACGAACAGACCATTTTGCAAAACGATCAGCAGCTCCGCGAGTTGCATACCACGTATAATCTTCATACATTGTGTGGTATGTATAAACTGTTGCACATTTTAATTCTTTTGAAGCAATCCAACCAAATTGAGAAACAAATAAATCACATTGAATATGAATTACATCTAGATCTAATTTACGTAAGTACTTCATTACTTTACGGCTATATGTCGTAGTAAGCATATAATTATATAAATGTTTTAAAATAATGCCTGGTATTCTAATAATGTTGTCTTTAAATTCAATTTTCTTTGAAAATGGATTAGAAGTAACAATGTAAACATTATGACCATGATTTTTTAGTTCATCAAAAAGAATGCTTGTTGATGTCGCAACACCATTACATTCTGGTAAATATGTGTCTGAAAATAATGCAATATTCATATTAATTAACCACCGTGTTTGTCCTTATCTTTATCTTTATCGACGTTTTTTCTATTTTTAAAAGAATGAATTTTAGTTTTTAATTTATTTTCTGGCGCATTTAAAATTTTAGTACTATACAAAGTTTCGTATTCGCTCTTTCTTTGATCAATTGTTTCCATTTGTAAATCAATATATGTGCCATAGTTCGCATTAACTGGAGCCTCATCACGTGGTGAGCCTTTATAAAATGCCGTAACCAGTCCAGCAATTACAAGTGGAACATAGAAAGTAATAGATCTCCATAAAATTTGAGCAGAGTTTACAAACAAAGCTGCATCTCCTGCTTCGATAATTTTAGTAGAATATCCTTTACTAAATAAAACATAATAGAACCATTCAGATACACCAGCTCCTCCAGGAATTGGAATAAGCTCTGTTACCATTTTATGAAATGATGCCAAAGACAATGTCTGAGCCCAATCATATAAATAATCAGTAGGTGCGTATTGAGTTCCGTTAAGAACGGCGATATTTAGAAAATAAGGTGTTATATATTTTATACTAAAAGAAAATGCGGTCAAAAGAACAATTACAATAAGAAAAACAGGATTTGTAAACAAACTTTTTAATTCTATTTTAAATGATTCGACTTGAACAGCAAGTCTTCTACGTGTTTCATCAGGTTTTTTAACTATATGCATTTTAGCAAAAAGGTTTACGCCTTGATTTAAAATAAGGTTATGAAACCACTTTGAATATGACATAACAAATATTAACAAAATAACAAACGTTTCAAGCGTAAATCCTAGGGTGACAAATAGCCACATTGGGATAGAAATTGCTGCACCGCCAATTGTCATTTCAATACCATTTATTCCCATAATTGTATTAAATGAAAAAGCAAAAGCAAATATACCAAAACAAACAACGACAAATTGATAAACTATAAAATTCATTACCAAACAAGATGTAGCATTGGAAATTGGAATGCCTTGTTTTTTAAATGTATATGCTTGCATAATTTGTCCACCTGTTGCAGATGGAGTAACAGCGTTATAGAAAACACCAACACAGTTATTTGCAAGACCTTGATGAAAATAATATCTTTTTTTAAATCTTCTAGCAAATAAATAAAGAATAAGCGCATCAATAACAAAACTCCCAACAAAACACAATATTGCCATTGATAAATATAATGGATCACAAGTAAAAAGTGTGCTAATTACTTCGTTAAAGTTGTCTTTTAATGATAAATATAAAGCAAAACCAGTAATAATTAAAATAATGCCTATATATATAGGATATTTGCTTTTTTTCTTTTGAGGTTTTTCTGAACCACTTTCTTTTTCATCTTCATCAACGTTAAAATTTATTTTACTATTTTCAACACTTGGTTTGGTTGATTTTTCTTGTTCAGACAAAGCTTCTGAATTGATTTCATTTGGTTTTTTTTCTTTAAATTTCTTAAACATGTTTTAAGTATAACATACTATTTAAATGACAAAAAATAAAAGTAAAATTTTTTGATATTTAAAGCAACTTATAGTTGTTTAGACAAGTTATATTATATATAATATATAATCTATGAAGAAGAGCAAAAAGCAAGGTTTTAGCCAATACTTTGGCATTATTAATAGCATATTATATGGTTTTAAACTGAAATACGTTTTAAATATCTTTTTGATTCTTATGGGAGTCCTTCTTTACGTCACTTCTACATTTATGACAAAGGTACTAATTGACTGTATTCAGTTTACTAGTCTTGCTGATTTTTTAGCAAGTGTCGTAGATCCTCTCACATTGTTTTTTACTAATTTATTTGGTGGTTATGAATTCCTTCGTGCCAACCTTTGGTTATTTTCAATTATATCGGTAACAATTGCCCTAGCAATGGCTTGCTTTACCGTTTCAAGAATCATTCTTCGTTCCTTTTTAATGACAGGAATATCTAAACAGTGCCAAATGAACTTATTCGATCATATTGAACATCTTCCATATGCAACGATGAAATCGATGAAAAATGGTGAGATTATTCAAACTTGTACTAGAGACGAACAAACTGTGAGAAAATTCATCGTTGGAGATGTACAAAACTTCTTTTATACTATCTTTCTTATTATCTTTTCATTAGCTGTTTTATTTACAATCAGCTGGAAGATGGCACTTATCTCTATTATAGTAATTCCAATCCTTTACATCTATTCTTTCTTTATGATTAAAATAGTTCGTAAAAGATACCGTATAACAGATGATAGCGAAGCTCACGTTACTTCTAAAATTGAAGAAAACTTATCAGCAGTCAGACTTGTAAAAGCATTCAATAATGAAAACTACGAAATTGAAGATTTTGAAAATTACTTATTAGATTATAAAAAGAAATTCATTCATTGGAGAAAATCATCCTCTTTTTTCTTTTCCTCTAGTGATATTCTTGTTTTTAGTCAAATAGCTTTATCTATTACAATGGGTATCTACTTTGCCTCAATTGGTGATATTACATCTAGTACAGTTGTTATTGCTTTTAGTTATGTTGCTAATATTGTTTGGCCTGTTCGTGATCTTGCAACCAATCTATCTAATCTTGCCCAAGTTATGGCAGCCTTAGACAGAATGAACATCATCTTACAATCACCAATCGAAGATATAGAATCAGGTCTTACTCCAAAAATATCTGGTGGTATAACATTTGATGATGTTAGTTTTGGTTTTCCTGACGAAAAACAAAACATAAACGTTTTACATAATATAAATTTGACTATTAAAGCCGGTCAAACGGTCGCAATTATGGGTAAAACTGGTAGTGGAAAATCCACCCTTGCCTACTTAATAACAAGATTATATGATACAAAATCTGGAAACATTTATATAGATGGAACTAATATCAAAGATATTCAAAAGAAATATTTAAGAAGACATATTTCGATGGTTCTTCAAGAACCATTTCTCTTTTCTAAATCTATTTATTCCAACATCAATATTGCAAATAACATTACAGATAAAGAAGAAATATTTAATGCTGCTAAAACGGCAAACGTTCACGAGAGCATCGTTGCATTTAAAGATGGATACGATACTCAGATCGGCGAAAAAGGTGTTACTCTTTCAGGTGGACAAAAACAAAGAGTAGCAATAGCTCGTTCTACTGTAAATAAAGCACCTATTCTTATATTTGATGATTCACTCAGTGCAGTTGATACTGAAACCGATATTCAAATTAGAAGATCACTTAAAGAAAGAATGAAAGATTCAACCACTTTAATAATTACGCATCGTATTGCAACAGCAAAAGATGCTGATTTAATTGTGGTTTTAGAAAATAACACTATATCAGAGATTGGAACTTACGATGAGCTTCTTCATAAAGAAGGCTTATTTAAACGTATTGCTGATATTCAAACAAGAATGCAATAAGGAGGAAATTAACTATGGCTGACATGACAAAAGATGAAACGTTATCAAGTAGTAAATCACTAAGCATAAAAGCATGGTTTAGTGTTTTAAAATACACTTTAGAACAATGGCCTCTTTTAGTTGTTCTTATTATTACTATTCTTATAACCTCATTTTACGATAACTCATTTACTCCATTAATGAATGCCTCAGCAGTTGCTGCTTTAACATCAAACAAATTTCCAATGGATATAATGTCAATTAGTTTTAGTCTTGTTTTATTTGGAACAAAACTTTTTGATATTAATTTTATCGGTTATGTATGTTTGCTTTTTGGCGGAATAATTATCAGATCATTTGCTATCTTCTTCACTTTCTTTATTACTAACTATCTAAATATGACCGTAATGTCTTCACTTAGAAGAGACTCATTTAAAGTTGTTCAAAAGTTATCATTCTCTTACTTTGATAAAACACCTTCTGGCTGGTTAATTTCTAGAATGCAAAACGATGCGGCTGATATTGGAGATATGCTTTCATGGGGAATCATAAGAATCTTATGGATTATTGCTGATATTTTATTTACAGCTATCACCATGTTTTCTCTTGATTGGAGATTATCTCTTGTCATCATCTCTCTTGCTCCATTACTTTTCGTTATTGTATTTTACTTTGATAAAATTATCTTAGTAAAACATCGTTTAGCACGAAATGCCTATAGTAACTATGTAAGATGGTTAGCAGAATGTATTAATGGATCTCAAACTATTAAAACATTAGCAATCGAACAGGTAGTATATGATGAAGCTGAAGAAGTTGCTACTGATGTCAGAAAGTTACGTTTTAAAGCTCATATACCTAATGCCTTATTTACTTCTTGTTTTAATGTAATGAGCGCTATTACAATCGCCTTAATAATTTTATTTGGAGCATACGTTTTAAAAGTAGAACCAGAAGGAATAATTCCTCTTGCTACTCTTGTTGTTTTTATTGCTTTCGTTTCTCAAATCTATAATCCTCTTAGTGAATTTAGTGAACTCTTTGCTGAATTCGTTTCTACTCAGGCATCAATTGAAAAGTTAATGTCATTAATTAATCAAGAACCTAAAATTGTTGATACACCTGAAGTAATCGAAAAATATGGTGACTTATTGCATCCAAAACGTGACGCCTATGAAAAACTTAAAGGAGATATTACATTTAAAAACGTCTCTTTCTCATATAATATTGATACTGAAGTAATTCATAATATGAACCTTACAATAAAAGAAGGTACAAGCGTTGCTATCGTTGGAGAAACGGGAAGTGGCAAATCTACTACTACTAACTTATTATGCCGTTTCTACGAACCAACTAAAGGCCAAATCCTAATAGATGGAGTAGATTATAAAACTCGTTCTCTTGGTTGGCTTAGAAGCAATATTGGCTACGTTCAACAATCTCCGTTTATCTTCTCTACTACTGTTGAAAAGAACATAAGTTATGGAAAACTAGATGCTACAGAAGAAGAAATTCTTGCTGCTTGTAAAGTTGTTGGTGTCGATAAATTTATTTCAACACTTCCTGAAGGATTTAAAACACATCTAAGCAATGATGGCGGACATTTGTCAGTTGGACAAAAACAATTAATCTCGTTTGCTCGAGCAATCGTTAGAAATCCAAAAATAATGATACTAGACGAAGCTACTTCTTCTATTGATACTGAAACCGAACAGAGTTTACAAACCGCTTTAAATAAAATACTTAAAGGAAGAACATCCATCATTATCGCTCATCGACTTTCCACAATAGTTAACAGTGATCGAATTCTTGTAATGAAGGACGGCTTAATAGTTGAAGATGGTAATCACTTAGAATTAATGAAACAACATGGTTATTACTACGAACTTTATATGAATCAATTTAAAGAACTAAATATCGAATCTCAAATTAGAACATACAAAGAACAAATCGAAGACAAAGGACTCTAAAGTCCTTTTCTTTTCCTCCTTTCACTATTTAAGTAGGGTACTATTTATTTTTTTAA
>JAVXGI010000010.1:0-40617 GCA_036657515.1 Bacilli bacterium
GTCCTAAACAAGCATAGTTTGTAGGAGCTTCATTAAGTTTAGGTTTTTCAACAATATTTGTAATATCATAAGTTCTTTCATCAAGTTTTTCTTTAAAATCTATTATTCCATAATTAACAGTTTTTTCATGAGGTACTTTTTGAACACCAATAATTGAAGAATTGTATTTTTCATAACATTTTATTAATTGACCAATTGCTGGTTCTTTTGAAATTACCAGTTCATCTCCTAACATTAATGCAAAATCATCATCTCCTATTTCTTGCGCAGCACATAAAATTGCATGGCCTAAACCAAGTTGCTCATGTTGGTAAGCAATTTTAATTTTAATTAATTCAGCAGCATCAAAAACTTGTTGATATTCCACAACTTTATTCTTTTCAAGTAAAATTGCTTCAAGTTTTTCACTATGCGAAAAATAGGCGGTAATTTCAGGTTTATCATCGTTAATAATTAAAATAACTTCTTTAATTCCGCTAGCTTTGGCTTCTTCTAATAAAAATTGGAGATTAGGCTTATCTATAATTGGGAGCATTTCTTTAGCAAAGGTTTTTGTAATTGGCAAAAATCTTGTACCAAGTCCTGCAGCAGGTATAACTAGTTTAGTAATATTATTCATTTTTTAAATTCCTTTAATTCTTTATTTATTATTTTCCTTAATGCTTTTAATTCATCTTTATTAAAAGTGTAGGACCTATTAATGATACCACCAGGTAGAACAGTTTTTGAAATAATATATTCTAATGAAGTGCATTCTATAATCTTTTTAACTTTTTTCTTTGTTGGTTTTTTAACAGCTTTATTTTCTTCAATAAACACATCAATTTCTTCTAATAGATTACGATAATTGTAATCAGGAGACATTCTTAAAAGTGGCTCTAGCACGATACAATCATCTAAAATTCTTTCGTCCATAATTCCGGTCATTAAAGATAAATCATGTAAGCAAACATTCTTTTTTTTCGATGATAAAAGAGCTTTTTTATACTTTCGTAAATTAGTTATTTGGCTCATTTTGATACCTCACAACAGATGAAAATATAAGTTTATTTTCAACATATCCTGCATAATATATCTCGTTTTCGCCAATATCTTTTTTATATAAATTAAACTCTCCATCAGCATGTAATTGATTAATATAATCAATTTGAATTTCAATAATAGATACATCTTTAGCAGACAAATCATCATAAATAAAACTTGCATAAACAGCATTATTAACATGCATATTTTGATCATACATACTTAATTTTATTGGAATATTGTGGCTAAGTATTAGATCGGATTTATTGTAAATATGAAGTTTTTCGAGATCGTTTTCAAATATTTTTTTGTCAAGAAATTCTCCGACAAAAAAATTTTCAGGAAAACGACTGATAAAATTCTTTTTGATATCAAATAATGCCCAAACAGAACTTCCTTTTACAACTAATTCATCGTTTTCGTTTCTAAGTTCGTAGTCTCTAACGCTTGTAAGTTTATTTGCTTTATGTGGCCAACTAGTACATTCAGCCTTTGCTATATTATAAGTTGGTTTAATTATTTGAATCTTGTTACGAACTAATACCCAAATAAGGTTCTTTTGAAGCATGTCTTCACGACCAAGATTGATTTTACTTGCGTGAATTCCAGCTGTTGTTTGAAAATAATCTAAAATAGCGGACATTTTTAATAATCCGAATCTATCTAATTCAGTTGTTGAAACAACAAACTCTTGGCTCTCTACTAATGTACTCATAATAGTATTATAACGATTTTTTAACATTTTTCATTACTTTGTTTCAATAACTGGATACTCTTTGTTTATTTTCCATTTTACAACAGATATAAGTACTTCAAAAATAGCAACTATCACTATAATAACGATTAAAAGGGCTAACATTCCTGGAATATCAAAAGCTATTTTAAGATCATATAAATATCTGCCAATCGAAGAAGGAGTTAAACATAAATATTCTGTCATAACAACAACTTTAAAACCTAAACCAAAACATTGAAGAACACTCATTATTAAAGAAGGAGAAATAAGTGGAAGATATATTTTATAGAACTTTTTAAATAAAGAAACATTATTTAGTCTCATTTCATCAATTAATGAAGGAGAAATATTATCAATTGCACTTATATTTGCTTCAATCATCAGTGGAAACATTACCATAAAAGAAACAACATATGTTGCTCCAACGTCTCCTACACTTAGCCATAAATAAAGAGAAACAATAGCTAAAGGAGACACTTTTAAGATAAATAAGAATGGTTTAATTATATAAATAGAAGGTTTAAAAATAATATAAAGAAAAGAAAATAATAAGGAAGCAACAAAAGATAAACAGATTGATAACAAAATACGCAAAAACGAATATCCTATCGATACTTGAGCATATTTTGAACCTAGCATTTCTCCTAATGAATTAAATATAGTTGCAAAACTTGGATAAATAAATTCATTTTGTTTTGCACTTGAAATAAGTAAATAAATAATAGCAATTAAAAATATGCCTGTTAAAAAATATGTATATTTATTATTAAATATAGAACGCTTCATCTGGAACCTTTGCACCATAAGATGCGGATAGTTTTAGATTATCAATATAAGTTAAATATTTTTCAACAGCTAGTTTTTCTTGCTTTTTATCATTTAAATAACTAATTGAGCAATTTGGAATTGCTGATATTAAAGCTTCTTTTCCAATGGTGGCAAAAGAATTATCAAAAGCTACTGCTACTTCAGCTGAAGTCTCTAAATCACTATTTACTTTCGTTACCGAACTAAGCATTTCTTGCATATATTTGTCACTATATTTTTCAATATAGTTTTTATTAACAAATAATGCTGCTTGTGGATAAGAATCATCACCGTTTATTTTTTTATATTCATCTTGTAACGAGATAATGCTAATTCCACTTCCTAATGATTTTTTTATTTTAGAAAGTATAGGCTCTGCAATTACAATTATTTTAGCAGTTCCACCTTTAAATTGCGCAACTGCATCACTTACATCTTTTGCAGAATAATTAACTGTACAATTAGTTATATTATTCTTGGCTAATATGCTTGATAGCACTATTTCAGGAACACTACCTTTTCCAAAAGCTACAACAGATTTTCCAGCTAAATCTAAAATATTAGTAACTTTTTCTTCTTCTTTAGCAAGAATAAACAAGTTACCCCATGTTATTGTCTTAAATAATTTATAGTTAGCATTAGTGTTATACATTTTAATACCTAAATTAATTGGAGCAACAATAGCATCTTTTTCTCCTTTAATAAATGTAGGACCTAAAGAATCTGCAGCAACAATAGTACTTTGTTCTTTATAAGATGAAAAATAATGAACAAGACCTAAAGCAGGAGCTCCACTTGGAGCAACAATACTCATTGGAGAAGTCGGAACAAGTATAGTAGAAGGTGAACTTTCTGAAGTTGCAGCACTAGGTGTTACCTCGCCACAAGATACAAGACTAACAACAGCTAATAGCGATAATATTAATGATACTTTTTTCATAATTTATTCTCCTTTTAAATTCTTCTATATTCTATGCTAAATAATGTATAATAAATGTGATATATATCACACTTTTATTATGAACGCACAAAAATTAATTAATCTACTATTAAACAATAACGAAAAAGTAATTACTTACTCTTCTTCTGAAGTAATTTTTAATGAAGGAGAAGAATGTAATTTTGTTTGTTTTATTGTAAGCGGTAGTATAAAAATATCAAGTATTGTTGGCGAACAAGAATCAATCATCGCAATTTTACAAAAAAATGATCTTTTTGGAAACGCTCTTCTTTTTTCATCAAATTCAGTGTATCAAGGTGATGTCGTTTCTCTTAGTAAAACCGAGCTTATTCGCGTAAATAAATTACGTTTGTTAGATTATTTTAAGAATGAAGAATTTCTCTTATTATTTTTAAGCTTACTTTCAGACGAAAGATTAAAAGATAAAGAAACTATTAAAACAATCTCTATTATTTCAACAAAAGATCGTTTACTTTATAAGCTTAAAAATAATAATGGTTTACTATATATCAAATCCGTTGTTGAACTTTCAAAAGAGCTACACACCAGTAGAGAAAATTTAAGTCGAATTATAAATTCCTTAAGTAAAGAAGGCATAATTAAAAAAATCGGTCACTATATAAAAGCCAATAAAAAAAGTGATATTTAAATCACTTTATTTCACATTAATGGTGGACCCTTGGAGATTCGAACTCCAGACCCACTGATTAAGAGTCAGTTGCTCTACCAACTGAGCTAAGGGTCCAAAAAAACATTTGTGCTTAAGTATTATTGCACAAATGTTTTATTTTGTATATCTTTTATTATTTGTTTATAGGTTTTTTTGCGTATAGAAGCAAGAACTACAGCAACAATTCCATATCCTAATCCAATAAGGGAAACTGAACCTAATGCACAGAATACATAGAATTCAGTACAGGTAAGAACAAGTTGTCCACCATTAGTAGCTTTATAAGAAAGAACAAAGAATAATAAAGCAATAGTAAGTCCAATGCCACCAAGAACTAATCCGCACATTCCAGAGTTGAATAAATCTCCAGCATCGTGAAGTCTTCCGTGAGCAGCTTGAGTTAATAATTTTTCATCATTTTCCTCTAATTTTTTCTTTAATTCAGTTTGACATTGTGGACAGACGGTAATTACTTCACCGTTCTTCTCTTTAATCTCTTTTGCACAGTTATAACAAAACATATTGTTCTCCTTTATTTCCTATCAATCAAGCAAAGTCATTATAATTATATGGTCTATTTTCTTCATAATCCCAATCAGGATCTTCTTCACCATAAATTTTTAATTTATTGTTTTTAGCATATCTCATAGCGTTATTAAAATATTCAGTATATGAAATATTTTTATATTTAAGTCCGTTAGCATTATCGCTTCCAACTTCACTAAAACCTGCCTTTGAAACTTCATAATTTACGCATCTATAAGTTGATAGGTCACCATTAACAGTATTTGTATACCAAACCCACATTAAAGCACGTCCATTGTTTTCACTAAAACTACCAATATTTGATTGCAAAATTATGCCTTTTGCATTTTTTAATATGTTATTGGTAAAATTACGAGCGCCATTTCCCCAAGCTTCTGGAGCAATACTTGGTCTATGATCAAGTTCAGGCGTATCTATTCCTAAATATCTGCAGGCAATACTAGTTCCTAATTCTTCATGTGCAAAGCGAGTTGTATCACCATCTACATAGTTTGTAACCGTAGCACCTTTAGCTAAACCACCGCCGCCAGTTGTTTCGTTTATTCTAAATTTTTTGCTTTCTTCAACTGATGTTAATTGTGGACCTTCTTCAAGTTCTTTTTCAGCAATTGGAAAATAAGTAGAATTTCCAAGAGTTAACTTATAATCACAACTTGTTTGAATCCAAGAAAATCTATTAAATTCTTGAATCGATCCTGCATAAGATGGCTTCTTTAATAATGGACCTTCTCCATCATTGTATTTAACATCAAATCCAAGATTACCAATTGTATCGACAATCTTTTTACTTTCGTTATGGATAATTTCCATATAATTGTTACCAAAAATACTAAATTTTGTTGCCAAAATATCAGCTTTTTCTTTAACATCTTGAGTAGAATCTGGATTTGCTACGACAAAACACTTTCCAGCAGCAAGACTTCCTGTTAAAGGAACGGTAGCATTAATCTTATTACCAGTTGGTTTATAAATATTTAATGTATATTTTGTTAAATCTATTGCAGTTGTTCCGGAATTTGAAATTTCAACATATCCAGCAAGAGCATCATTTTTACTAACATATACTTCAGACATATAAATGTTATGAGCATCTACTGGAAGTGGAATATCAATTGTTGTTGAAGTAGTTGTTGTTGTACTCGTGGTAGTAGTTGTACTTGAAGTACTTGGATCTCCTCCACATGAAGACGTAATTCCTATAAATAGAACTGAAACGCTAAGTGCAAGTATTTTTTTAATTTTCATAGTTCTCCTTTTTTATTAAATATAAGGCAAGCAGGATGACATAGCATCATCAAGTGCTCTATTAATATCTTTTTTTCCTAAGGCTACTTGAATAAGTGCGCCTGATAGACTGTTTTTTATGAATTTGCTACCGAATGTTGAAGGATAATAGATATAACTATCTTTAACATCCTCACTATTTATTATAAACTTATTTATTTTAGCTTGTAATGTATTACTTTTTAAATAAGACTCATAAATAGTATCATTAGTAGAAGAAATTCGTGATGGAATATATCCGTTACTCGCAATAGAAAGGTTACTAAGTGAAGATGTTTCAAGTAAATAGGAAATAAATTCTTTTCCATATTTTACTTCTTTTTCATTTTTACTTTTGCCACTTCCATCTT
This sequence comes from Bacilli bacterium, assembly GCA_036657515.1. Taxonomy (GTDB): domain Bacteria; phylum Bacillota_I; class Bacilli_A; order RFN20; family CAG-826; genus Alectryobacillus. The sequence continues at coordinate 6,378 of JAVXGI010000010.1, forward strand.
TAAATGCTGAAATCGATGGTCCAGAAAATAGTGTTGACGAAGTTGGAAGACTAGTAAAACCGACTTTCTTTGCACCAAATTTAGCTGATACATTACCAGCATCTAAGGCGCTACCAACGTACATTACTGCGTTTCCGGCACTAAAATATGTTGATTCATCATCAGAACTTCCTTGTTTAATAAGAGTTTTTGAAGTTAAGATACCTTTTTGATAAAGCTCCGCAATTTCACTTATTAAAGAACGAGTTTTGTCATTGCTAAATGTGAGATTTAATGTTCCATTCTCTAAATCATATAATGGAACTTTCTTATCATTAGCAAGACAAAGGAGTAAATTGAGTTCACTCTGATATAATATCGGCGTTTTAACATTTGGGAACATCTCTTTGTTGCTTTTTATTAAGCTGGCAACATCTAGAAATTTTTCCCAGTTTAGATTATTCATATAATCTTCACTCAGTGTTACATTATTAATAGTTTTACCGATAATATCATCGTAACTGTAATATAAGACATCATTAGTCTTATATAAAGGCAACGAATAGGTGCCTTTTGTTGAATAACTTTGGCCTTCGCGTAAGTACTCTCCAACAAAATCATCTATTTTTCCACTACTTATTTCTTCAAGATCTTGAACAAATGCACCATATTTTTTAACATAAGCTCCAATATTATCAGTTTCACTAATAACTATAGTTGGAAAGAAATTATTAAGAGCATTCATTTGCATTCTTGTATCCATTTCCTCAGCTGAAGCAAAATCTAAAAACGAAATATTAATGTCTTCACCATATTTCTCTTTTATGGTTGTTTTAAACTTCATACCATAACTTTTAATTTTGTCCTTAGTTGCAGCATTAACATATTCATAAATAATTAATTCAGGAATCGTACTACCACAACTACTAAGGCATGTGGCTGCTAAAAGAAAGCAGCCACATATTTTTAGTAGATTTTTAATTTTCATTAAAATTTTTTTAGTTTATAAAGCTTTTGTAATATTGGCGAATGCCTTGCTAAAGATTTCATCCAGTTTAATATCAGTAAATGGGTTTTGGTCTGTAGCTTTTATATAGCCTGTAAAGGCTTCAGTAATAATACCACCTACTTGTACTCTTGCAGTTGATGAGCCTTTAAATGCAGGAGAAGTAAAGTAGTAATTATTATCAGCATATTCTTTAGCAACTTTTGTTGCGTATAATGCTAATAAAAGTTCTCCACTAGGATTTGGTTTGCCTTCAACGCCTTTTGCAGCGATATAGCCTTCATCATTGAATGTTGATTTTCTAATTGCATCATATTGTCCTCTAATAACCCAGTCAGTTGCATTTTCAACATTGGTTAAATGACGATAGAATAAGTAAGAGGCTAATGCTCTATCTCTTGCTTCTTTAGATTGATCTTTTTGATTACTTAAAATAGTAAATGATCCGCCTTGTGAAATAACGTTTTTCTTGTTATTTTGTAAAACTGCTGGTTGTGGTAAACAGCCAACGTTAGCTTTAAATGGATTTTCTGAATCAAAAGCATATTTAATTCCAGCTGAAGAAGAAATTGTAAATAAACATTTTCTAGCAGTAAAGAAAGTGGAAGTAAATGCGCCGGCTAATAAGCCTTTGGTTGTAAGTAAGCCTTTTGCTGCGTATCCACCAAACTTTTTAACAAGATTTTTCATATTAGAATCTTTGTTAAAATCAATGCTTGGTTCACCATTTTCATCGATACTTGTATAACCATACCCATATTGTTTTGCTAAGGTAATAAATAGGTTATCATCTGAGTCGTATCCAACAACAGCATTGTCTCCTGTTGTATCATAAATCTTTTTATCAGCTGCTAAACCAGCATTATATGTTTGAAGAGCAGGAGCTAATTTATCGAATAATTCTTCCCAGTTTAAGTGGTCTAAATAGTTAGTGCTAAGTGCTCTGCCACCATTAATTGTTGAATCAATTCTACTTAAATCAAGTCCTACAAGAACTTCGTTATAAATTAAAACTTCACTTGATTTTTTCCATGGTAATGAATACATTCCTGGAGTAAGATATTGGGTTCCTTCTTCAAGACCGACCATATCATCTGCATCTTCAAGTGGATATTTTGCCATAAAGTCTGTTAAATCTTGTCCATAACCATAATCAAGGTAATCGGCAACGTGATCAGGATATGCTTCAACCATGTCTGGAGCAGTTCCGCTAGTAAAAGCTTGAGCAACTGCGTCTTTTAATCCAGAATAGCTACTATTCTTCATAAATTCTTCAACAACAACATATGGTTGAACAGCTTTAAAACTTTCGATATATTCTTTAACTAAGTTTTGTAAATCTTTTCCCATTGTGTGCCAAAACATAATTTTGACTGGTTTTTCTTTTGTTCCAACAATAACGTCTTGTGGAATAACTGATGTAGGTACTGTAGGCTTTGTATCTGGTTTTACAGTCGTAGTGGCCTCGCCACATGATGCAACTGTACCTAATAACATTGGTACAGCAAATAATGCAAGTAGTCTTTTTGCTTTCATTTATTTTTCCTCCTATAAACTAAAGCGTAGTGTCTAAGTTTATTGCCTAACCTTTTATACCAGCACGACCAACGCCGCGCATAATATATTTTCTAAAGAAGACAAATAATAAGAACAATGGAACGGTAACAACAATAGTTGCAGCCATTTGAGGACCAAATAATGTATTTCCTTCAAGGTCTGTAAACGAAGCACTTCTTAATCCATTTGAAATTAGGAAGAAGTCTTCTTTTGAAGCAACAAGGTTTGGCCAAACATATGAGTTCCATGTACCCATAAATTTTAGAATTGTGATAGAAATAAGTGAAGGAGCAACTAGTGGTACCATTACTTTAAGCAAGAATCCGAAATCAGTTTTACCATCGACTTTAGAAGCGAGATAAAGTTCATTTGGAACTTGTTTCATATTCTGACGTAATAAGTATATATAGAATACACTTACCCAGAAAGGTATGATCATAGCTAAGAATGCCCCTGATTGAGTTTGACTTACGCCATTTCCACCTAGCCAACCAAAAGATGATACGGTAATGTAGTTTGAAATAACCATCATTTCTCCAGGAATCATCATAGTAGCTAAGAAAAGAAGGAATAAGGCATCTCTACCAGCAAATTTTAATCTAGCGAATGCGAATGCAGATAAAACTGTTGTGATTAATGTACCAACGGTTGAAACTGCACCAACGAAAATTGTATTACCCATGTAAAGTACGAAGTTGAAACCATTAAATGCATCGACATAGTTTGACCACATAACAATAGCAGGGAAGAATGTTTGAACATCAGCTCTAATTTCATTCATTGCTTTAAGAGAGGTTATAATCATCCAATAGAATGGAAATATAACAACTAAAGCCATTAAAATTAATAAAGCATATGTAATAAATAATGATATACCTTTTAAAATTCTATCTTGACGTTGAAGCATCTTGATTGCTTTGCCATCACCTTTAATACCAATTTTAACATCAATTCCAAGCGTACCTGGTTTTCTAAAATCGATATATTGATTATGTTCAGCTACAAGAGTTTTTGAATTATTATTTCTCATATTTTCCTCCTAATAGTGAACTTTCTTATTTGAGGCCCACATTTGAACAAATGTAAGAATCAAGATAATGATGAATAACATAACAGCAGCAGCAGCTGCGATATTTAAAGTGTTAGATTTAAAGGCATCATAGATAAAGTAGACGATTGTATACATGTTGTAGGATCCAGTAATGGTTCCTGGACCATTAAATAGTCCAACAACAGCGGTATATTCTTTAAATGCTCCAATAAACGAGGTTATCATTAAGTAGAGTATTTGAGGAGATAACAGTGGAACCGTAATCTTCCATAATGTTTTCCATTTTGGAGTAGCATCAATCTGAGCGGCTTGATAATATTGCTTATCAATTCCTTGTAGACCACTAAGAAGAATAAGAATCTTAAATGGTAAGGAACCCCAAACGATATAAATACAAAGTGGAATCATAGCAGTCCAGCGATCAGCACCAACAATCCATTTAGTATCAAGATTAAAGATATAATTTATAATACCTCGATCATCAAAGACAACAGCGAAGACCATTCCAATAGCAATAGAGTTCGTAACGTAAGGTAAGAAGAATATTGTTTGTAATATCTTTTGGAACCACTTAATTGAGTTTAAACCAACTGAAATAAGTAGTGCTATAAGTATTGAAAGTGGGACAGTTACTATAACAATAACAACTGTATTAGGAAGAGCGTATTCAATAACACTATATTCATAGTAAGGAATACCTGAGCTATCAAATCCTGTTGGATTTGTAACAAGACCTAATATTCTGCCAAAGTTATTAAATGACCAGCCAGTGAAACTTCCGTCGATATAATTATATCCATCCATGAATGATATAAAAAATGTGTTGATTAATGGATAGATAAGGAATATTGCCATCAATATTAATACCGGCGCAAGATACAACCAGGCTTTCCAGTTATTCTTTTGTTCCATAATTAATCAAGATAAATCCTTTCTTCGGTAACCTTGTCAAAGATAAACATTTTAGCAGGTTTAACAGCGAGCTTTATTTTACCTAAGTCAATTTTATTATCTGCTGAAATTATAATTTTAAAGGATGGCTTTAAACTAAATTCGTTGTGAGCGATAATAGAAATATCACGGCCCATAACTTCAAGCATTTCAGCGTTAATTGTAAGTCCTTCTTCGCCTTTTGAACCAACAGTATAACCTTCTGGTCTAATAGCGATATATAAATCTTGGTCTTTAATTTTTGTTTTTGGTGTACAAATAACATCATTTCCAACCATAATTTTTCCATCAACAACTTTGCCATTAAAGACACTAACTGGTGGAGTTCCTAAGAATGTTGCAACGAATAAATTCTTTGGATTGTTATAAACTGATTGTGGAGCATCCATTTGCATTTCATTACCAAGTTTCATAACGACGATTTGATCACAAATTGACATTGCTTCTTCTTGGTCATGTGTAACGAAAACGGTTGTAACACCAGTTGTTTTTTGAATTCTTCTGATTTCTTCTCTTGTTTGAAGTCTAAGTCTAGCATCAAGGTTACTTAATGGTTCATCAAGTAATAAAACTCTTGGACGTTTGACTAAAGCTCTTGCAATAGCAACACGTTGTTGTTGACCACCAGATAATTGTGATGGTTTTCTTTCAAGATAATCTTCAATTTGAACAAGTTTTGCAGTCTCATATACAATTTCTCTACGTTCAATTTTATTTAAACGGCGGAATGTAACGGCTTGCTTTTCTTCAATTTCTTCATTTGTTAATTTAACTAATGATTTTAAAGCGGCAAGGAACGATTTTTTAACTTCTTCACTAATCTTTTTTACTTTAAAGAATAATCTAGATTTGCCTTCTTCATCACGGAATGCTTTAAATTCAGTTCCATGAAGATGGAATTCTCTTAAAACGTTCTTTACAGTATGAATTGCTTCTTTCATTGATGCATCAGTTACTTCTTCACCAAATACGTATCTGCATGTAAGATCGTATAATGCATCAGATATTTGATTTTTATTTGTCGAATCAACTTTAAAGGTAACGATTCTATTGACGTTCTTTAAAAATGATTCAGCATCAGCTTCAGATACACGATTTAATGTTACTTTAAAGATTGCTGGTGTGCCTTCAACAATTTCAATTGTGTGGCTCTTAATACCGAGTTTCTTAATAAGTGTAAATAAAGCGTTTTTAATACCAGCTGCATCATCTTTTTCTTCTAATGTATATGACAATGCATATTCAATAGTAAAGAAAGGTAAGAGTGGTACTTCTACTTTAAGATTGGTGAGTGGAAACTCAACGTTCTTAAATATTGTCATGTGTGGATAAAGAGCATAGTTTTGGAAAACCAAACCAATTCCTCTTTTCTCTGGGGCAAGGTTTGTAACGTCTTCATTACCAAACCAAATTTCTCCACTAGTTGGTGGAAGTAATCCTGCCAACATATAGAGTGTTGTTGATTTACCACAACCTGAAGGTCCAAGTAAACCAACTAACTTTCCGTCTGGGACAACGATGTCAAGATCATTGACAGCGATAGTATCTCTAATGTGTTTTTTAGGGTTACCAGGGAAAATTTTTGTTAAATCTTTAATTTTAATTTCCATATTTTTATTGACTCCTTATTCATTAAAAATAATATTCTTTCTTAGAATTCTTTTGTGCGTCGGCTTTCTTCTGTGCACGATAATTTTTATATACAATCATGAAATATCTAACAAAATATCCAACAAGTATAATTGAAGTAATAAATGTTGCAACAACGAAGATATCTAATGAGTTATAAACAGTAAATGTATTATTGAAAAGAGTAAAGCGGAAGATTGTTGATAAGAAGAACATTAATAGCGAAGCGCCTGTTAGACAAGCCATAATATTGACTTTAATAAATTCAACTTTATTAACTTCACCGAATTCTTTATTTAAACCAGCTTTCTTTTTAATAAAATAGACCGGTACTCCAGCAACTGCAATAATAGCAATTAAACTGACTAATGAGATAATTGTAATTAAATCAAGTGGTAATATACCAGTGCTAACCTTTGTAGGATTCAAATTAACAAATCCTAAATCAAAGTAAACAGAAGTTCCTGGTTGTGGATTTTGTTTAACACCAGTATCCGATGGCGCATAAATATATGTAACTATGCTAATATCTTCAACATATGTTTCAACAATATTGCCATTCAATTTTAATTCATCTTGATTCAAAATTACGTTAAAGTTCATTTCACCATCTAGAAAATATGAAGAATAAGTAGTAACTGGATATTGATAGGTATTTTTAGTTGGATCATCTGTTTTGATAATAATTTTTCCATAAGCACCAACGTTAATTTTAGAACTAATTTTTAAGGTTCCTGCTTCAAGTTTGTCTTTTATAGTCTGCTTTGTTTTTGGTTTTAAAACATCAAGGTAATGTTCAACAAAGTGAGTAGAAAATTTCGCATCGATCGAAATTAAACTGCCAAACTTCGAAATTGTTTCTAATCTTGAAGTGAAAAGAACTGGCTGTTTTGGATCACCTTCTACGCCATTAAGATTAAAATTGGTTGTCGTAGATTTTGTAGTGATAGTAGCATATCCACCTTTTTTGGTAAAATCTGGAGTAGGTAAGGCGCCTTCATAAGTTGTAGGAAGTAAGCCATATACTTTTGCAGATTTAAATATACCATCACATGGGATATTAGCAAATGTTGAAACTCCATCAGCAAAATCGCTTGCCTTGTCACCAAAGTTATCACCAGTAAGGTTTGCACCTTGCTTAATAATTGGGCCAGTAAATTCGCCAGTTGTTGTAACTAATTTTACAACAGGGATAACTTCTGCTTCAGGTTTAACTGGATATTGATCAGATGCACGGTAGCCAATTGTATAAATTGGTTTTGTATCAGGTTCAACTGAATCCTTAAACTTAAAAGTCATAGTTAAAGTAATCGAAGCATTAGTTGTTGTAATACGACTTGCAACAACATTGATAAATGAAGAGACATCTTCATATTCCTCATGGTTAGCAGCACCTAAAAGATTGGAGTTTTGAATAACTCCTGTAGGCGACAGAACTTTAGAGGTTGCGTTATTAATTGAGCTTACTAATCCAGTTGTACTAATAATCCCCATCAATAGCGTGAGTTTTAGAAATATTTTGTTCATTATATTTCTCCTTACGTTTTTTTTACTAATAATATTTTAATAGATTTAGGGCTTATATACAAGTTTATATTTATATATAAAACCAAATTTATCTTTTAGAGCCTCTCGATCATTTTAAAATCTGGTGCTTTTTTAGTTGGTTCTTCTAAAAGCACATCATCTTTAGATTTATAGATGACGGAATCTGTGATATCGATTGCCTCGATTCCTAAGACATAATCATGAAAACTCTGTTTTTCTTTAAGAAATACCATCATCGAAAATGAGATGATTAATGGCAAGCCAAAAGTAAATAACGAAAGAACGATTTCTCCCCATAAAAAAATTGCAAATCGTGCGGTAAAACGCCCAAATGAAACTTGTAAAAAGTCCTTGTTTACAAGGCCAATTTTAAAAGCTAATTTGCCAATACTTCTTCTTGTTCTTTTCATAATAAGTCCAGGAACATATAAAACCAAAATAGAAGAAACAATCAATGGTGCGGGCACGTCAATAAATATGAGAATCTTCGAAAAATACACATTAGCAGCATAATATCTATCTATTTTTAATAGATTTCCTGTAGCTGATTCAAGAATGTATTTTTCATAAAAATTGGTATTAAAATCTGCATCACCGACTGCAGGATTTCCAACCACGTTTTCTCCATTCTTAACGAAATAAGCAACTCCATTGAACTTGAATTCTAATCTATCTTTGTCATACTTAGCACTAGTCGTCTCGGCCAACTTTTTATCAGTAATATTTGCTGGTAAAAATGTATAATAATAGTAATTTAAAGCCGTCTCATATTGAGCCTTTACGTCAGATGTAGACATATCTTTTATGTTCTCAGCTTTTGTATAATAAGTTACAATTGACAACAGCTCATTGTGCGATGCTCCACTTAACTTATATAGCTGAGAATTCTCTTTAATCTCATCATAATCTTTTTGATAACCTTTGTTCATATCGGTAGTTTTAACAATCATATCTGTACACATCACAAGACCCATAAATACAAAGGCTAAAATAAGAAAATCAAGCAATGCTGAAAACACCCTTTTATAAAATGCTGGGCGATCATATTCAACATAAATTGTATTATCTTCTACTTTTCTAATTCCCATTTTATCTCTTTTTCTCTGTTGTAGGCATCAACTAACGAACTTTCAACAACAACGCTATTTGAAGCAAGTTCCTTTATCGACATTTTTTTACTATTTGATAGCGAAATAATAAGCGTTATCGCATCAAATACCATCCCAAATATTATAACAAATAAAAGGGATATTTTAAACGATTGAATATTAATTAAATATAAAGAAAAGCAATATGAAAATCCTACTGAAAGCATTGGAATAAACGCAACAATTGGAAGATTTTCAAAAAACTCAATCGCTCCTCTCCATGCCACTTTACTTTTAGAAACCGGAATGACTTTATTCTTCTCAAGAACTTCAAGTTTTAGGAAAATCTTCCCAAGCGTACGGCCTTTTTTATCAAGAAGTGGAATAAGGAAGTAAAATACTCCTACAGCAAGAAAATATGAAGCGAGGGTAGCGTAAACCGTTGAAGAATCAACAAAATATGTAATCTCATTAATTTGCTTGGTGATATTTTTATAAGTTACGTTTCCACTAGCAAAATCGGTAATAATCTTGTCGTAATGCGAGAAAAAGAATCCATTTCTAAAATAGGAGAGTAATTTCTCACCACTTGAAGATATTTTATCTTTTGTATCAAAATAAGGTTTAAGAAGATTTTTATTTGTTTTACTTAAAACTAAATATCCATCGTTATCACGGATAAATTCATTATTTTCTTTAACAAATATATCGTTATTTTGAATAGACGTAATATAGGCTTTATTAATTTCTGTAAGATTCATTTTATGAGCATAATTAACATTAATATTATATCTTGCTATAACTTCATCATCATTATTTCTAGTATAAGAAATATTAGTAATATCTCCTTCTTTATAAACATAAAACTTCATAAAAGAAGCAAAAGCAGCTTCAGAACCTTTATCAAAGTTATAATCTAAATTGCCTTCGTTATTATAGGTCTTAATAATAAGTTTGTTATCATATAATAAATCTAAACGTTCAAGATTTATTGTTGAACGTTGAGCTATTTTTTCATAGTATCCAATAATAGGTTTTGTAATTTGAAAAACTACTAATTCAAAAAGAAAAACACTAGCAATAAGCATGATAAAAATATCAGCTAAGAAAGATAAGATTCTTCTTCCAAAGCGGGCAGGAATTACCTCTATTTCACTACTTGCTATCTCTTCATTCATGATTTTCTCCTACGTTAACCGACTCTATTTTTGAAAGCATATTAGTAAACTCTGGATCAATTTGATTTTCGTCCTCAACCGCTGCTAAATCAATATCAAGAGAACAAGATATTATATTAGCAAAGTCCTGTTGAGATCTTGATAAAGTCATAAATAATAGTTCAGCAAAAATAGGTAGGACTACTAAAAATGAAATAGAATAAAGATTGAAATAATAAAGCCCTACTAAAACAATCCCAAATATTGGTAATAAACGATAAACTGATTTATATTTTGGAATAACTTTACCGTCTTTAGCGTTTACAACACCAATACTTAACATCTTGTATCCTAAACTAACCCCATCTTTACTTAAACATGGAATAAGTAACATATAAATAAATACACTTATACTAAATGAAGAAACAATAGCTGTTTGACGAAGATAAATATTATCTTTAAAAGCATTCCCATAAACTTCGTCAAAAGCAAGTGCAACATTTTGTAACTTACTATAACCTATTTCAAAGATATCAAATAAATTATGTTTACCAACAGGAGTGATTATATTATCAACTCTAATTGTTCCAACTTTATCAAGCAATGGTTCATTTTTATCATTAACTTGATAAGAAAAATAATCTGTTTGATAATTGGTACTGTCTGGCGTGGAAGGTAAATGTAAAATATTAACATTATATAAATATTCAACACTTACGTGATCATCTGCTGGTCTTGATTCATTAGATTTTTGATAAATTTCTTCATATAATTTATCAAAAAACACATATTCTAAAGCCTCTTTATAAGGAGCATAGTTTGGCGTACTAGAAGTAACATTTAAACGATACTCAATCTGTTTTTCTTCAATTATTTTACTATTGTTGTTAAGGTTTGAAAAACTTCCAAAGCACATCATAAAAACAAGAGAATAAAAAATATATGTCGTAAAAGCAATAAGACTTAAATCAATTAGCTTACCAAGCATGCGCTTTGGAAGATAAGCGCGATAAAAACAATTAGATTTATTCATTTCCTAACCCATGTGATAAATAGTAAGAATCTTGTTCAGCTTTAGAAATAAACCAAGTTGAGGTTGTTTTATCAATAACAACACTATTAGAACAAAAATCATGTATACATCTTCTTTTTTTGTTAAAAATAAACATCATATAAGAAATTAAGAATGCTCCACCCATTGTAGCTATTCCTAAGGCAAATTCGACTACAAATAAAGTTAAGAAACGTAATATATACCACATTTTATTTAAGCGATACCCGTCTTTTGTTAAAACGCCAATCTTACAAATCCACTTACCAACTGTTTCGCCATTTGGTGAACAAATTGGAATAAGTCCATAAATAATAAAGGCTCCAACAAGTAGAGTAGGAATAATATAAATTAATCCACTAAGCATAAGATTAGAGTTCTTGTTATTTAAGTCCGTAATTTTATTAAAACTTGTCGTTACTTTAATAGCTGTTGTATAAACATCGTTTAAATAACTAATAGTTTTGTTTTCTTTAGTTTCGTCAATTAATTTAATAACGGAAAGATCTTTATTATAAGTAAAAGAAGCAATATTTGATTGTTCTGTTCCTACTTTTAAAACATCTTTATTAAAGTTTTCTAATGTTAATTTATTTTTATTAAAATTAGTTATCTTATCCGTATAAAAAGTATAAAGTGAATCGATACAAGATATCTTATGAAGACTTCCATCAACTGATTTTTCAAAGCTAATAAAGTCTTTAACAGTCTTTGGATATTGTATACCATTTTTAGCAACAACATTTGATCCAATTTGTTCATATAGATCACTTCTAAGGAATATTGTACCAATTTCGTTTTGATTCATAATATAAGAAGTTTTATCAAATGTGGTTGGAAAAATGGCGGTAAAAAAGACAATTAAACTGATGGCTAAAAAAAGCGTTAAATCAATTACAGCTGCGGAAATTCTTTTAGACATTTTTGCTAAAACTATACACTTCATATTGTTTAATTATACAATAATTTTAAGAAAATTTATAGATATTTATTATTGTCTTTGTTTTAGCAAAATTAAAGGCGAAGTTGTAAAAATTAAAAGAAAAAACCCGTCGTAAAACGGGTTTTTAGATTTAAGTTATTTTTAGTTTTTGTAAAACTATTTAATAATTTCGCCGACTGTTCCAGCACCGACTGTTCTGCCACCTTCACGGATGGAGAATTTGGTACCTTTTTCAATTGCAACTGGGTGAATTAATTCGATGGTTAATTCAATGTTGTCGCCTGGCATAACCATTTCTGTTCCTGCTGGAAGAGTAATGATACCAGTGACGTCAGTTGTTCTGAAGTAGAATTGTGGTCTATAGTTTGTTAAGAATGCAGTGTGACGTCCACCTTCTTCTTTAGTTAAAATATAAACTGCAGCTTGGAATCTTGTATGTGGGATAATTGATCCTGGTTTTGCTAAAACTTGTCCTCTTTCAACTTGATCACGGGTAATACCACGTAATAAGCAACCGACGTTATCGCCAGCTTCTGCAAAATCAAGAAGTTTACGGAACATTTCAATACCAGTAACGATGGTCTTAAGAGTTGGTTTAATACCGACTAATTCAGCTTCATCATTAAGTTTGATCATACCTCTTTCAACTCTTCCGGTAACAACTGTTCCACGGCCTGTAATTGTTAAAACGTCTTCAATTGCAAGTAAGAATGGTTTGTCGTTATCACGAACTGGATCTGGGAAGTAGGAATCACATGCATCCATTAAATCCATAATTGCTTTTTGAGCATCGGCGTCGCCGTCTAATGCTTTTCTAGCACTACCACGGATAACTGGTGTATCATCACCTGGGAATCCATAGGAATTTAATAAATCACGGACGTCCATTTCAACTAAATCAGTTAATTCTGGATCATCAACTAAGTCACATTTGTTTAAGAAAACGATAATGTATGGAACACCAACTTGTCTTGCAAGTAAAATGTGTTCTCTTGTTTGTGGCATAACGCCATCTGTTGCAGCAACAACAAGAATTGCGCCGTCCATTTGAGCAGCACCGGTGATCATGTTTTTAACATAGTCAGCATGCCCTGGGCAGTCAACGTGTGCGTAGTGACGTTTTGCAGTTGTGTATTCAATATGTGATGTATTAATTGTAATACCACGTGCTTTTTCTTCTGGTGTTGCGTCTATTTGTTCATAAGCCATAGCTTTAGCATCACCGTGTTGAGCTAATACTGTTGTAATTGCAGCTGTTAAAGTGGTTTTACCGTGGTCAACGTGACCAATGGTACCAATATTAACGTGAGTTTTACTTCTATCAAATTTTGTTTTTGCCATTTATATTTCCTCCTGAAATCATTATTTTATTTTATAGCAATTTTTATTCTAAATCAATACAGTTAGTATTAATTTATTAATCTAGTCGTTTTTATTGCCGGATTTCTTAATAATCTCATCAGCAACAAATCTTGGGCATTCTCCATAATGTGAGAAAGTCATGGTGTAATTACCTCTTCCTTGAGTAAAGCTACGAAGATCAGTAACATATCCGAACATTTCAGCAAGTGGTACTTCTGCATCAATTGATTTAGCATTACCATGTTGTGATTCTCCAGTCATTTGTCCTCTTCTACGAGCCAAATCACCTAAGACATCACCATAATATTGTTCTGGAACTGTAACTTCAATTTTCATAATAGGTTCAAGAATGACTGGAGAACATCTTTTTGCAGCTTCTTTAAGTGCTAAAGAGGCAGCAATCTTATATGCAGCTTCAGACGAGTCGACATCGTGATATGATCCATCGAATAAAGTTGCCTTTAAGTCAATGATTGGATATCCAGCGACGAGTCCTCTATCAAGAGCTGATTTTAAACCTTCTTCAGTTGGTTTGATATATTCGCGTGGAACTGTTCCACCAACAACTGCATCAACGAATTCAAATCCTTTTCCTGGATTTGGTTCAAATTTGATCCAAACGTGACCATATTGTCCACGGCCACCTGATTGTTTAATATATTTTCCTTCACATTCGGCACTTCCTTTAATTGTTTCACGATATCCAACTTGTGGTTGGCCAACGTTAACTTGGACTCCGAATTCTCTTCTTAATCTATCAACGAGAACATCAAGATGTAACTCACCAACGCCGGCAATAATAGTTTGACCGGTTTCTTGGTTAGTATGAACTCTAAATGTTGGATCTTCTTCTGCTAATTTGAGTAATCCAATTGTCATTTTCTCTTGGTCAGCTTTTGATTTTGGTTCAACTGCTTCCTCGATTACTGGCTCTGGAAACTCCATTTGTTCAAGAATAACTTCATTATCATCTTCGCTACAAAGGGTATCGCCAGTCGTCGTTGATTTTAAGCCAACAACAGCTCCGATATCTCCGGCATTAAGTTCATCGACTTCTTGACGGTGATTCGAGTGCATAAGAACTAATCTTGCGATACGTTCTTTAACACCTTTCGTGGTATTCCAAACATAGGAACCTGATTTTAATGTACCTGAATAAATACGAACATAGGCTAATCTACCAATGAATGGATCAGTTGCAATCTTGAATGCAAGAGCTGCAAGTGGGCCATCGTCTTTTGGTAAGCAAACATATTCTGCTCCAGTTTTGACTAACACACCTTTTGAAGGTGGAATATCAAGTGGAGAAGGTAAATAACTTACAATACCATCAAGTAATGGATGAACGCCTTTATTTTTATAAGCTGAACCTGCAAATACTGGGAAGAATTCACCGGTTAATACAGCTTTACGAATTGTCGTCTTAATTTCTTCAACTGGAACTTCTTCTCCATCTAAAACTTTCATCATGATGTCATCATCAAATGCTGCAAGTTTTTCAAGTAAGATAGCTCTTAATTCTTCACATTTAGCAACATATTCAGCTGGAACGTCTGTTATTTCTGGAGCAACAGCACCTTCCCCATAAACATATGCTTTTCTTTCAATAATATCAATAACACCTTTTAATGTTGATTCAATACCAATTGGATATTGAACGGCTGCAGCATTGGCTGCAAGGCGTTCATGAAGTGAGCGAACGCTCATTTCAAAATCAGCACCAATAGCGTCAAGTTTATTTACAAATACAATACGTGGAACCCCATATTTTGTACCTTGTCTCCAAACTGTTTCGGTTTGTGGTTCAACACCACTCTTTCCATCAAGAACAGTTACAGCACCATCAAGTACACGTAACGATCTTTCAACTTCGACTGTAAAGTCAACGTGCCCTGGAGTATCGATAATATTAATTCTATTACCTTTCCAGAAAGCGGTTGTAGCAGCAGAGGTAATTGTAATTCCTCTTTCTTGCTCTTGAGCCATCCAGTCCATTGTAGCAGCGCCTTCATGAGTCTCTCCGATTTTATGAATCTTTCCTGTAAAGAATAAAATACGTTCAGTTGTCGTAGTCTTACCAGCATCAATATGGGCCATGATACCGATATTTCTTGTATGAGCTAAATCATATTCACGAGTCATATTTTATCTCCTTTACCACTTATAATGTGCGTAAGCTTTATTTGCCTCTGCCATCTTATAGACGTCTTCTCTCTTTTTAACAGAACCACCGGCGCCGTTTGCAGCGTCAAGAATTTCTCCTGCTAATCTATCTTCCATTGTTTTTTCATTTCTAAGTCTTGAATAATTTACTAACCAACGTAAGCCTAATGTGACTTTTCTATCAGCAGCAACTTCAGTTGGAACTTGATAGTTTGCACTACCAATTCTTCTAACCTTAAGTTCTACTTCTGGCATAATGTTATTAATTGCCGTTGCAAATATATCCATTGCTGGTTTGCCAGTTTTACTTTCGATCTTTTGAAAAGCATTATATAAGATGGTTTGAGCAGTTCCTCTTTTACCATCGACCATAATGTTATTGATTAAACGAGTAACTAATTTTGAATTGTAGATTGGATCTGGTAAAACATCGCGTTTTACTACTTTACCTTTACGTGCCATAATTTTCCTTCCTCCTTATGCGTTGTCTTTGGAAGTTGGACGTTTTGTTCCATAAAGTGATCTTCCTTGACGTCTTTTTTCAATACCTGAACAGTCTAATGTACCTCTGATAATGTGGTATCTAACACCTGGAAGGTCTTTACATCTTCCACCACGAATCATAACAGTACTATGTTCTTGTAAGTTGTGTCCTTCACCACCAATATAGGCAGTGACTTCATAACCATTAGAAAGTTTAACTCTAGCGTATTTTCTTAAAGCTGAGTTTGGTTTCTTTGGGGTCATTGTACCAACACGGGTACATACTCCTCTTTTTTGAGAAGCATTTTGATCTGTTTCTTTCTTGTTAAGGGAATTCCATCTTACAAGAAGAGCTGGAGCTTTTGGTTTTACTTCAACACTCTTTCTGGATTCTCTAACTAATTGATTAATTGTTGGCATTAACATTCTCCTTATTAATAATTCAATTAAGTATTGCACACAATACCGGGCGTTTCATTTACTTTCCAATAAATAAGGACCTATAATAAGTCCCACGTCACACGTACTTTGCGCATGCCTATATATAATATATAAAACCCATTCTTAAATCAATATTTATTTAAATAATATTGCACATATTTTAAACGCTTCTTAATCTAACACTAAAAAAACTAGTGCAATAAATTTAAATACAAATTTTAATTTTCTTTCTTACTTATTATTATATTTCCTTCTTCTCTAAAATTAAAATTTGTCGTTTTTCTTTATGTTATTTTATTGCAAACTAAGAATATTTTGAATATTATAAAAGTGCTATGAAACTTTTTATTACTTTATTATTCCTTTTTTTAATTGGTTCAATGATCGGATACGTCATTGAACTATTTTTCCGTCGTTTTGTTAGTATGAAACGTTGGATAAATCCAGGTTTACTTCATGGACCACGGCTTCCAATCTATGGATTTGGTCTTTGTTTACTTTTCTTTTTTAGTAATATGTTTACGTATTTTAATATTACCTTAAATTATCATCTTGAAGCTTTTATATGTATTTTACTATTTGGAGTTAGTGCTACTTTATTAGAATATATTGGTGGAATGATCTTTAGTAAACAATTACATATTAAATTATGGGATTATTCAAATATGAAAGGAAATTATAAAGGAGTAATTTGTCCTCAGTTTACCACGATATGGATTATTGCTGCTATCTTCTACTATTTTCTTGCCAAAGAACCATTTAATAATCTATTTAATCTTACGTATGATTATATGTTTATAGATAATAATATCTGGTTAATATTAGCCATTGGATTAGTTTATGGACTTCTAGTAGGAGACTTTATTTCTATTGTAAAACCATTCACTCTTATTTCTTCAATTGCAAAAGAAAACAAGTATATTATTGAATGGGAAAACATAAAATTACATATTAAGGAGAATGTAGCAAATAAAACTTCATTATCAACAACAATTTTAATAGATAATTTTATTTTAAAAGCAAAAAATGGTATAATAAAGCCGTTAACCAAGATTAAAGATAAATTCGTAATTAAATCTACTAATAAAAATAATAACAAGGAAGAAAAACCAAATGAATGATGTAGAACACCCAAATCTTAATGAATCTAAAGAGACAATTGATATCTCAAAAGACGTTTCTTTATCTTCTCTTTACGCTAAACCAAAATTTTCAAACAAGACTAACCTTCTTCATAAGAAAACTAAACATATGTTTTCAAAGCGTTACTTATCAATAATAGTAGTATTTGATGCTGTCTTATTAGTAGCTAGTATTATTTCTTTTGTTCTCGCTTTTATTCCAAGTTATGATAAAGCTGATACCTATAAAATAATTATGGGTTCTTTATTCCTTGCTCTTTTTATCTCACTAAACGTCTATATTTACGTTAATAAATATTCTGCAGATAAAAAAAGTATATCTAAAGATACTCTTCTAGTTAATTTCTTTGAAGAATCTCTTGTAAGTGAAGTTTATGCTGCGGGAAACTTACTTTCTACTTATACAATTCATTATAATACAATCGAAAAAATCGAAATTGAAAAAGAATTCGTTAACATCACTTATTTAAATAATAAAAAACTCACTCTTGAAATCGCTGGCTTTGATTCTAAAGATAATCTTCAAGAAATGATTGAAATATTTAGTAATTACAAAAATAAATAATAATCATAAAATTCTAGAAATAAAAAACGACTTATCATTTACGATAAGTCGTTATTTTTTTTCCCGTCTATTTAGAACAAATTATTGATCAATTTGAACATCAACATTTTCGTCTAAGGTTTCGTTTTCTTCTTCAGCTTGAACAGCACGAGCTTCTTTTATTGTTCCATTATAATCATGAACACCAATATAGTTGTCTTTTACTTCTTGCATACGTTCAAGAACATCAAAGTTCTCCATTAATTTAGCTTCTTCATCTTCACTTAAGAGACCTCTTCCTGCTGGAATTAATCTTCCGGTAATGACGTTTTCTTTTAAACCATGTAAGATATCTTTTTTGCCTTTAAGAGCAGCATCTGTTAAAACTCTTGTAGTTTCTTGGAAGCTTGCTGCTGATAAGAATGAATCAGTTTCAAGAGCAGCTTTAGTAATTCCTAAGATAAGTGGACGAGCTGCAGCTGGACGAAGTCCGGCTTCAAGTGCAATAGCGTTTTTATCGGTGAATTCAAGAAGTGAAACTCTAGTTCCAGGAAGCATATCAGTGTCGCCGTTATCGATAATAACGACTTTTTTAAGCATTTGTCTAATAATAACTTCAATATGCTTATCACTAATTAAGATACCTTGTGAACTATAAACTTTATGAACTTCTTTAGTAATATATTTTTCAACAGCGGCCACATCACTTACTTCAAGTAATTCTTTTGGAGAAATTGCTCCTTCAGTAATCTTTTGTCCGTTAATAACTTTATCACCTAATTTGACTCTAAGTTTAGCACCATATCCAGTCTTATATTGTTTTTCTTCAATATCATTTGTAACGGTTACAATAAAGGTTCCGCTATCAGGTTTAATATCGGTTACGTTACCTGAGATTTCACTAATAATAGCGATACCTTTAGGATTACGAGCTTCAAATAATTCTTGAACACGTGGTAAACCTTGAGTAATATCTGTTCCAGCAACTCCACCCGTATGGAAGGTTCTCATTGTTAATTGAGTACCAGGTTCTCCAATTGATTGAGCAGCCATAATTCCAACTGCTTGACCAACTTGAACAAGTTTTCCATCGGCAAGGTTACGTCCATAACAATGTACGCAAACTCCGTCGCGGGTTTCACAACCAAATAACGATCTAATTTCAACTTGTTTAACGCCAGCCTCAACTATTGCTTCAGCGGTATGTTCATCAATTAATGTATTAGCAGGAAGAACAACATTTCCTTGTTCATCAATAATATCATTAAGTGAGAATCTACCAACTAATCTATCATATAAGCTTACAAGGACTTTGCCTCTTGAGCTATCAATAATATCTTTAACAATTGTGCCGTGATCTGTATGACAATCTTCTTCACGGATAATTACATCTTGAGAAACGTCAACTAATCTACGAGTTAAATAACCTGAGTCAGCCGTTTTAAGTGCGGTATCAGCTCCACCTTTACGAGCACCATGGGTTCCTGTAAAGAATTCACTAACGTTTAAGCCCTCACGGAAACAAGATTTGACTGGTAATTCGATGGTTTCACCGGATGTATTAGCCATAAGTCCTCTCATACCCATAAGTTGAGTAAAGTTTGAAATATTACCACGAGCTCCAGAATCCGACATCATATATAATGGGTTTCTTGGATTACTCTTTAATGATTTTTCAACGTCTTTACTGACTTCTTTACCAATGGAATCCCAGACTTTACAAACTTCGTCATGTCTTTCTTCATCGGTTAATTCACCATCAGTAAACCTAGTGGTAATTGCAGCAACTTCGCCATCACCTCTTGAAACGATTTTTTCTTTATTAGATGAAACGTTAATATCACTAATTGAAACAGTAATTCCAGAGATAGTAGAATATTTAAATCCTTGATCTTTAATTTTATCAATAACGGCTGATGTTTTAGATGTTCCATAACGTGCAAATATTTCACTAATAATAGGTTCAAGAACCTTTTTAGTAAATGGAGTACGAAGTGGAGCAGCAGCAATAAGAGACTTAATATCAGAGCCTTTAGGGGCAAAGAATTTAATATCATCAGCTTTTAAATTGCTTAAGTTACGTGGGCTTAATTCATTTAAGTAAGGGAAATCACTTGGGAAAACAAGGTTAAATATTACTTTACCAACAGTTGTGATTAAGTAAGATTCATTCATTTCTGGAGTAAAGTTATCCTTAATTAAAGCTTTACCAATAATAGCAATTCTATTATGTAAGTGAACTTTATGGGATTGATAAGCCATTAAGACTTCGTTAACATTACAGAAAACTTTGCCTTCAGATTCAAGATATCCCTTATAAATTTCAGCTTCTTCAAGATCGCCTTGACTAGTAAATTCTTCAGCACGATCAGCAAAATATTTTTTATCAGCTTCAAGTGTTAAATAATAGTTTCCAAGAACCATGTCTTGAGAAGGAATACAAATAGGTTTTCCATCTTTTGGTCCAAGAATATTGTTAGAAGCAAGCATTAAATTGAGTGCTTCTTCTTGTGCTTCTTTATAAAGTGGAACGTGAACTGCCATTTGGTCACCATCAAAGTCAGCATTAAATCCAGTACAAACAAGTGGATGTAATCTAATTGCTCTTCCATCAACAAGTTTTGGTTGGAATGCTTGAATACCTAATCTATGTAAGGTAGGAGCACGGTTTAATAAGACAGGATGACGATCAATAATTTTTTCAACTTCATCAAATACTTCAGAATCTTGTCTATCAATCATTTTATCAGCTTGTGCGTGAGACGCAGCAATCTTGTCATTGATTAATTCGTAAGCAATAAATGGACGTAATAATTTAATAGCCATCTCGCGAGGGATACCACATTGATACATCTTTAAGTCTGGTCCAACAGCGATAACCGAACGACCACTATAGTCGACACGTTTACCAAGTAAATTTTGTCTAAATCTACCTTGTTTGCCCTTTAATATGCTACTTAAAGATTTAAGTGGTCTATTTCCAGCGCCAACAACAGGTTTTCCATTTCTTCTACCGTTATCAATTAAAGCATCGACTGCTTCTTGAAGCATTCTTGATTCATTCATCAAAATAACTTTTGGTGAATTCATTTCCTTTAATTTCTTAAGTCTATTATTACGTGTAATAACACGTCTATATAAATCATTAAGGTCAGATGTTGCGTATCTACCTCCATCAAGTGGAAGCATTGGACGTAAATCTGGTGGAATAACTGGTATTGTTCTTAAAATCATCCATTGAGGTTCATTAGTGGAGTTTTTAAAAGCTTCAATAACTTCAAGACGTTTAACTAATTTAATAGATCTTTGGGTTGAAGCACCTTTTAAGTCTCCTCTAATTTTTATTGATTCGGCAGTAAGATCAACGTCTTTTAATAAACGTTCAACAGCTTCTCCGCCTTCACCAAATTCAGCCTTAAGATACTTATGGAAAATATTAACAATTCCATAATAATCAAATGTTTGACTTGTACCTTGGAGACTTTCGATATAGTTTTCAACAATACTATAATCATAAATTGATTTATCACTAATTAAATCAGCGACTTCTTTAAGAGTTTGAACAAAGTCAACTCTTCCAGTTTTTTCATTAATAAATTGTTTATATCTTAATGTTTTACTAATACCAACATCAAGTACGATATGAGCATTATAATAAATTACATCTTCTAATTCTTTTGGTGGAATATCAAGGAGTAATCCCATACGTGATGGAATTCCTTTTAAATACCAAATATGTGAACATGGGGCAGCAAGTTCAATGTGTCCCATTCTTTCTCTACGGACATCTTTAGTTGTGACTTCAACGCCACATCTATCACAAACAAGACCAGAATATCTAATCTTTTTATATTTTCCGCAATGACATTCATAATCCTTACTTGGACCAAAAATCTTTTCGCAAAAAAGACCATCCATTTCTGGTTTTTGTGAACGATAGTTAATTGTCTCAGGTTTTGTTACCTCACCATGGGACCATTCTCTAATTTTTTCTGGAGATGCAAGATTAATTTGCATTGCAGATAATTGTTTTGTATCTAGCATTGTTTACATCCTCCCCTTTTAGTTACCAAGCATTTCATTAACGTTACTTTCGTCAACAATTTGGTCGGTTCCTTCAGCATTTTCTTCAGTTTCAGAATTATAAGTTCTAATACTCTTCATTGCTCTTTTTTCTTCTTTAGAAGTTTGACGAGCTAAATCATCCATATCTATCATTTCGTTATATTGATCGAAAAGCGTAACATCTAATGCTAAACCTTTTAATTCTTTAACAAAGACGCGGTATGCTTCAGGAATTGATGGTTTTGGTAATTCGGTACCTTTAATAATAGCAGCGTATGTCTTTCTTCTACCAACTCTATCATCAGATTTAATTGTTAAAATTTCTTGTAAGACGTGAGCTGCACCATATGCTTCAAGTGCCCAAACTTCCATTTCACCAAATCTTTGTCCACCGTTTTGTGCTTTACCACCAAGTGGTTGTTGTGTAACTAAACTATATGGTCCAGTTGCACGAGCGTGTAATTTATCATCAACCATGTGAACAAGTTTGATCATATACATAACACCAACTGAGATTCTTTCATCAAATCTTTCACCGGTTCTACCATCAAATAAGACAGTTTTTCCGTCAGTATTTAAATCAGCTTTCTTCATGATTTCAAGTAATTCTTCATTAGATATACCATCAAATACTGGAGTTGCCACCTTAATTCCTAACTTTTTACAAGCAAGACCTAAGTGTAATTCAAGAATTTGTCCGATATTCATACGTGAAGGAACACCACAAGGGTTAAGCATAATATCAACTGGAGTACCATCTGGTAAATATGGCATATCTTCGACTGGTAAAATTCTACTAATAACACCTTTATTACCATGACGTCCAGACATCTTATCACCTTCACTAATCTTACGTTTTTGAGCAATATATACTCTTACTTTTTCAAGAACGTTTGGTGATAATTCGTCTTTAGCTTTAACACTAAATATCTTAACATCAACAACAATTCCTGCTCCACCATGTGGAACACGTAAAGAAGAATCTTTTCCTTCTTTAGACTTGTCACCAAATATAGCTTGGAATAATTTCTCTTCTGGAGTTGGTTCGTTTTGTCCTTTTGGAGTAATCTTACCAACTAAAATGTCGCCTTCTTTAACTTCTGATCCAATAACAATAATTCCACGTTTATCAAGATGAGCCTTAGCAGCTTCTGAAGTATTTGGAATATCACGAGTAATTGTTTCATTACCTAATTTAGTAACACGGCACTCAAGTTCATATGATTCAATGTGAATTGAAGTATATGTATCATCCTTTACTAATCTTTGTGACATGATAACAGCATCTTCATAGTTATAGCCATTCCACGTCATAAAGGCGATGGTCACGTTTTGTCCAAGAGCTAAATCACCATTATCCATTGCGGGACCATCGGCGATAATATCTCCATATTTAATATCTTGACCAATTTTAACAATTGGTTTTTGGTTGATACAGGTTCCATTATTTGAACGATCAAATTTTTGTAATTTATGTTCAATTATATCGCCGGTATCGTTTTGAATTGTAATCTTTTGTGAATCAACATAAATTACTCTTCCACTAATTTTTGCAGTAACTGCTAATCCACTATCATGAGCAATAATATGTTCCATTCCAGTTCCAACAAATGGAGCTTCTGGATGGAGTAAAGGTAATGCTTGACGTTGCATGTTTGCACCCATCAAAGCACGAGTATTATCATCGTTTTCAAGGAATGGAATACAAGCAGCAGCAACAGAAATAATTTGTTTTGGTGAGACGTCAATGTAATCAATTGAATTAACATCACATAAAACGTTTTCGCCATTACTTCTTGCAACTGATTCTTTATCAATAAAGTAACCATCTTTATCAAGTCTAGCGTTAGCTTGAGCGATATTGTGGTTACGTTCTTGGTCAGCACTAAAATATATGTTTTCTTCGGTAACTCTTGCTTTTGTTTCGCCATTTACTGTTTCATGAGCAACACGACGATAAGGAGTTTCGATAAATCCATATGTATTAACCTTGGCATAACATGCAAGGTTATTAATTAATCCAATATTTTGACCTTCTGGAGTTTCAATTGGACAAATTCTACCATAGTGAGTAAAGTGAACGTCACGTACTTCCATACTTGCTCTATCACGGGTTAATCCACCAGGTCCAAGAGCACTTATTCTACGTTTGTTAGTTAATTCAGCTAATGGATTTGTTTGATCCATGAATTGAGATAACTGTGAACTAGCGAAGAATTCTCTAATTGCACTTGTTAAAGGCTTCACGTTAAGAAGTGATTGAAGGGTTAAATCTTCAGCACTTGAAATTGAAATCTTTTGAGTAACAGTTTTAGCCATTTTAGTAAGACCAATTCTGAACTGTGTTTGTAATAATTCACCAATACATCTAATTCTTCTATTAGCAAGGTTATCAATATCATCAGTTTCACCAACTTCTTGCATAATATTAAGGAAAGCACTAAATGTAGCAGCAATATCGCTGATTGTAACGCGATGGATATTTTCCATAATATCGTTACCAACAATATTTACAACTTTACTTTTAGAATCATCTGCATATACTTTTACAATATATACATCAGCATGAGTATCAAGATTAGTATTAATATTTTCAAGAGTTAATTTATGAGCACCTGTTTCAAAAAAACCTTTTGGAGAATCAGGTCCATTTTCAATTCTTTTTAATCTACTAATATCATCTTTTGTTAATAAATGATCTTTTTCAAAAATAACTTCACCATCAACAGAAATTAAATCTTCAGCTAAAATTTTGTCGATTAATCTGTTGTAAGGTCCCAGTTTTTTATTATATTTATAACGTCCTGCGTTACCAATATCATAACGTTTTTCATCAAAGAATTTTTGAATTAAGAACTCAGTAATACCTTTATCAGTAATTGGTTCACCTGGTTTTAATTTCTTAAAAATTTCTTTTAATGCGTCTTTTTCATTCTTAATATCGACGTCTTTTTCCCATGTTTGAGCGAGATCTTCGGTCTCGCCAAAAATAGCAACAACGTCTTCATATTTTGTAAATCCTAATGCCTTAAGCAAAGTTGTTGCTGGCATTTTTCTTTGTCTATCTATTCTAACAGATAAAATACCTTTACCGTCACTTTCAAATTCAAGCCATGTACCACGGCTTGGAATTAAATCGGCGTTAAAAGTAAATTTTCCGGTTTTATCCCTAGTTTTAGCTAGATATGCACCTGGAGATCTTACGATTTGAGAAACAATTACTCTTTCAGCACCATTTACAATAAATGTTCCACTTGGTGTCATTACTGGGAGTTCTCCCATGAAGACTGTGGATTCTTTTATTTGTCCGGTTGTCATGTAATTAAGTCTTACAGTGGCTTTAAGAGATTTTGAATATGTTAAGTCTCTTGCTTTGCACTCTAGTGCATCGTATTTTGGTTCCTCTAAAACAAATGATTCATATTCAATTTGAATACTACCATCTTGTGATTTTATAGGAAAAACATCCTTGAAAACTTCATCAAGGCCATGTTCAATAAACCAACCAAATGATTTAGTTTGAATTTCGACTAAGTATGGAAGCTCTAACTTTCCAGATACTTTAGAGAAATCAATACGATTGTTATTCATTACTTTATAATCTTTTTCTAAAATTTTCATCCTATGGCTCCTTTGTAGTTTTTACGCGTTATCAACCCTACTATTTTTTTGCTTCATAAACATAGTATCCGTGTTCTCTATAAATAAGAGAGACGCAGCTATATATACTAGACAAATACTTGGATGCACTTTCAGCACCATGTGATTTTCTTATGACAATTATCAGTGAACCACCATCAATTAAATGAATGAAACTATCACTAAACATTTTATATATAACGCTTTTTCCCGCTCTTATTGGGGGATTAAGCAACACATAATTAAACTTTTTATCATCAATAGCACTAAATATATCGCTATATAATACTTCAACTTTGTTTTCACAATGCAATCTTGCTGCATTATTTGCTGCAAGTTCAACCGCTGTCTTATTAATATCGACTAAAGTATAGAAACTTTCTTCTTTATTAATAATACAATCTGTTAAACCAATAACTCCGATTCCACAACCGAGATCGAGTATTTTTCCTTTATGAGGAATTTTAGTAATTGCTTTAAGCAAAACTCTACTTCCATCATCAAGTTTACTTTTTGAAAAAATACCGTTATTCGACATTAAAGAGAAATTAGAGCCAGCAAACGTATAATTAACCAAAATATCCTTACTTTTAACATCTTGATCATTATCAAAATACTGGCTCATTTATTACTCCTTAAAATGCACGAAAACCTGCCCATAGAAATGAGCAGGTTAAAAATGTTGTAAAATAGACTTATTTAATTTCGCATTCAGCACCGGCTGCAACAAGAGCTTTCTTGTGTTCTTCAGCTTCGACTGATGAGATGTGTTCTTTAACAGCGACTGGTGCGCCATCAACTAATTTCTTTGCATCCATTAAGCCTAAGCCTGTGATAGCTTGAACTGCTTTAATGACTGCAACTTTTGATCCGCCGATTGCCTTAATCCAAAGAGCAACTTCGACTGGTCCTGTAGCGACTTCTTCTTCAACGGCTGCTGCGGCTGCAACTGGTGCGGCTGCGGTAACACCGAATTCTTCTTCTACTGCCTTAACTAAATCGTTAAGTTCTAAAACTGTCATTTCTTTTAATGATGCAATGATTTCTGCATTTGTTAATTTTGCCATTTTATTTTCCTCCATTGATATTGAAATATTGGCTTTCTATTTGTCGGCAACTGCTTTAAGCGTACAAGCAAATTGACGAACTGGTGCTTGAAGCACCGATAAGAACATCGAGATTAATCCATCACGGTTTGGTAATGTAGCAATGACTTTCATGCCAGCTGCATCAAATACCTTTCCTTCTACAATACCAGCTTTAATAACTAAAGATGGATTTGCTTTGCAGAACTTTGTGAGAATTTTTGGACCTTCTGATACGTCTTTTGAAAAGACAATAGCATTAGGACCTTCAAGATAAGGCATTAGATCAGCGTGACCTAAACCTTCTGCTGCTCTACTTACAAGTGTGTTTTTAAAGACATACATTGAAGAATTCGAATCTCTTAATTGCCTTCTTAACTTTGTTAATTTAGCAACGTTTAGACCACGATACTCAACGACGATTACAGAACCTGCGTTCTTCATGTCTTCAGTGATTGTTGATACAATCTCACTTTTTTGTTTCAAGACTTCTTGATTCATGTTTTGACTACCTCCTTTTTTAATAAAAAATATATGAGGTTCCAATATCCATTCGGTTATTGCAATTTTTATATAAAATTACCTCGGTAACATAATTAAGCCGTAGCCGTTACTGTCTTTGGTATTTGGAACACACAACCTAATTTTTAGCGACCGTCAAATGTAATATGAATTGCTGGACCCATTGTTGCATGCATGACAGCATTCTTAATATATGTACCTTTAACAGCGGCTGGTCTAACTCTAACAATTGTATCGGTAATAACTTTGATATTTTCAACAATTGCTTCGGAAGAAAAGCTTACACGTGCAACAGAGAGATGCATATTGCCATCTTTGTCAACACGATATTCAATCTTACCTGCTTTAATGTCTTTTACTGCTTTAGCAATATCCATTGAAACAGTTCCAGTTTTTGGGTTTGGCATTAAGCCTTTTGGACCAAGGATTTTTCCTAACTTTCCAAGTTCGCCCATCATATCAGGAGTTGCAACGATTACATCGTATGCAAACCAGCTTTCAGTTTTAATCTTTTCGATAATTTCTTTTCCACCGACAAAATCAGCACCGGCGGCTTTTGCATCATCGATTTTATTTGTAATTGCAAGGACTACTTTAGTTTTACCATTTCCATGTGGTAATACTAATGTTCCTCTAATTTGTTGATCTGCTTGTTTTGGATCAACGTTTAGTTTGAATGAAAGTTCAATAGTTGAATCGAATTTAACTGTTGAAGTTTCTTTTACTAAATCTGCTGCTTCAGCTATTGTGTATAGTTTTTTTCCATCAACTAATGCACAAGCTGCAGTATATTTTTTGCCTCTCTTCATTTTATTTCCTCCTGTGGTTCTAGCGAGCTTTTACTCTTCCACTCTTTTATTCGTCTATTGCGATTCCCATATTGCGAGCTGAACCTTCAACAACTTTCATAGCTGCTGTGATATCATTGCAATTGAGATCAGGCATTTTGTATTCGGCAATTTCTTGTAACTTGGCCTTTGAAATATGACCAACGATTGTTTTAGAATTTGCTGATGCTTTCTTAAGTCCTGCTGCTTTTAATAATAATCCTGCGACTGGAGATGTTTTGATGACATAATCAAATGATTTGTCTTCATAGGCAGTAATAATAACTGGTACTATTTCCCCTTTTTTATCAGCTGTCTTAGCGTTAAAATCTGTACAGAATTTAGGCATGACAATGCCAGCTGATGCTAATTTTGGTCCTGGTTTAGCTTCTCCACCAGGTAACTCCATCTTAACTACTTTTGCGATCTTTTTTCCCACGTGACTTACCTCCTTTTGTTTTGTTTAGTTTGTCCGTGCTGTGGTTAAAGGACTAATCGTTCATCCTCCCACGCCTCACATACGCGCATATGTATCCATTAAATACTATGCTGTTAAATAATATCACTTTTCGCATCAATATAAAAGCAGAATTTAATGTTTCTTTTTTTGACATTAAATTCTGCTGTGTTTAACGACTTATTAGATCTTTTCGATGATGGAGAAATCAACTTCAAGGGCGGTTGGTCTACCAAAGAAGACTGTTTCAACTTTAACGATATTTGTTTCGGTATCAATCGAAACTATCTTACCTTCCATACCGTTGAATGGTCCATTAATAACTCTTATATGTTCACCAACAAGGTATCTTGCCATCATGGTTGAGTCAATTTGTCCGATACGTTTTAAGACGGATTCAATTTCATTAACTGGAACAGGAGTAGGTTTTGTACCTCCACCGGACGATCCAGCAATTCCGGTTACGCCTGGCGTATTACGAACCATGTACCAGGTATCATCAGTCATAATCATTTCAACAAAAACATATCCTGGATAAAGGTTAACAATTTTGGTTTTAATCTTTCCTGATTTTTCTTTAATTTCTTCGGTTTCTTCTGCGACTATTACTCTAAAAACTTGATCACTTAAATTAAAGTTTTCAATTCTTTTTCTAATATTATCAGCAACTTTATTCTCGTGTGAAGAGTAGGTCGTTGCAATATACCAAGCCTTATTTTGTAGATCTGCCATAATGTTGTTCTCCTTTTTTACTAAACTTTAATCTCTTAACTTACTTATACACTTGGTGGTGGTGGAACTGATCCTGAAGCACCGCCAAAGATATTATTAGCAGCATTAATAAGAGTTCCAGCAGCCCAGTTTTCAATCATTAAAACAACTGCTGCAACAATTACAATAACAAGAACAATCATGAAAGAGTTTAAAAAAACTTTAAAACTTGGCCAACGAATCTTTTTTGCTTGGCTTCCTACTTCTTTAAGATATTTTCTTGGTGATGTCATAATTTTTTTCCTTCCTTAACTTTTATTTACTTTCTTTATGTACTGTCATTTCATTGCAATGTGGACAATACTTTTTCAATTCTAAACGTGTAGTTGATTCCTCAACTTTTTTAGTCGTAGTATAGTTTCTCGAAAGACATTTCGAGCATATTAAAATCACTTTTTTTCTCATGATTATAATATATCATCTTTTGCTCTAATAATATAGCACAAAATAAATAATAAATAAATAAAAAATATTAAAGAATTGAGTTAGATTTTCCCGCAATCTAACTCAATTTTTTCAATCCCTATTTTAAAAATAGTTAAGACTCTACTATAACTCAAATCATATATTTCTGAGATCTCAATAAATGACCAACCACAAAAATGTAAATCAATAACTTTCTTTTCTCCATCGTTTAAAATCGAGGTTTGGCTATAAAGATATTTCGCATAAAATTCCTTATATATGAGTTCTTGTTTTTCATCATTTTTAGATGACACGTTATCTAAAAATGATGCTCCTGCTTCACTATTTTCGTTATCAAGTGATAGAGCGTGTTTAAAAAGAAGACTCGATTTTGTAAAATACTTTTCACGCAAAGAATTGTATTTATTTTTCATGAAACCAACAAAATAGCTATCGAAACTAGCTATCCAATTTAGCTCAATTTCATTGCAAAACTCAACTATAAATCCATTTGTAGTTAAATCAAAATCAGTTAATTCGATGCCAAAATCTTTTATTGAATGAAAAATTGACCAATATAAAGGCATGATATTTTGCTTCAAATTAACTAATTCTTGAACATCGTTTCCTCTCCCAATTCGGCGTACTCTTTCGAGAGCTTCTGTTTTATTCGTGTTCCTTAAACTTTCAGAAAACGACTCGACAAGACTCATATTAATTGTCTTTTTATTTCAGATAGGAGAATTGCAGCAGCAGTTGAAGCATTCAGTGAATTAACATGGCCATACATTGGAATTTTAATAATATGATCGCTATTTTCCTTAACTAGACGTGAAACCCCAAATCCTTCACTGCCTAATATAAGGACGGTTTTATTTGCAAAAGATGTGCTATAGCACGTATCTTTTGCTCCGCCGTCACTAGCATAAATCCAAAATCCTAATTCTTTTAAAGTTTTTATCGTATTAGAAAGATTCACTACACTAACCATTTTTACATAGTTAATCGCACCTGTTGAAACCTTGGCAACTGTCTCAGTAATACCAACTTGATTGTTTTTTTTATAAATAACAGCATCAACGTCAAATGCATCACAAACACGTAATATCGCTCCAAAATTATGAGGATCTTCAATACCATCTAACATAAGAATAATTGACTTCTCTTTCTTTTGTAAACTTGTAATAAGTTCTTCTAAAGAAAAAGTAGTGTATTCTTTTACTTCAGCAACAATTCCTTGGGATACAACAGACTTCCCAACTAGCGAAAAGATAATCTCCTTCTCAACGAATTCTAAGGTGACACCACTACATCTAAGTTTTTCAATAATTCTTTCGTTACTAAAAGATTTTGAAATAAAAACCTTGATAGCTCGTTTTGATTCTACTGCACTTAAGACAGTATTGATTCCATATATTAAAGATGTTAACATACACACCCTCCTTGTTGCCGCTTTCGGCAAATAAAGTAATTATTATGTTTTTTTATTTTATAATAATTATGAATTAATTGGTTTAAAATTTATTTTACTTAATAAAAAGTGTGCTTTTTAGCACACTCTAATTGTTAAAGGCCTTATTTTCTGCGAAAGCGCTTCGACGAAATCATCTAACGTTGAGCGTTTAGCAGGAGAAAAAGTTATCAAGAGTCGAAGCGCTTCGTTAGTTCTAAATTGAACTAATTGGGTTTCAAAACTCTTAAGTGAAAGGCCATATGATCTAGCAATTTCACTAACATCTTTTAAAACAGCACTATTTGTTGGAACAACTAGTAAAATTACAGGATTTTTTGCACTAATATGACGTTCGATTGGTTTAAGAGCAGTAAGAGAAAATATAGTTAATAATGAACCGAGTGCAGCAACAATAAAGCTTCCAGCTCCACACGCTAAACCAATCGCCATTACCATCCAAAGGGTGGTAGCAGTTGTTAGTCCTTTAATATCGGTTCCGGTTTGAATAATAGTACCAGCACCAAGAAAACCAATACCAGATACGACTTGCGCAGCAAGACGCATCGTATCTCTATTTTCGTATCCTATTCCATAAATTGAAATAATCATTGTAATAGCAGATCCTACTGCAACAAGAATATGAGTTCTAAGTCCGGCAGCATGGCCATTCCATTCTCTTTCGTAGCCAATTACACCAGCAAGAAAAATACATAAAACTAAAGATAAAATAATTAAGATTAAATTACCCCATCCATTGTTGTTAAATAGACCATTAAACCATTCAACTACGACTCTGTCAATGCTCATTACATTCATATTGTTCCACCTATAATAATTTTCTTTCTATTGCCTTAGCTCTTAAGCAATCACTTAAAGCAAAATCTTTAGATTCTTTTGCCTTATTATATGCTTCTAAAAGAGACAAATCATCAACTGATAATGTAATTATATCAAATTTTAATCCTAAAATCTCTAACATTAATGAAAGAGATGCATATAAATTAAGTAATTCTTCATTTTTAGTACTTTTATTACGTAGTGCTAAATTAATATCTTTACATATTTTAAAGATTACTGATAACGCATTAGATATATTTAAATCATCTTCTAAACAAGATATAAATTCACTTATCTCTTCTTTTCCTAATTCGTTAAAGATCTTTTTAACTTGTAACTCTTTTGCAAGATCATTAATTGCTTTACCAATCTTATCTATTTCAACTTTACACGTAGCTAAAAATTCATCATTTAAATTAATTGGAGCACGGTAATAAGTAGAAAGTAAAACATAACGAGTAAATAATCCTCCATGTTCCTTAATAAATGCTTTTCCGGTAATGAAATTGCCCAAAGATTTAGACATTTTTTCATTATTAACATTAAGAAATCCATTATGCATCCAATAGCGAGCAAGAGTCGTATTTGCCGTAGCTTCACTTTGGGCAATTTCATTTTCGTGATGTGGGAATTTTAAGTCAAATCCACCACCATGGATATCGATTATATTACCAAATCTAGTGTTGATCATAACACAACATTCTGTGTGCCATCCTGGGCGACCTTTACCCCAAGGACTGTCCCACGTAATTCCTTCATTTGTTTTTTTCCACAAGGTAAAATCGAATGGATTTTCCTTTAATTCATTCTCTTCAATTCGAGCTCCCGCACGTAAATCTTCTAACTTAATATTACTAAGTATTCCATAATTTGATACACTATTTACGCGAAAATATACATCATTTCCTTTAACATAAGCATGTCCTGTTTTAACGAGATTGTCGATATAATCGATAATCTCGGACATCGTTTCAGTAACGCGAGGATTAGCAGTTGCTGGAAGAACATTAAGAGAAGATAATACATTTTTAAATTCATTTATATAGTAGTCTGTGATCTCTTTTTCAGTCTTTTTTTCTTCAAGAGCTTTCTTAATTATTTTATCATCAACATCAGTAAAATTAGAGACAAAATCAACTTCGTATCCTTCATAAATAAATAGTCTTCTTAACAAATCAAAAACAACTGGAGGACGAAAATTTCCTAAATGAGGATCGTTATATACGGTTGGTCCACAAATATAAATTGAGACCGAATTAGGGCGAAGTGGAACAAATTCTTCTTTCTTATTAGTTAAAGAATTAAATACTTTAATTGACATGATTTTCTCCTCTTTTTTTACTGCTAGGGGTTATAATTTTATTTTACAATATAGCTTTAAATAATTGTAGTAATTCTTTACCTGATTTAACACTATAGGTTGGATTTTCTTCTTTAATTAATTTAAGATCTCCATATCCATATAGACAAGCAACAGAAGGAATATTTAAGGCTTTAGCAAACTTAACATCAACCGGACTATCTCCGACATAAATTGCTTCATTAATATCGTAATTATTTAGTGAAAAATATTTCATAATACCATCTATTTTAGGCTTTGCTACAAATTCATTATTATATCCAAAACACTTTAATATTTTTACTTCTTTAAACAAATTAGCCATACAATCCACTAAAATATCATATGGTTTATTTGAGTAAATAATGATGTTTACATCATTTTTATTTAAATATAATAATAAGTCATTTATATTAGGATATATCTCAATTTCTTTTAATTGATATAAGGCATAATAATTCATAAATAACTCATATATTTTAGTTGTTTTAGAATCAAATTCCGTAACATTAAAAGCTCTCATAAAAAGAACTTTAGCGCCATTTCCAACAAATTTAGTAACTTCTTCTCTTGTATAAGATTTATCTATTTTCTCTTCTTTTGCGGTTTCGTTAACTGCTTTAGTAATTCCACCAATTGAATCAGCAAGTGTTCCATCAAAATCAAATATCGCATACTTTATTTTTTTCATATACATGTATTATAGTACAAATAAATGAAAAAATGTTGCAATAATGCAACATTT
>JAVXGI010000011.1:0-35812 GCA_036657515.1 Bacilli bacterium
TATTATAATTGAAATACAGTTGAATATGAACACATATGTTCAGTTTTTTTAATTATTTTTAATGTAAAATGGCCTATTCTAGCAATTTATATATAAAATAATAAGTTTGTATAGTAAAAAAACTCATATTTTGTTAAAATAAATTTATGAATGAAACGAAATTTGTAATTTGTGCTGGGACGACCGCTGATATTCCAAAGGAAGTTCTCAAAGAAAAAGAAATTGAAATAATTCCAGCATCGATCCAATTTAAAAATCAGATATTACGTATATCACTTTTATCGCGACTTGGTGCTATAGAAGAATTTTATCGTCGCGCCAGATCTGGCGAAAAGATAACAGTTTTAACACCATCTATTGATGAATATATCAACTTTTTTGTTGATGTTTTAGCACGTAAACAAAAAGATATTTTATATTTTGCTCAATTAAATGCTGTTGATGCAGCTTATATTAATGCTACTACTGCTGCTAAGGCTGTTATGGAAGCTAATCCACAATTCCATATTAAAATAGTTTCAACTCGTTCATTTTCATTAGGAATTGGATTGCTTATTTATTGTTTAATGGAAGAAAACGGTAGAGGAAGATATTTAGATATTCAATCTGCTGCTGAATTTATTGAATCAATGTCAATTTATATAAATACAATTATATATAAGTGCACACGTAATAAACAAATAGATAAAAAACCTTCTAATTGGTTTAATAAAAAATATTGTTTTTCTCGTCTTAATAAAGATTCAGGCGAAATTGTTGTTAATAAATACCATTCTAAACTTAAATGCTTTGAACGTATGCTCGTATCTTTTGATTCGCGTTGTATTGATAAAACTATTGTTTTTATTGCTCACGGAGATTCAATTCATGAAGCATCAAAAATAAAACATTATTTATTAGAAAATTATCCTGATATTCACAGAATTGTTTTAACTACTTCTGGTCCATTTACAGGAATAAAATACGGTCCAGGAAATATTTGTGTCTTCTTCTTTGGTCCTGAACGCGATACTATTAACAATCTTTGTAAAAAATTACCAAGTAAATTTCACATAAACTGAGCTTTATAAAGTTCGTAATAAAATCCTTTTTTGTCTAATAAACTTTGGTGATCTCCAATTTCTTGGATTTCACCATTTTTTAATGCGATGATAACATCACTATTTTTAATAGTTCCTAAACGGTGAGCGATAACTATACTAATTTTACCTTTCATTAGTTTTTTAAAAGCATCATTAATTTTTAACTCAGTTAAAGCATCAATATTTGAAGTTGCTTCATCAAGAATAATAAATTGAGGATTAATTAAGAATAATCTTGCAATAGAAATAAGTTGAGCTTCTCCTTTTGATAAGCTTTCACTTGTTATATATGTATCATATCCATCTTTATGTTGTAAAATAAAATCTTCAGCATTAGCACTTCGTGCAGCATTTTTTACTTCTTCTATTGTAGCAGAAGAATTTCCATATCTTATATTTTCAAGAATACTACCAGCAAATATCCAACTGTCTTGAAGAACCATTGCAAATTTTGAACGATATGAAGAAAGCTCATATTCATCAATTGGAACATTATTAATTAATATTTTTCCTTTATTAATTTCATAAAAACGCATAAGTAAATTAATTAATGTAGTTTTCCCACATCCAGTTGGTCCAACAAGTGCAACATGAATTTCTTTATCAACTTCAAAATTAAAATTACTAATTATATTTTTGTTTTTAACATAACTAAACGAAACATCATCAAATTTTAAAGAAGTAACATGGTCAAGCGTTAATCCACCGCTATTTTCTTCATCTTTTACTTCATATAGTTCTACTTCTCGATTTAAAGAAGCAAAACCATTTTTAAGTTCAGGAATAACTGATGTAATATCATTAAATGGTCTCATAAAAGTAGAACTATATGCTAAAAACGCACTAATACTACCAATTGTTAAATATGAACCAGGAATACTTTCTTGATAAAGTAAGATAAATACTCCAGAAAGTAAGACAATAACGTATATTATATTATTTATTAGTCGAGTACTAGGATTAATCCGACTTGAAACAAACGTTGCTTTAAAGTTTGAAGTAGCGGCAATACTATTTTGAGATAAAAATTCATTGTTTTTGTTTGTTTCAAGATCGAGAAGTTTAATTGTTTCGTGATTAGCTATTATTTC
Organism: Bacilli bacterium; assembly: GCA_036657515.1. Lineage (GTDB taxonomy): Bacteria > Bacillota_I > Bacilli_A > RFN20 > CAG-826 > Alectryobacillus. The sequence goes on from JAVXGI010000011.1 coordinate 2,174, forward strand.
ATACGCACTAGCAAGACTGTTTCCAGTATTTTTAGCTTTTTCAATATAGTATTTACTACATTTACGAGATATTAAAGAAGAAACAAATAAAGTAATTGGAGTAAGAGCAATAACAATAAGACCTAATATATAGTTAGTTGTTAACATAAATATAATAGTAAAGAAGATAGTAATTATTCCAATATATAGTTGTTTAAATCCAGCTATTGCAGCAACACCGATATTTTCTATATCAGTAATATTGCGTGTTACTAGATCTCCATGCATATGGGAATCAATATAGGATATTGGTATTCTGTTTATTTTAGAAAATGTTTCATGACGAATATTTTTAATTATACGAGCAGAAAAGATAGTTAAGGCATCTTCAAATATATATTTAGTGATAAAAGCTATTATAAGTAAAGAAATAATAATATTAGTGACGTAACTAAGTCCAGCAAAATCAACAGTATTTACGCCAAGCATAAAATCAATACTCTTTCCTATTAATAAGGTAATATATAAAGAACTACCAACAAATATCATTGCAGTAATAAAAGAAACAATAATTACAAATGTTTGTCCTTTTAAGATATATTTCTTTAATATACTTAACTTACTCATATACCTTCAGCCTCAATATTATGCATATTCTTATAAATAGATGAAGTTGAGATTAAAGTATCACTTGTTCCACTATCAACGAGTTTTCCTTTATCAAAAATATAAATAGTATCAGCATTACGTATTGAAGATAACTTCTCTCCTACAATAATAATGGTAATATCTTTATATTTATTCTTAATGTTGTTAAGAATTGTTCTTTCTGTAATGTTATCTAACGCACTTAATGAATCATCTAGTAATAATATCTTCTTATTTCTAATTAAAGCTCTAGCAAGTAATAAACGTTGACGTTCTCCTCCTGATAAATTCTTTCCTCCTTCTTCAACAAGATGTTCTATTCCATCTTCATATTTGTTAACAAAAGTAGAAACTAACGAATCTACAATAGCACAATCAATTTCTTCTTCACTAAAGCGTTCATTAAGTACAATATTAGATCTAATTGTTCCTTTAAAAATAGCATTCTTCTGAGTAATAAATGAAATATCTTGATGAATCTTACTTAATTCATAATTCTTTATATCTTTTCCTTTAAAATAAACTATTCCTTTTGTTGGATCACTTACTCTACTCATTAAATTTAATAAGGTTGATTTTCCACTTCCAGTACCACCAATTATTCCAATAGTTTCACCTTTTTTTATAGTGAGTGAAACAGCACGTAGTGCATAATGATTATTTTGATGATATGAATAAAATACATTGTCCATTTTAAATATTACTTCTTCATCACTACTTGTTGTAGAATCACCACTTTCTATACTATTAGAAACAGCAAAATAATCATTGATTCTTTTGCTTGAAGCAAAACCTTTTGTAAAAACAACAACTAGATCACTTGTAACAACTAATGCTAAAAGCATTTGATTAAGATAATTAACAAGTGCTACAACATCTCCAGATTTAAAAATACCTAAATTAACATATTGTCCGCCGTAATAAATAATTAGTAAAATACCAATATTAACAGCTAAAAATATCATCGGATTAGAAATAGCATTTACTAATCCTAATTTGATATTTTTATCTTTATATTTAGAAATAGATTTATCAAACTCTTCTATCTCTTTTTCTTTCGTATTAAAGGCTCTAATAGTTCTACTTCCTTCAATAGCATCTCCAGTAATTGAAGATATTTCATCTAGATTTTTTTGTATTTCTATATATTTTTTAGAAGAATATTTAATAACAAAGAAAAGAACTAAAGTTACTATTACTGCAACTCCAATAAATATTAATCCAACAAATGGATTAATAATTAAAGCACAAATTAATGATCCTATTATTAAGATAGGAGATCTAATAAGTAATCTTACTGCTAATAATGTAGCATGTCCTACATTAGTAGAATCAGTTGAAAGAAGTGTAATTATATTACCTTTTCCATAGTTATCTACTTCTTTTTTTGCTAAAGATAAATAATGTTCAACTATTTTATTTTTAATTTGTTCTTCTACTTTACATCCAGCTCGACATCCAAGAAACTGACAGACCATTGTAGAACAAAATCCTAAGATAGCAAAACTAAATATAATAGCTCCTCTAATAAAGATATATTCATTATTACCACCAATTACTAAGTTATTAATATCAAATACAAATCCGTTATTAATAATATCTCTCACTAAAAAAGGAGTAAGTAATTCAAAGATAACTTCAAGTACCTTAAAAAGTGGTCCTAGAATCAATTCTGCCTTGTGTTTTACTACCACATCTCTACATTTCATAACTTCTATTATATAATATATATCTTTCTTTTACTTTCATATTTATCTACTTTTAATACAATTTAAAAAGAAATTGTATTAAAAAAACGCCAAGCGGCGTTTTTAAATTAGATTATTCTAAATTTTGTAGTTAAAGTACTTGATACGTTAAAGTCTCCATATGGACCACCTGACATATTCCATACTGAGCCCCATTTTTTAAGATAAGATAAGCAATAATTATATTTTCCACCAGCTAAAGAATCATAGCGATGATTGGTGTTATTAGCTTTAACGTCTCCTGCAAGAGAGCCAGTAATACTAACATAGGTAGAATCATCAATTTCTAATATTGCATCCTTATACCCACTAAATGTTGATAAATTTAATAATTCGCTATTCATATTTCCAGCTGTGTTATAAAACCAATCAAAATCAGTAGATTTAAATGTAGTAGCTTGAACATTACCTAATAATTTAAAAGTAGAATTAGGTTTAAATATCATTCTAGAAGATGGTAATAATTGAAGTTTTACTACTTCTCCTAGGTGAGAATCGGTATTATCAATAATAAGTTTTGTTCCTTCATTAAAAGTAAAGTTAGTATTAAATAATGGAACCGGCATGTATAACGAGCTCATTCTTAATAAGCCACCAGCTTTATCAAAATAAACATCATATGATAAATTTTTATTAGCATAAATTTCAGCAGAATCTGCAACATCATAGTTAACTGAGTTTCTTGTGCCAGGAGTTTTATATAAACTACCGACATTTCTAATATTAAAGAAACCAGTATCGCCAAAGAAGTTATAATCAAAACTCATAAGACGTCCGTAATCAATTAAATAACGTTGAGAATAATTAGCATTACTTACGAGTTTAATAGGACAAGTAATAGCACTGATATTATATTTTGAGAACATTGGTTGAGCAAATGTTCTATAATCATGAGTCAAGGCACTATTATCATTCATATAGTATGCGTGAGCACAAGCATTAGATAAAGCAGTAGTTTTATCAAAGGCTTGATCTACGGCGTTTCCTTGATTAGGACCAGCGGTATTACCAAATGAATTAGCGTTATTTAAATAGTCTAGTATTTCAGCACGTTCATATAAATTTGATTGAGGAGAAGTGTTAATAAATCCTCTTCCACTTACTTTTCCTAAAACACACATAGTAGACCAACTATCTAATTGAATAGTACCATTATTTATAATTTCTGCATATTTACCAATAGCATCAGCTTTGTTGACGTTTGGCAACATTAATCCATTTACAAGAAGTGTTGTATCGCGAGGTACAGTTAGTGTAACATTTTCATCAATTACTAATTGTCCTCCTTTAAAATTAGTTGAGGAAGTAGCGTTATGTGCATTATATATTGCGGCTGGATCTGTTGTAAAAGTATTTGCTTTACCAGCATATACTGATTCATCAAAATCAATTGAGTAGTTAAAGTTATTAAGAAGCGTTAAATCACTTGAGATTCTCTTATTTATCATGTGAGTTTCTCTATTTGTAATATTAAATTCGTGAAACGTCTTTTTAACGATGATTGGATCTTTTTTTGCAGTAATATATGTTAATGTTTTACCATAAAAGAAATTATTAAACCCACCATTTGCGTTATATGCTTCTAAACGTTTAGGTTCGCCGCCTCTAATCTCTTGTTCAAGTACTTCTTTTGCTGCAAGTGTAATAGAATCAAATAATTTTGTTGAAACAGTAAATTTCATCGAAGAACCTTTTTTATCATGGCGGTTATCTTTGTGGTTAAGTGTAAATGATGTATATAAACTACCATCAATATTTCCATCAATAATGTTGTTAATTCCACTATCATCGTAAATATATGTATAAGGACTACCAATTGTAACAACATCACCACTTATTTTATATCCATTAATATCAGCATTTTCAACTAATGAATTTGTATTACCTTTTAATGAAAATACTTCATTTGCAGGTAATAGTACTTTATTTGATTCATTTATTTCGTTTCTATATAGAGCAGTTGTAATAAATTCTTTAGTTTCATAATTATAAAGTTTTTTAGGAGCATATTGATCTTGTAAAAAACTACTATAGTTAGGAATATATACCGTATCCGTTACTTTTTTGCCATACGTATGTTTAACTTTCACTTCATTAACTTTTAAAGCAGTTTTATCTTTAAAAGAATAATTATCTAAGACTAACTTTTCTTTGTTACCATTTATTTTGCTATTATATGCATCAGAAATTGTTTCATATATGCTTATTTCTGGAGATTCATTATATAATAAAACACTATTTTCAATAAAAGTTGAATTAGTATTATTTAGATTTAATTCATATACTAAAACTTTTGTACCAGTATAAAATAAATAGACAGTACTTGAAGAAGGATTAAACGCATAGTTAATATCTAATTTATCAAATCCATAAGCTTCAACGCCCGATGGAGCAAAAACAAAATTATACAATCCTTTTAAAGCACCAGATTCAACAATTTCATCTTCGTTAATTGTGAAATATTTATGATAAGCGCTCAACAAAGAACGCTGTTCTTCAACAATAGCGTTATCTTCACTCTTTTTATTAAAATCGATTAATCCAATAGTAACAACTCCTGCAACGATTCCTATAACAGATATCGTTACGCAGAGTTCTACAATTGTAAAACCTCTTTTTGCTTTTTTTAGTTTTAAGTTCATAAGGTACGCGTTTTTACACGCAAGTATATTATATAATAATATATACGTTTTTAGCAAGCACTTTTGAAGCCTTTTTTAGTATGCTAGTTATCAAAACTAGTATATCTAGTTTTGATAATTTAGGCATAAAAAAAACTTAATTTTAAATGCGTTGGCATCGATTTTGTAGAAAAAATCAACTCCAGGAATTTAAAATTAAGTTCCTAATTATAATTTTATTTCGTTGTCTTCGGTATCGTAATTTAGTAAACTTGCGTACTCGCCATATGAAATAAGTCCATCTTTTACTAATTTAGCTGCGGCTTTATCAAGTGTAACATATTTTGTTTCTTCACAAGCACGACGAATGTTTTCTGTGCTTATATCTTTTGAGTCAATTACGTCTCTAATATGTTGATTGATTTCAAGAATTTCAAAGACACCTGCTCTTCCGGCTAATCCAGTAAAGTTACAGTTTGGACAGCCTTTTGGTTTATAAGTAACAAATCCTTTTTCAACACCTAATCTTCTTGCTTCTAGTTCATCTAATTTGTACTCAACCTTACAGCTTGGACAAAGTTTTCTAACAAGACGTTCTGATATAATACCAATTAATGAGTCAGCAACAAGGTATTTTTCAACTCCCATATCTAATAATCTTGAAATAGTAGAAACTGCATCGTTAGTATGAATTGTTGATAAAACTAAGTGACCGGTAATAGCAGCTTTAACAGCAATATGTGCTGTTTCTTCATCTCTTATTTCTCCAATCATAATAATATTTGGATCTTGACGTAAAATACTTCTAAGGGCTTTTGCAAATGTTAAATCAGCTTTTGGGTTCACCTGTGTTTGGTTAATACCTTTAATTCTGTTTTCAACTGGATCTTCAATTGTTGTGATATTTACTGCATCGTGATTTACTTCTCTTAAAAAGCTATAAAGAGTGGTAGTTTTTCCAGATCCAGTTGGACCAGCAACAAGAATAATTCCATGTGGAGCATGAATTAAATGCTGCATTTGTTTATATTCAGTATCGTTATTTGCTAATTTTTTCATTGTAACATTATCGCCATATGCATTAAATACACGAATAACAATCTTTTCTCCATAAATTAATGGAAGAGTTGATACACGGAAATCATATGGAGTATCATTTATTACAGTGGAAATTTTACCATCTTGTGGAATACGTCTTTCACTAATATCTAGATCAGACATAATCTTAATACGTGCTAAAACAGCAGTATATAAGTCAATACTAATATGAGAGTGATGACGTAATACTCCATCAACTCTAAATCTAACTTTAATATTGTTTTCTCTTGGCTCAAGGTGAATATCTGATGCACCTTGAGAGACGGCTTCTTGTAAAAGAGAATCAACTAGAGCAACGGCTGGAGCATCAATTAAATCATCAATTTTATATTTACCAGCATTAGTTGCAACAAGACTATTTTCTTTTTCTAGTTCTTTAATAGCATTTTTTCTACGAGATTGACTAGATATATTATTAATCAAAGCATTCATTTCATCAGAAGTAATTAAACTACAGTGAATCTTTTCATTAATATAGTATCTAATGTTATTAGCAACACCAATATTAAACGGACTATCAATTACACAGTTTAATACGCCATCTTTAATTTCAATAGGAATAATCTTCTTTTCTTTAATAAATGAGGTAGGTATTCTATCAATGAGTGTGTAATCAAGAGAGTTCATGTTTATTTCAGTAACATCAAAAATTGAGAAGTCACTAAAACTTTTATAAACTTGAGCCATTGTAAACAATTTTTGATCCATGGCTTCCTCAAATATTGGTTTCTTTGATTCGTAAGCTGCGGCAAGCAAAGCTTCTGATTGCTCACGAGTTAATAGTTTATTTTCAACATAATAATTCGCAAAAATTTCATTAATCATAATGTCTCTCCTTTTTTTAAATTCCTTGAAGAATAGATAACTGTGGAAGAATAATCGATAATTCTATAACACCAACAACAAGACCCATAATAACAATAATAATAGGTTCCATTAATGCCGTTGTACGAGTAATTGTATTATTAAGTTCTTCTTGATAATATGATGAAACATCATTAAGAACTTCTTCAAGAGCGGATGATTGTTCACCAATCGTAATCATTTCAATAAGCATTGGTGGAAAAAGATTCGTATTGTTAACAGCTAAGGCAATTGGTTTACCTCTTTGAACCTCGGAGATAGCAGAAGCAAATTTTTTATCAAAATATTTGTTTCCAATAATCTTCGATATATTTTTCATACTATCAACAACTGTCATACCACTACCAAGTAAAATAGCAAAACCTGAAGAAAAACGTGAAGTAATGAGTGATTTCTTAACATTTTTTAATATTGGTGTATGGTAGGTAAGATAATCACGAAAGTACTTCCCTTTTTCTGTACGTAAACCAAACATAATACCAAGTGTAACTACAACAGCAGTAATAATAATCCAAAGCCAGTTAGAGGTAAAGAAAGTTGATATATTTAAAACTATTTGTGTAATTAAAGGAAGTTCACTTCCTAATGAATCAAGTGTTGCTTTAAACATAGGAACAATAAATATCATTAATCCAAATACAACAAGAACAATAAGAACAAGTAAGAATACTGGATAATACATTGCAGATTTAGTCTTTCCTTTTACTTTTTGATCATTTTCATAATATTCTGAAGTTTTCTTAAGAATAGAAGCTAAATCTCCACTAAGTTCACCTAAAAATACCATTTGACAAAAGAAATCAGGAAATGCCTTCGGATGCTTTTTAAAAGCTTCACTTAGCATTACTCCTTTTAATACATCTTCATAAACATCACTTATTAAATTAGTAAAAACAGCAGAGAATTTTTGTCTTCTTAATGTTTCAATACAATCTCTAATTGAAACACCAGTTCCAAGCATAATTGCAAATTCTTTGCAAAATTGAGAAAATTCATTTTTCTTTGGTTTTGAACCAGATAAAGTGAAAAATGAATTTTTTCTTTTATCTTTAAGCATTTTTGAAGTCGTAACAAAAATGCCTTCTTTTTTTAAATCTATTTTAAGATCTTCTAAAGTAGCAGCAATATGCGTTGTTCTAACTTTAGTTCCGTCAGTTTTGTAACCTTTAATTTTAAATACTGGCATCTGTTTCTCCTTTAATTAATTCCTAATAAGCCTAAATATGCGTTAATAGTAAGATTTCCAACAAACATAGCTATTATTCCAGCAGCAGCAATATATGGAACAAAAGCAATTTCTTCTTTCTTTTTTGTAATAGCCGTCTTTGTAAGTGCTACGATACTACAAACAATTGATGATACTAAAATTATAAATAGTAAATTTTTATAATCAAGGAAGAATCCAAGAGAACAAAATAATATAACATCTCCAAGACCAATACATTCTACTTTTGTAACAAGTAAAACAATATAATATAGTCCTAGTAAAAGAATGGCTGGAACAAATAAACCTAATAAATAATCAAGACCATAATTTTTAGTTAAACTTGCTGTTACAATATAATTAAGCGCAGCTAACACAAATATAAATATATTTATCGAAAATGGAATCTCTTTAGTATAAGCATCAATTATTGCTGCATCGAATAAAGCAATAATTGCTAAAGCATAAAGGACTGAATGATAATCAAATGAATAAATTAATGGGGTTCCAGTTAATAATCCAAAATTAAATACTAAGAAACAAGATATTCCAGAAAATAAACCAAATAATTCAACAAGAAGATATTGGCGACTAATATGAGCACCACAATATCTACATTTTCCTTTAAGTAAGATATAACTTAAGATAGGAATATTGTCGTACCATGCAAGACGATGATTACAAGATAAGCATACACTTCGACCTTTATCTTCGTTAATTGATATTCCTTTAACAAAGTGATTAATAACTACATTGCTAAATGAACCAAGTACTAAACCTAGAAAAGCAAAAATAAAACCAATGATAATATACATTTTATTTCCCCCTTTCCTTAATACTCATCTTATAAAAGTTTTCAGGTGAACCGAAATCAGTATAATCAACCATAATATCAAGTTCATAATATTTTAAAGTACCTCGATATTTTAATTCAATTTTTGGTTTATCTAACCCAAATGCTCCTAAGGAGTTTTCTATTTGTTTAGCAGATCCGCGATAATCTGGATGTTTATTAACATCAACTGGGGTTGTCCGTTTATACCGAGCAAGAAGAGGAACGTATTCATTCACTTTTGTAACAGTAGGACCAAATATATCATGAATTACTTCGCATTCTTCAGCTGTAATAATACCCTTATCTAAATAAGTACTTTTAGCATAAGTAGAATTCCGGTTTATTACTTCGTTTTTAATAAAGTAATAAGTTAAAAACTCAGAATATGTTTTTAACTTATTTTGTTCTTGATGTTTGTTGTTTATTACTGCTTGCTCTCTTATTTTTGAAACTAACAAAGATGATAAAGAAGTGCATAATAAAGTGGCCATTGATATACTCATAATGGTCATTAATAATACTACTCCTCTATTAACTTTCTTAGTTTTTTTCATATTTACTTGCTAATTACCTTTTCAAACATGTAAGTTTCTTTATAAGAATTACCAGCTACAGATTTTAAATCAGTTAATTTAACACAATATCTAGTCTTAGTAGACTTATCAGAATCTTGATGAGGTTTATTAAAAGTTATTTTTTCTGTTAGAACGTTAGTTGTAAAAGAATAATAAGCACCATCTTTCTTAGATGATTTAAAGTCCAAATCAAAATAAAGTTGTTTATTAGTGTTATAGTCTAATATAGCTTGTTTTTCATCACCTTTTGTACATCTTAGTTCAATAAAGTTATTTGGAAAAGAAGCAGGATCAGTAGCAAATACTACTTGTAATTCTGAGGCTAAACTATTTATTTTAGTTGAAAACAATTGATTGCCCATAACTCCATTAAGAGCAGCCATTAAAGAAATAATAGCAGCACTTGAAATTGTAAAAACAGCCATTCCAACAATTGTTTCAACAAGGGTAAATCCTTTGTTTTTCTTTTTAGTAGTATCGAAAACATATTTAAATTGTAAAGATGGATCAAATGCTTCTTTTTCAACTGAGATAAATGGAATCTTATTCTTATAGGTAAAGAATTGGTTACGTAAATGTTCATCTTTACAATAAATATAGAAGTCATTTATTGTAATCTTAGCATTATATAATTCATGTTTACCAATAAAACATAATACTTGTTTAGTTAAATCATCAATAGATCTAGTTCTTTGAACAATGTTGTGTTTAGTTAATTCTTCATGACCCATTGATGTCAATCTTGTGTCAAGAATATTTCCGCCAGCAACAAGTAATATTATTGAATAGAATCTTTTAATATATAAAGAAACACGTGGATTAACTTGATACAAGATTGCTCCACCTTTCTTTTCTTTTTCAAGAAGTAGTTGTGATAAAGTAATAATTTTACCAATTTTTAATCCTAATGCTTCAGCTAATCTAATAAAGGAGAATTCAAGTTCCTTTGAAATTAAAGAAACAAAACATAAAGTTTCATCTTTAGAGAAGTCATATTGAGATATAAATGTATCGTAATCATTCTTATAATCAACAAATCTAGAAGAAAGTTCGTTTTCTAAATATTCTCTACTCTTGGAGTTACGTGGAACAATAAAGGTTGAACAAGTAATATTGTAAGAGGACAAAATAACATCTAGTTTACCAATTGGTTCAATTTGATTTTCAAATAAGAAGTCTTGTAGATCTTGAAGAATATGATCAAAATCAAAACTTTCTTCGGTGTAACGGAAGGTATTTTTAGTTTTTTCACCAGTCTTAGAATTATAAGCAACAAATTTAATAGCTTTCGTTGCAACATCAACATACTCAATTTGAATTTTTCTTTTTATCATATTTTTCTCCTATATAGTTATTGTGAAATTTAAATTTTTCTTATATTCTTCATATTTTATACTAAAGCACTGAAATAAGCTTGTACTTGCATTCTTCTTTAAATTAGTACTTGTAATAACAACATCTGTCTTATCATACATTTGCATTGGAATATTGCCTAAACTATAATCTAAATAAAATAAGAACGGTTTACCATTTATATCAGCATCATACTGTCCATACCAAACTGATCCTTGTTTATTTGTGTTATCATACGCATATAAACAAGTAAGTTTTTTACTAGTTTTACTAAATCCTTGTGGAAATAACTCCGGAGATGTTTCAAATTGTGGATCAACTTTATATTTACTTGAATCAGCTTCAAAGAAAACAATACTGTTTCCTTCAACACTTCTAATTTTATTAACATGATTTTGGATTACAATAGAAATATTGTTAGCATCATAAAGTGTGGAAACAGTATTGTGAAAATAAACACTATTTTGAGCAACTAAAACAACAAATGCGGTAATAATACCCATCATTATCGTTGAAACTCCTAATGTAACAACAAGTTCAATTAATGTGAAACCTTTTGTTAACTTTGCTTTAAAATTCATACGTTTATTATACATTACAAGCAAATACTTATAAATAAGTATTTTTTCCCCCCTGTTTCAAAATTAAACAAATAATTTTAAGAAAAAAATGTAAATATCATCATTTAGTTAAATTAATAATGGATACTTCATTGTAATCATTAAAATAAAACAAATTTTTAATAATATATTTACATTTTTTTACAAAAATATTATTTTCAATAACAGCATTTTCTTTTTCGACAAAATTTCCTGATTTATTCTCATTGTTTTTAGATTGTTCGAAATTTGAAACAAAAAGACCTCTTGCTTTATAGTGTTTATATGACTTTGATATTGTATATACTCTTTTTGGTTTATTTACTTCATCACCTTCACGATAATTTGGAATAATATTTTGCATTTTATCTGTTGTTTCATTCATTGAGTAATTCATACAAAAATAATTTCCTTGTTGTTTGGTGTCTAAAAAATATAGGTTATTTTTAAAACCAGCATATTTAGTAATATAATTTATAACTACTCCGGTTAAAACATCAACTGGAATATCATATACATTAGGTTCTTGACTTTGATATGCAGGTTTTCCGTCAGGAGTTCTTCCAAACATTAAATTAGCAGTAATTTCAAGTCCTCTAGTAGTTTTACTAACAGCATAGGTTACTCCCCACTTGGTAATAGGTTCGTTTATTATAGGATAAGTATATTTGCTATTAATATCACCATAATCAACAATGGTATCAAACTTTAATTCTTGATCAGCAAAAACATTAGAAAAGAAATTTCTAATATCGACAAATTGTATTTTTTTATTTTTGTCTTTAACTCCAGCTACTACTCCAACCGTAACGCCAGATAAAATAGCAATCATTACAACAGCAATTACTAATTCTGTTAAAGTAAAACCTTTAGTAAAAGATCTTTTAATTTTATTTTTCATTTATAATATTATACCACTTTTCATTTACACGTTATAACTATTGAATTTGACTTAGGAAAGAAAGACCTTTGTTGCTTCGTTATAACTAGAAATATAAAAGAAATCTTTGATTGTAATTTTAAAATTATCTTTGCTAACCCATCCGTTAGAACAACCAACATAAATACCTCTATTTTTAAATACTTTCTTCCCATATGATAAATCAGTAAATACATTATCTTTTTCTGTCTTAAATGCAAATTCTCTATAACGTGAAAAAGCATGACCAACGGTTCCTTTTTTAGCATTACCAGGTTCCATATCATACTTCTTTTGTCCATCAGAGAAAAATTGATCTAAATAGAATACTACAACTTTTCCAGCTGAGGCAGGATCGAATGAAGTATTAGAAGTCATAACTAATCCACCAGTCGTATAAACTGCTTCAACATTTTTTATCATTGGCGTTCCATCTTGCTTTTTTCCAGTTTCAAAGCTTGTCTTAAAAGGTTCTATTTCTGTTTTAAAGTAATTCTTAATCTGAGTTCTATAAGTAACTAATTCAGTAGCTTTAGCTTGATCAATATACATAAAATATCCACCAACTGAGACAGCAGCTAAAATAGCAATAATAGCAATAACAACAACTAGTTCAACAAGTGTAAATGCTTTTTTAATTTTATTTTTCATATTAATATTATATTGCAATAACCAATAATTCTCAAATAATAAATCAATGTACCGAAAATATCCCCTATTTTTCCTGTCTTTTTCTGCATTATTTTTTTAATTTCGTTATTTATCCTTATTTTTTCATTAATATTTCGTATAAATACTTAAACTTTTACACAATTTCAAATTGCTAAATATTAAAAGCAAAATAAACGACAAATAAAAACTGAATCAGATTTAACTGATTCAGTTCTTTTAAATTAAATAGTTTTGTTCTAAGAATTAAGCAATGTCAATAACGATTGCTTGGTAGTATGAAGAAACATAGACTACTTGTTTTGCATACATTGTTCCTACAGGAGCACCAGTTACTTTAGCATCAATGACCATAATGCCTCTAACGCCTTTTTTAAGATCTGCTGTACCTATTTTAGCAGTTTTAATTGTTTCAACGATACCTTTATCAGTAGTTGCTGTAGCAAGATCTGTTACTTCAGTAAGTGAAGCAGCAAATTTTCCATTTTTTCCATCCTTGTCTGCACCAACTGAGTTCTCTTTGTCTGTACGATCGGTACTTAATAAATTAATGATACCAGCATTAGCTTCGTCTTGAGTAGCTACTGTTGTTCCAGTTTTTGGAGTAATAACTAATCCTTTTTTAGCTTCAAATGTAAATACAAATCCGCCGTATTCTGTTCCGGTAACAAGAGTTTGTACTTTAGTATTAACTTCTGCTTTAATAGTGGTAAGCTCTGCTGATTGTGCTTGTCCAATATAGATGAAATATCCACCAACTGAGACAGCAGCTAAGATTGCAATGATTGCAATAACGACGACGAGTTCAACTAATGTGAAACCCTTTTTGATTGACTTAATAAACTTATTCATAAATTCTCCTTTAATTAAGTATATCTCTATACAAAATTATTATACACATTGAGTAAATATATGCAATAGTTTAAAATACAAAGTTTAAAATATGAAAAATCAACTAAAAGTAATAAAATAAGAGATTTTTGTTAAATAAAACTAATATTATTGCGGATATATTGACAAAATAATGAAATAAAAAACAATTTATCATTGCTTAAAAAATAAATAAAATGATAAATTGTTTTTTTTACTCAGATAATATATTTAACTAATCACCTATGTATTTAGACTAATTGTTTAACACTAAAGATCAATTATAATAGCTTGACCATAAGATGAAACAAAGACAAATTGATGAACGTGATAGTATGGTTCTTTAATAGCTTGCATATAAAATAATCTAAGACCTTTTTTATAGAATCTACTATCTTCTGCTTTATAAAATGGATCTAGATTTTTAATTACGCCATCTTCTGGAGTTCCAAAATCACTAATAGACTTAGTATAGATCGCAATATCAAAAAAAGAAGGAAAGGTTAAAACTTCTATACCATCTCCTGGTTTTACTGTTAAATCTGCAGAAGTATAGTCTTCTGAAATAAAAGTAGCCATTGCTTCATATATGTTTGTTTCATTTCTTTTAGGTTCATCAATTGCTACTAAGCCATCTTCAACATTAAAACATAATTCAACCGAACCAAATTTTCTACTATTAGTAAGTGTTTTAACCTTATTAATAAAGTTTCCTTTAAAAGCATATAGTTCTGCTCCTTTTGCTTGTTCTATATAAACAAAGTATCCACCAACAGATACTGCTGCTAAAACAGCAATAATAGCAATAACTACTACAAGTTCAACAAGAGTAAACCCTTTTTTTATAATTCTAGATATGTTTTTCATTTAAATTTCCTTTATATTTAAAAAATAACGACTTATTTTTATAATTATAATACCATATGTAGCAAATTCAACCCTAAATATAAAAAAAGTTGAAACTAATCAACTTTTTCTCCTTATTAAATATCGATTATTATGGCTTGAGCGTAAGAGGAAACAAAGACAAATTGTTTAGAAGAATATTTCTTTTCTTCTTTAGTAGCAAATCCACCACCCATATAAATGAGTCTTGTACCTTTCTTAAATTCTTTTCCGTTATTACTTTTATAAAATGCATCAAGATTACTAACGATACCATTTTCTAGTGTTCCAAATTCTGATATATTTTTTACTTTTTCAGCCCTATCAGTATACATATTTTCAAATATTTCTTCTCCGGTTTTACTGTCCCAGCCAACACTAGTTTTTACTGTTAAGTCTTTTGCACTGCGATCTTCTGAAATTAACTTGGCAAGACCTAAATAAATACCAGCTTTTTTAACCAATTCTCCTTTTGGATCAGTTGCAACTAGTCCCTCATTTGGATTATATTGAAATTTAACATCACCATATTGTCTTGGTTCAACTAAAGTTTTAACTTTAGTAACAAATTCGGATTTAAAAGAATTTAATTCAGCACTTTGAGCTTGACCAATATAGATAAAATAACCACCAACAGAGACTGCAGCTAAAATAGCAATTATAGCAATAACCACAACTAGTTCAACAAGAGTAAACCCTTTTTTTATAGAATTATGTAATTTAGTCATATTTCCTCCTTAAAATATACATTTGTTAATATAATTATAGATAAATATACATTTTAAAGCAAACATTAATAACTTAAGGAGGAAATATTAAACAGTAATTTCTTTATTATTAGGACTATAGTTAAGACAAGCTATACTAGCTTTCTTTTGAACAATTCCTATAGATATAAATTGAGCAATTGAAGTAACTACCCAAGAGATTCCATATGAATAATATATCCAAGCTAAACTATGGAAATAATCAAGTGGAAATATAGCATATATAAAGACAATTCTTAAGATACATGCACCAATTAATGTTATAACCATTGGAGCAATATTATATCCTATTCCTCTCATATATCCTGCACTAACATCCATTATGCCACAAAGAAAATAAGTAGAACCAAAGATAATTAATCGCCTAACAGAATAATCTATTACTAAAGGATCAGTATTAAAGATCATTGAAAGTGGACCTGGAATAAATATAGCAAATGCTCCTAATCCTACTCCAAATAAAATAACTAATATTAAAGAATATTTTAATATCTTCGTTAAATTCTCTGCCTTCTTTGCTCCAAAATTAGCACTAGTAAAAGCAACGCATGATGTAGCTACCGCATTCATTGCTGTATAAATATAGTTTTCAATATTAGAAGCCACAGTACTTCCATTTAAAGCAATGGTTCCAAATGAATTAATAGAAGATTGAATAACTACGTTTGAAATCGAAAATATTGACCCTTGAACACCAGCTGGTAATCCAATCTCTGCAATTTCTATTAATTCAGCTCGATGCACTCGCAATTTTTTAAACTTAAGTTGAACAAAACCTTTATTTTTAAATAAACAAACTAATATTAAAGCAGCACTTGCAGCCTCACTTATCACAGTAGAAATTCCAACTCCTGCAACATCTAACTTAAAAACAATTACAAATAATAAGTTTAAAGCAATATTAAGGATACCTGCAAGTGCCATAAAATATAATGGTCGTTTAGAATCGCCAACAGCTCGAAGAATAGCAGACCCAAAGTTATAGATCATCAAAAATGGCATACCAGCAAAATATATTAGTAAATATAAATTAGCTTTTTCAATTACGTCAGCCGGAGTACCCATTAATTTAAGTAAGAAATAACTGCAGCTGCAACCAATTATTGTAACAACTACACCACTTATTAAACTAAGAATAATTGAGGTATGTAAAATACGTTCTCCTTTATCTTTAGCATTAGCACCATATGCTCTTGCCATGGCAACATTTGCTCCAACAGAAAAACCCATAAAGACATTTACAATTAAGTTAACTAAAGATCCAGTTGATCCAACTGCACTTTGAGAAGAGTTACCTCCACCAAATTGACCAACAACTATTAAGTCTGCACTATTAAAAAGTAATTGTAAGAATCCGCTTAGTATAATAGGTAAAGTAAAGATTAAAATTTTAACAAAAAGATTACCTGTTGTGAGGTCCATTTCGTTCTTAAATAGGTTCTTAACTTTCAAAATATATTTCATATCGCCTATCTATTATACATACTATTTTTTATTAAAAAAGGGGTAAAATGAACTATATTTTTTAATGACTATTTTTACCTATTTTTCTTCAATTATGTCCTTTTGTTTACCCATAAATTGAGGTAAACTAAAGGTATGAAGAAAAATAAATTAATCCTTAGAATTACACTTATAGCAATGTTTACTGCTTTAGCTTTTACTCTTAGTGCCTTTATTGCTATTCCTTATCCTGGAGGAATTGGTTATTTTAATTTAGGAGATGTAATAACGATATTTGTTAGTATATTTATTGGTCCTTTTGAAGGAGCACTTGTTGGTATGCTTAGTGGTAGTTTTGCTGATTTATTTGGTGGATATACTATATTTATTCCTTTTACTATCGTAGCTAAATTACTTTTAGGATTAATAGCAGGATTACCTCACTTCTTTTCTCTTAAAAATAAATATATTACCTACCTATTTCCTTTTCTTGGAGGAGTAGCTATGGCTTTAACCTATTTTATTTCTTACTACATTTATTTAGATTCTCTTATTGCTGCTTTTACTTCTTTTGGTTTAGATATCTTACAAATTACTATCGGTTCAATACTTGGTGGGTTCCTTAGCTTTATAATTACAAAAGAAACTCCATGTAAAAGATATGTAATAGATTTCTATAACAAAAATAAAAAGTCGAACTAAAGTCCGACTTTTTTTATGAACGTTTACTTTTCTTCCATGCATTTTCGTAATATTTAATAGTTGAATTAATAGGTACTCCACGATGGTCAATATTATTTACCATCTTTTTAACATCAGCTTCCCATGATGGCATAATATCTTTATGTTCAAGGATCCACGTAAAGTTAGCAAGTTCTCCTTCAGCACGAGCATAAAGTTCGTAAAATGATTCATTACGAACTTTATTAGTGACAGGATCATGCCAGACACTATGTTCAAAGTTAAGAAAGTCAATATCAACATTACTATATGTAACAGTCGCAGGATGAGATAAAACATTAATAGGAGTATTTTTAAAGAAGTGACGATAAAAGAACTTCTTAATACCAAATCTACTATTTAAGATATGTTCTGTAAACTTCATATCTTTCCATGCTAAATAATAGGTATTAGGTTTAAATACTTTGCTTTTGAAAACATCTATTGCTAAATGATACATCATTTCGCTACATATTTTTATTTCAGACTTCGTACAACGTAACAATTTAGCACAGTTATGATCAAGATTACATCTTAAAGCGTAATATGTATCAATAGATGTTTCAAAAGCAGCGTGAGATAAGAAGTAATCTCCTCCGCTCCATTGTTTACCATCAATTCCTGTACGATAATAAATATATGGATGAGTATTTCTATCAAGTAAATAGTGACCAACAAATCCTTTAATAAAGTGATTAAGTAAATCAGTATGTTCTTTATGTTCATCTGCATATTTAATCATATAGATAAAAGCATCGCTAATATCGATGCTATGCAGATGAACACCGAATTTTCTTATTTCTTTAGCATTCCTTCTACATTTACCATAGCCATAAAAAAAGAAGACATCTGGACCTTGAGAGGAGACATTTCCTAGTCTTTTATATGAGATTCTATCTAGATTATATTTAGCAAATCTATAGTGCGTAATTATTGATGGCATATCTTCTCCTAACTAATTAATTATTTAATTATTTACTATTTATATTATAATATTTTTTTGCTAAATAAACTATAAATAACATAAATTCATGATATAATTTAATCGTGAAAAAGATTAAAATTAATATGCTTAGTAAAGCAGATTCAATAGACGGACAAGGAGTAGGTAGTGCCTTTTTAGAACAATCAGATCTTATCAAAGAAATTGATAATTATTTTTCAGTTGATATCAATAGTATGAAAAATAATTATCAAATTAGACATGTTCATAGTATTAATCCTGAATACTATTTACGAATGGATAAATCTTCAATTAATGTTTGTTACGTTCATTTTGTTCCTAAGACTTTAGAAGGTTCTATTGCTTTACCTAAATTTTATTTTTCTTTTCTTAAAAAATATATTATTAAATTCTATTCTAAAGCTGATGAACTAGTAGTAGTTAATCCTATCTTTATTAAAGACTTAATAGAATTGGGTCTTGCTAAAGATAAGATTACTTATATTCCTAACTATGTCTCAAAAGATAAGTTCTATAAGTTAGAAGATAAAGAAGTAATTGCTATTCGTAAAGAATATAAAATTCCTCTTCATAAATTTGTTGTTCTTGGAGTTGGACAAGTTCAAACAAGAAAAGGTATTAGTGATTTTGTTGCCGTTGCTAAAGAAAATCCTGATCAATTATTTATTCGGGCTGGAGGATTTTCCTTCGGTAATCTCTCCGACGGCCATAAAGATCTTAAAAAGATCATGGATAATCCTCCAGCCAACGTTAAATTCCTAGGAATTGTTCCACGCGAAGAAATGAATAAAGTTTATAATGCTTCTAATGTCTTATTTGTTCCTTCATTTAATGAACTATTTCCAATGGCTATTCTTGAAGCAATAAATTCTTCTATTCCTCTTCTTGTTCGTGATCTTGAATTATATAAAGATGTTATCTTTGATAACTACTTAAAAGGAAAGTCTGTTAAAGAATTTAGTGCTATTCTTACTAATCTTCAAAATGATAAAACATATTATAAAGAAGCTCAGGATCTTTCACTTTCTTTATCACTATTCTATTCTAAAGAACACGTAAGTGAATTATGGAAAGATTACTATACAAGTTTACTTATTAAATATCCAAATCGTAAGAACGTTAAGTCGTATCTTGCTGCTACTTCCAACATAAAAAAGGATTGAAACATCGTTTCAATCCTTTTATTTTACTTTTCTTCGACTTTCTTCTTTTTAGCAGTTTTAGCTGCAGTTTTCTTTTTAGCTACTACTTTTTCAGGTTTGCTATCTTCTACATATTCATCAATATTTGCAACTTTAATTTTACCACTATCAATATCTGCAATTTCTTTACGATATTTTTCAAGTTCAACTTTGTTAGCAAGGATGAAGTGTCCTGGTACAATTTCAGTAAGAAGAGGTTTATCGACACTATAATCGTGCGTCGTAGCAGGATTATAGATTAGTCTTTCTCTTTTCTTTTCACTTAATGGATCAGGTTTAGGAATAGCACTTAAAAGAGCTTTAGTATATGGATGTAATGGATGTTTAAATAACTCATCTGAAGTAGTTTGTTCTACTACTTCTCCATAATACATGACTGCAATCTTATCACAGAAATATTTAACTACCGATAAATCATGAGCAATAAATATTAATGTTAGATTAAGTTCTTCTTTTAAGTCATTAAGTAAGTTAATTACTTGAGCTCTAATAGAGACATCTAAGGCACTAATAGGTTCATCACATATTAATAGTTGTGGATTCATAATAAGAGCACGAGCAATACCAATACGTTGGCGTTGTCCACCTGAGAACTCATGTGGATAACGCGATGCATATTCTGCAATTAATCCAACACGTTCAAGAGCTTCTGCGACTTTTGTACTATTTTCTTTCTTATTACGTTTGCCTTGAATTATTAATCCTTCTTGAATAATATCTTCAACAGTCATACGTGGATCAAGAGAATCAATTGGATCTTGGAAGATCATTTGAATCTCTGATCTAAGTTTAAGATCAACGTGTTTATTATCGTAGTTATGTTTCTTAATATGTTCTTTTTGCGTAGCTACAATTGCTTTAGAATTTTCTTTAAGGGCAGAAATTTTTTCTCCTAATTCTAACTTAAGTTTATTTTCTTCTTCCTTACTTAAGCCATTTGCTTCTTTTTTAGCAGCAAGAAGCTTTTCAGCAAATTTAGCACGAAGTTCTTTAATATCTTTTGCAGTTCTTTTCTTAGTCCATTTGATTTCTTTTTCATTCCATCTTGAACCAGCACTTATTCGATATCCTTTATAATAGATACTTCCAGAAGTAGCGTTATAAAGACCAATAATTGAACGACCGGTGGTGGTTTTACCACATCCTGATTCGCCAACTATTCCAAAGCACTCACCTTTATGAACATCAAACGAGACATCGTGGACTGCTTTAGTTTTATAAGGATGTGAACCACCACCGAACATAAAGAATTGTTTTAAGTGGCGGACACTAAGAATAACGTTGTTATCAACAAGACTTTGATCAAATGTAACATGATTCTTTTTCTTATTATTTGCAGTAGTAGAGACGGGTGCTACTTTACTATTTACTAATTTGTTCATATGTAACACCTGCCTTTTTTAGTGAATTCTTAATACGAGTAGAAACAATCTTTGGCATCTCAGCAATTGGTGCTCTTGAATCTAATAACCAAGTAGCAGCAAAGTGCGTAGGAGTGATTTCAAACATTTTTGGTTCTTCTTTGAAGTCAATTCCTAAAGCATATTTGCTTCTTAGTGCAAAGGCATCTCCAACTGGAGGATAAATCATATTAGGTGGAGTACCAGGAATTGCTTCAAGTCTTTCTTTACTATCGATATCAGGGATAGACGATAGTAAAGCCCAAGTGTATGGATGACGTGGATCGTAGAATATTTCATTTACATTGCCATATTCTACTATTTTACCAGCATACATGACGGCGACACGATCAGCCATATTAGCAACAACTCCTAAGTCGTGCGTAATAAATATACAAGATAACTCACGTTCTCTTTTAAGTTTATTAATAAGTTCTAGAATTTGAGCTTGAATCGTAACATCAAGTGCGGTAGTTGGTTCATCACAAATTAAGATATCAGGATTTGCAGTTAAAGCAATGGCAATAACAATACGTTGTCTCATACCACCTGAAAACTCAAATGGATATTGTTTAAATCTTCTTTCAGGTTCAGGAATACCAACTTCTTTCATAACATTAAGTGCAGCTTCTTTTGCTTCTCTTTTTGTTACTCTAATCGAAGAGATATATTCTTCACGATTCTTATCAATAGCTTTTTCAATCTTATCTTTTTCTTCTTCAGACATAATTTCACTTAATTTTTCTTTAAGTTCAGCTTTACGTTCAAGATATTCTTTATAAAGTTTAAGTTTATAAACATGTGTCTCTTTTTTAGCAATAACTTTTTTAGCATCAAGTAAACGTTTATATTCTTGAATATGAATTTTATGAGAAAACTTATTATCGCTAATATCAAGCTTTTCATTAGCTAATGTATTTTTAATTTCAGCTTTTTTAGTAGCAATATCTTCTTCTAAGATATACTCAGCAGCATCGTCTACTTTTCCTCTTTTTTCCTTAAGTTCAGCAATTTCGCTTTTAAGCTTAATAATTTTTCCTTCAGCAATGTTTCTTATTTCTTCATTTTCAACTTCACACTTTGAAATTTCATTTTTATAAGCAATTAATTCTTTAGCAATTAAATCACTATATAATCTTTTTAAATGAGATTTATTAATAAGCATAGCTTCCGTAATTTGTTTACCAACTTTCATAATAGGATTAAGTGAAGAAAGTGGATCTTGGAAAATCATTCCAATTTTCTTTCCTCTAATACGGTGAAACTCTTCTTCGCTAACGCGAGTAAGGTCTTCACCTTCATAGATGATGCTGCCATCATCGATGATAGCGTTAGCACTTAAAATACCCATGATGGCTTTTGAAGTAACGGATTTTCCACTACCAGATTCTCCAACTATACAAAGAGTTTCACCTTTATAAAGATCAAATGATACTCCACGTACAGCACGAACAAATCCTCTATCAGTTCTAAATGAGATAGTTAAATTATTAACTGATAATACTTTATTATTACTCATATTATTCAGCTCCTTTAAGTGATGGGTTAAAGGCATCACGTAAGCCATTACCAAATAGGTTAAAGCAAATCATTAATATAGAAACAACAATTGAGGCACAAATAATAAGATATGGTTGAGAAGTAATAAGTTTTTGAGCATCACTTAATGCAACTCCTAAACTATCTAATCCTTTAAGACCTAAACCAAGATAAGAGATGGTTGCTTCTTGGAAGATAATTCCAGGAATCATTAATACTCCACTTGTAACGATTGGTCCAATTGCGTTTGGTAAGATATGTCTAAAGATAAGACGAGCATCGTGTGCTCCAAGAGTACGGGATGCGAGGACATATTCACGTCCTTTATATCTATAGATTTGAGATCTAGTTGAAGCACTTGTACCAATCCAGCCGGTTAAACAAAGGGCAAGGAAGAATACAAAAAAGTTATTTCCTAAATGTAAAATACATAAAGTCATAACAACAATCCATGGTACGCCACCTAGAATATCAGTAATACGTTCCATAATTAAGTCTGTCCAGCCACCGAAGTAACCAGAAATTGCACCCCAACAAATACCAATAAGAATGTTTACTAAGGCACAAGCAAATCCTAATATTAAGGAAGTTCTCAAGCCAGCAAAGACAATTTTAAAGAAATCATATCCGTTGTTATTGGTGCCAAATATAAAGTATGGGATTGATTCATATCCTAATAATTTATAACGAAGAATAGTTGTTTCAAAGTTATAACTTGTATCTTCTCCATAATGTTTGACAACAACTTTATCAAGAGAAATAATCGGACATTTCTTTTCATCAAGTATTTTAAAAGATCCCTTTATTTCATCATCTGGTAAAGTAAGGTCAATCGTGCAATATCCTTTATCAACATAGCTTAATAAGTCAAGTTTAGACATTGTTTTTTGTTTAATACCAAATACTTCATTATATGGATCATATGTAAATGAGCATCTATCAATAATTGCGTTATATAAGTTTAATAAGCAACTGAATTCAATATCTGGGTTTCTTGAAAGACTATTATTCCAGCTAATATCAAGCATTGTTTTATTAGCATCGGTGATATTAATATTTTCAAATATTGAATTTGGTTCAGTTTCGTTTGCCGAAGTAATAATAAACGATTTTAAGTAAACAGTTGGATAAGTTCCGCTTGGTACCTTATTAATTCTTACTTCAAAGCTTCCTGTTAAATATTCTTTTGCAGTTGGCACTAATGCACTTTCTCTTAAGATTTTAGTAAAAGGAATTTTATATTCAATCTTATCTTTTCCTTTAACAATACCCTCAGATGAATAATCACGAAGGAATATTTCAGTATCAGCTCCGGTAGAATCAGCAAAATGAAAAATAACAGCAAATTCTGGTAAAACATCGCGTTCTGCAGTGTGTTTATCTAAAACTATGTTTAAATCATAATCACTAGCTTTACTAAATGTGACAGTATTTTTACTTTCAATACCACCGAATCTATCATGTTTATCAATTTGAATAGCGATGTTTCCACCACGACCAAGTTTATGCGGAGTACTTAACTCTCCTTCATATTTTATTATTTCACCAACAATTGAACCAGCTTCATAACCAACTGGCGTTTTATTTTCATTGTCGTAAACAACATCTTTATATGAAATCTTACCATTTAAGATTCCACTGTTTTCAAACATTACCCAACGTGGAGGTAAGTTTCCTATTTCATTAACTGGTTTAGTAATATCATTAGTATTTGCAATAGGAACAATAATTGCAAGTAAAATGAGTACTCCTAATATAGCTCCAGCTGCAACAGATGATTTATTCTTAACAAAACGTTTTAGCGCATCTTTAAAGAAAGTAGTAGGTTTAGTTTCAAATTTCTTATCATGAATATTCTTGTCCATTTGAACGTAACAAAAATCATCATTACTATTTGTAACTTCTACTTTTGTTACTTTAGTTTCTTCAAGGTTATTTGTAACTTCTTGAAAATCTTTATTTTTCTTTTTCATTACTTTTTAGCCCCCATTCTGATACGTGGATCAACGATTCCATAAGATAAATCTACTAATAATGTCGCGGTTAATCCAATCATTGTATATATAGCCATATCAACCATTACAACGTTATAATCTTTTAGATTTATCGCTGTAACAAATAAACTTCCAATACCAGGTATTCCATATAATTGTTCAAGAATCATTGATCCACCTAAGATGCCAATAAATTCTCCAATAATCATAGGAACAATTGGAACCATTGAGTTACGCATGGCGTGACGTACAACGGTTTGAGATTTAGTTAATCCTTTAGTTCTTGCAAGAAGTAAGAATTCACTAGACATAACTTCAGTTAATTCAGCTCTTGTATAACGAGCAAATCCTGAAACGGTACCAAAACAGAGAGCACCAACAGGAATAATATAACTCTTTATTTGTTGACTTATTGGAGCAAGTGAACTTTCCCACGTCGTTGGTAACCATTCGAGTGAATAACCAAATATTAAGATTAAAAAAGTAATAATAACAAATGATGGTACTGAAATAAATACCATAACAAGAGTAGATATTACGTGATCTGTCATCTTATTCTTTTTTAATGCAGCTAAAATTCCAAAAAAGAATCCTAATGGTACTGCTATAACTAAAGCAATAACATTTATTTTCATCGAGAATGGCAGCTTTCTAGCAATTATATCAATTGCACTTGTACCAAGTGAGATTGCGGTTGATGTACCCCAATCAAATTTAGTAATAATATTACCAAGCCAAGTAAAGTATTGTTGCATTACACTATAGGAACTGTATAAACTTACATTCCCTCCATCTATAATTTTTATATCTGCAATAAGTTCATTTGCCGCTGTCGGTTCAAGAGTATACATGTAACCTAAAGCAACTTGTTTATTGTAGAATGCTAGTTGAGCTGGAATTAACCCAATTGGTTTATCAACTGGCAATAATTTCATTAATATAAAAGTTAAAGATAGAATAATGAATGTGGTCAAAAGAATCAGCGCTACACGTTGCGCTACATATTTCCGCATCTTTTTTTCCTCCCTTAATTATTAACGTAGACAAGAAATATTGCCAGTGCATCAAAGAATGCTCCTGGCAATATTTCGTAATATAAACTAAATATAATTTGTAGTTATAATTGCTTATTAGAACATTACATCAAGTTCTTGGATTGAAGTAACGCCATTAAGTGTCATAGCATAGAATATTTGAAGTGCCATGGCATGTTGTCCTTTTGCATGAGAGTATGTACCAGAAATTTTGAATTTTCCATCTTTTCCAGTCATTACTTTTGCCATATCAAGCGGAATTTGTTCGCCTGTTACTAAATCATATAATGCTAAACTATCAATAACAACGGATGCTGATGCATTACCTACTATAGAATTAACATTAACACTATATTCGAAGTTACCACATTTTAAGTCAACAACAGTTGGATCACCTGCAAGAATAACAGGAGCGGCTTTGCCACTAACTAAATATGAACCTGTAGTAAATGCGGAGTATAAGCCATCAAATGACCATTTTTTCCCGTCATAATTAATTTTATCTGATACCACTCCAGTTTCTGCACCCCATGAGAGTGTAAAACCAGTTACGTTTGTATCACTTAAAACGTTAAAGAAATCTAATGGATTAAGAGTATTTCCACTAATTGCGCCCCATGTAAAGTCAAATTCACCATACATTGCAACGTAATATGCATCCATCCAGTTTTCAGTAGCAATAAGATCAATAGTTAATTTAAATCCTTGGCAAGCTGCATTAAATGCGCCTTCAATATAGCCTTTAAGAAGTTTACCTTCAGTAGCAATTTGATCATTATCTTGGAAATTCATTTGAAGTTTAATTTCTGTTGGAGCATCGACTGATCCTGCGGTATATTTACCAGCTGCAACTAAAGCGTCTATAGCTTTTTTAAACATGTCCTGAGCATATGATTTATCATAACCCATTGTATTTGGACTTCTGCTATCTGTAACTGCTTTTCCTGCTGCAGAACTTCTATAAGAAATTCCTTGTTCTGGATCAATCATGTAAGCGTCACTTAAGTATGCCATAGCTGCTTCTGAACCAATTGCTTTAGCGTATTCTGTTCTATTAATACAATAATAAACACCTTTTAAGAAGTCTTTATTAGACATTACTGGTTTAAGTTTCCAGCCTTCTCCTTCTTTATGAGGATAAACTGAACCTTTAGGACCAAATAATTCATTATATCTTGCTTCGTCACAAGCATTAACTTGTAATGACCAAACTGTATCACCTTTAGTTTTTCTTGTTCTTGGATCACTGATATATTGGCTTAGTTTTGCAGGTGGTATTCTTGCACTATCAAGTTTTCCAGCAAGGAATTCCTCAAAAATTAAAGCTTGTTCTTTTAAGATTTTGAATTTATAACCTTCAAAGAAAAATTCGTCTGAAACTATTGATGTAGTATTTTTCTTAAAAACAACTTGAAGATCAGTTTCCCAGTTTTCTAAGTTATAAACACCAATAGATAAAACACTACTAATATTTGGTTTACCATAATTTTCAACACCAATTGCCTTAATGAAATCAGCATTGATTGGTGAGAATAATGTTGATGACAAATTATACATAGCATAGAATGGTGTTTTTGCTGTGCAGAATTCAAAAGTCATACTATTATCTTCATTTAATTGAATGCCAACATTATCCCAACTTGGCTTTTTGCCAGCTTGAACGTCAGAAATATATTGTTTAACACCAACAAATCCAGAGTCTGTAGAACTTAAATCAGTTCCTCTAAACCATTGATTATCAAGCATTAATTTAAATGGTGTTAGATAATCAGCTAATGCTACTTGTCTGCCATTAAAAGCTGCTACTTCTGGAACTGTTGATAAAGTACTGTATTTTAGTTTAGCATCAATAAGAAGTGGAACCTTCCATTTTGTAGCTAATCCATTATCATCCATATTTAATGCAATTGGTTTTGCAGTTGCTAATCTACTAACCCATTCGTAGTTCGATTTGTCAGAATTCAATTTTACATCATAATATGGTAATGAAACAAGATTATATAAATCTATACTTACACTATCTTGAGAGTTTAAAAAGTTAATTGTACCTGGATCTTGAGATTGAATAGCATGGAAATACTTTTGATATGCTTTTACACTTTCTTGTGCATCAGTCATAGGAGCATTAATAACACTGTTTGGAACACCAAATCCAAAGTTTGGAATAAACACATTTGAAGGAATTGATAATCTAGTATTGTACATTACATTCGAAGCATTAGAATTAAGTGGAATACCAGTAATAAAATTACTCATTCCAAATTCTTCTAATTGTCCTGCAGCTTTTGCTCTTTCGTCATAGCTTCTTGATGCATAGCTTGTAACAGTACCGGTTGAATCAACTGCTGGAGCTGCTGCTGGAGCTAATGTACCTGTTGGTTTTTCAGGTATACATTCAGTTGTAGTAGGATCTGGGACAGTAGGCTTAGTTGTTGTGGGAGCTGTAGTTGACACAGACGGTTCACCACATGCTGTAAGTGAGAGTAGACCTAATAAAGATAGGGCTAAACTGAAACTTTTTTTCATATATTATACCTCCTTGAAAAGTATGCACTATTTTAGAACGTATTGTTTAGACTTGTCAACACTATTTATGAAATATTTTATTTTTTTTATTTTTTTCCACTTTTTTGAAATATTACTTGTCTTCTCAATCTATAAATACTATAGTAAGAAATTGAGGACTAGAAAAAAACAGCTAATAATTAAAAAATGAACTTAATTTTACTCATGTAATTAAGTTCATTTTTATGAATTTTTGCTATTTATTTCTTATTTAATAAGCATAAATACAAGGGCTATAATAAGGGATATTCCACCTAGTAATAAATAAGGAAGATAAGGAAGAGGATTAAATGATCTTTTCTTCTTCTTATATTCTTTATAGTGGTAAGCATCTTGGAACTTTTTAGGAGCGTAATGTTTAAAACTCATAAATAAGGAATTAAAACTATAACCAACAACATCAAAGATTCCAGTTCTATTAACAAATGCTAATCCAAGCATGGCAAAAACTAACGAACCAACAAAAAAGAAACAATTACATATTCTTATATAAAAAGTAGCAGCTGGTACTACAAAATATACAACTGTAAATAATATAGAAGAAAATATACATAAGATTAACGTTGTTATTAAAGCGCTTTTTAATTTGTAATTCATGCATTTATTATAGTAAAAATGGGTTCTAATGTCATTTAAAATATTATTTATATTAAGTAACCGCTTTCATATGTTTACTACTTTACATATTTATTTTAATGCTTTATAGTTATGACCTAGTTAAGAAATTAACTAATAACCAAGGAGGGTAAAATGATTATGAAAGATTACAGAAATGAAAAATTAGAGTCTGCAAAACGCAGCGATGAGCACCCTTTCGGATACTATAACGAAGACGAGAATAAGACAAGAGATCTCATCTTTATGGCATTTGAAATGTTCGAATCCAACTCAAGAGGATTCTAATTAATCTAAAAAACTAACCAACGAGTAACATCGTTGGTTTTTTTCTAATATTTAATATTTATAAGTGCTAGATAACTACTAATTAATTACTAATAAATATAAATTATAAACAAAAACCCTAAACTTACAAAAAGTTTAGGGTTTATTAATTTTAAAAAAGAAATATTATTTATTTTTTAAGAGCGACATAGACTGCAACAGCACATGCAACAGTAGCACCAACCATTGGGTTATTACCCATTCCGATTAATCCCATCATTTCAACGTGTGCTGGAACACTTGATGATCCTGCAAATTGAGCATCACTATGCATTCTGCCCATTGTATCGGTAAGACCATAACTTGCTGGACCTGCACCCATATTATCTGGATGTAATGTTCTACCAGTTCCGCCACCTGATGCAACTGAGAAATAACTAACATCATTTTCAGTACACCATTTTTTATAAGTACCAGCAACTAAATGTTGGAATCTTACTGGGTTAGTAGAGTTTCCGGTAATAGAAACGCCAACGTGTTCAAGTTTCATAATAGCTAAACCTTCAAGTGGATCGTCTGCTCCATAACATCTAATAGCAGCTCTTGCGCCAGTAGAGAATGGAATTTCTTCAACAACTTCAACGTTTTCAAACTTATAATCATATTTTGTTTCAACATATGTAAATCCATTGATTCTTGAAATGATATAAGCAGCATCTTTTCCTAAACCATTTAAAATTACTTTTAAAGGAGTATTTCTTGCTCTATTAGCATTAAGAGCAATTTTAATAGCACCTTCAGCAGCAGCAAATGATTCATGTCCTGCTAAGAAACAGAAACATTCAGTGTTATCGTTTAATAACATGCTACCTAAATTACCATGACCAATACCAACTCTACGATTAGCAGCAACTGAGCCAGGAACACAAAATGATTGTAATCCTTCTCCGATTAATTCACTTGCTTCACTAGCGGTTTTAGCATGTTCTTTAAGAGCAATAGCAGTACCAAGAGTATATGCCCAACCAGCATTATCAAATGCAATTGGTTGAGTTTCTTTAATAATCTTCATTGGATCGATATTATGGGAAAGGCATATTTCTCTAGCTTCTTCTAAACTAGCGATATTGTGTAGTTTTAAACATGCATCAATACCTAATTTTCTACGTTCGTAGTTTTCAAATGTTACAGCCATATGTTACTCCTTTCTTGGGTCGATATATTTAACAGCTTCACTAAATCTACCATAAGAACCAATTGATGATTCATAGGCTTCTTTAGGATCCATACCGCCTCTAATTTTATCCATCATTTTACCAATATTTAAATATTGATAACCAATAACTTCACTATTTTTATCTAAACCCATTTTAAGAACATAACCATCGGTCATTTCAAGATAACGTACACCTTTTGCTCTTGTACCAAACATCGTACCAATTTGTGAACGTAATACTTTACCTAAATCTTCAAGTCCAGATCCAATTGGTAATCCACCATCACTAAATGCAGTTTGGCTTCTACCATATGCTAATTGTTTAAATATTTCTCTCATTGCAACGTTAATAGCATCGCAAACAAGGTCTGTATTTAATGCTTCTAACATTGTCTTTCCTTGTAAGATCTCAGCAGCCATAGCAGCACTATGTGTCATACCACTACAACCAATTGTCTCTACTAATGCTTCTTCAATAATCCCGTCTTTAACATTTAATGTTAATTTACAAGCACCTTGTTGAGGAGCACACCAACCAATACCATGAGATAATCCAGAGATATCAGAAATTTGATATGATTTCTTAAATTCTCCTTCTTCAGGAATTGGAGATGGTCCATGATTTGGTCCTTGTTTTAAAGGACACATGTGTTCAACTTCTACTGTGTAGCTAACTTTCTTTTCCATCAATAACCTCCATTAGTTTATTAATTAATATATTTATTAATTAGAGTTTCTTACTCACTAATAATATATACTAATTCTTTGTTTTTTTTAAGTCTTTTGATTGAATATTCGTATTTATTTTTAACTTATTCCTACTTTCAATTTAAAACCCATAAAAAATTGACTTCAATTATAAATAAGTTTAGTTAATTTACTTACTTGTCAATTTTTTATGTTTTAAAAATTTAACAAATAAAAAACGAGTTTCCTCGTTTTTTTATCTTGCGTTTCCCCAGATCATCTCGGCAAAGTCGGGATAATCAATAAATGGATTACGGTTATTTTGAATCTTATAGACTTCTTCGTTTCTATTTATTTCTTTTTCACTTACAGGATCATTTTTAGCCCATGTTAAGAAAAGATTAATTGAATATTTACTTAATGATGGAAAAGTATTAGGAGTAAAGTGATTACCAGCGTTCCAACTACTTACTCTATCTTGATAAAGAGTAGCCATCATAAAGTAGGTTCGAGCAAAGTCTCCTTTATATATTTCACGTGGTTCAAAGACTGTTGTACCATTACTTATTCCTTCTTTTACCCATTTACTATCGATTTTACCATATTCATTTCCTTCTCTAGCACCAACTGGACTTCCTACTAAATTAGGATTTAAAGGAGTAGTATCATCAACTTCTCCAAACATATAATTACTTCTAGTATTATTTATTTTTCCATCCGTTGGGTAAAGATGCCATAAATCACTATACATTGGAGTTGCTTCATTAAACCAAGATTTAGGAACACTATGTTCTCTATTATATCCATCTCCTGGAACCTTATAATTTTGTCCTTGAGCACTTCTGGTAAAATGAAATTCTCCATACATATCCCAAATAGTTCCATCACTTCTAACATCAGTTTTAAAGAAAGCATCCCATAATCCTTTATACGAAACTGTTTTAGCATTAGTTGAAACAAGAGTAAATAATTTAGTCTTTAAACTAGCTCCAGATAAAGCCATATATTCTTTACTATCTCCATAATATGGAGGTAATGTTGGCTGAGGAACTGGTTCACTTGTTTTCGCACTATAAATAATCTTTAAGGAACCATCAATATCTTTATACATTAAATACGCAACATTATCTCCAGTTTCTAAAGACGTAATAGCGTATTCGTTATCAGCACTAATTGATCTAGCAACAACTTTACTAGTTGCTGTTTCATATGTTTTACCTTTAAATAACATGCCTGTTTCTACAAGACTTTGTCCTGATAATAACTCATATTTAATTTGATATACTCCATTTTCTGAAGAACTTACTGTTTGTATATCGTGTTTATATATATTAGCTTTTCTACTTATTGAACCTGTTGTTATTTCTATTGCGTTTAACGATCCAAACACAGTTAATTTAAGTTCTTTTTGATAAGAAACAATATCTTCATTAACTTTCCAATATTTAAAATTATTTGAAGTCGAAGTAAAAGTAACTAGCTCATCAAAATGAGCAGAATATGTTTTATTACCATTTACTTTAGCAGTTACGCCAGTTACTTTTACTTCGAATGCGTTAGCGTTTTCTTTGATAATAACGGGTTTAATAACCATAATTGAGTTTTTATAATCTTCAAGTTTAGGAGAAGATATTTCTTTTACGCCAGATAATGAAAACTGAGTATAACTAAGTGCGCCTGACCAACTATAACCTAATGGTGCAGTATAAACTGCACTAGTAATTTGTTCTTTAATAGTAGTTTCAAGTGTGTTCCAATTGGTACAATCAGTAGTTTCATAGCTTCCATAATAAGATAAGTTATTAATAGTTTGAGGATTTATTTTTAATATTTTATCAGATGTATCAGTATAAATAACTTTTATCCCATTAACTATAGGAGAAAATTTATATGCTAACATATTCTTATTTTGCATTATAAAATTATGCGATAAAGAAGTTAATGATTCTACATCAAGATGTCCTTCAACGGCTAGAAGTTCTCCTGAAAGTTTATTTATTGCTGAATTGTTTCCAACAATAGCAGTTTTATTTTCGCCCTTACTTATAGAGGCTTCTGAATTTAATACAGTAATAGATTGACTAGTACCTCCATCAGGAATAATAAAACTGCTCAGTAATAAGCTTGTAAGCATGCAAGAAAATGTTAATATTGTTTTTTTCATAATTTATAGACCTCAAATAATTTGTTGTTTTAATTGTACCATAAAACGTACATATTACTATAGAATTTGTTTTAATGCAAAAAACTATTATGGTAATATAGTTAATTATATTTATATTTTTTTAAAATAGTGTTATATATAAAAAAATATTATTAAGCATAAAAAATGCTATATTGTTAAAAAATCGATAAAATA
>JAVXGI010000012.1:0-24561 GCA_036657515.1 Bacilli bacterium
TTCTATTTAAACTAATATCATGAGTAACGAAATACCTGAATATATTAATAACTGGTTAAACATTATTGAAAACATGAGTAATGATAATACCTATAAATTAGCATGGGGAAGATCTATTCTTGAATGCATATCTTTTAATCGATACTCTACTAAAGAAAATAAATATATTATCAAATTTACCGATATTGCTGAATGTATGATTAAGTATTACCGGAACCAACAGTTCTTCTTTTCTTTAAAACAATCTCCATATATTGATAAAGATCCTATTATATGTACTGAAACAAATAAACTAATAAAAGCTTATAAAGATATTAGTAAAAGCAATATTCCTGTCTGGCATGATAAAGGAATTGAGTTATTAGAAAAAGAATGTCCATTACTGCTTAATCAAGTTAGATCTAAAATTGCTTATACTCTTAATACCGATGTTGCTTGGAGATTTAAGATTGTTAATAGTAAAAATATTGAAATATATACTTATGATAAACATAATAGAAACGAAATAAGCTTTAATAGTGATGCAATAGCACATTTAAATGAATATAATTATATTCTTGCAAAGTTGCTAAATTATAAGTGGACTCAGTTATTAGAAAAGTTTAATCATTCTCCTCGAATTGCTATGAAGGTAAGTGGCATTTCTGAATCTAAACTAAGAAGAAATAGTTTAGCTAGATTTAAAACAGAGCTTTTAAAAGAATTCGAAAACGGAAAGATAATAGATTTCTATACTGGATTAGAACTTAAACTTAATGAAATATCTATTGATCACGTTATACCATGGAGTTTCATGTATAGTGATGATATATGGAATCTTGTTATTACATCTAAAAATTATAATTCTTCTAAATCTAATACTATACCAACAGAAGAAATGATAGAAAAATTAAAAGATAGAAATAATGAACTAATCGATCGTTTAGCAGATTCATATAAAAAAGAACTTAGTAGATCTATCAAAGGAAACTATGTAGGAAATTATTTCTACGATTGTAAGGTATAAATATGAGTGATTACTATAACAACAATTCAAAAAGATATATAGCCGATACATTACACTGTGATATGACAGAACAATATACAATGTTTTTACGTCATTTACCTAAACAAGGAACTATTCTAGATATTGGTTTTGGTAGTGGTAGAGATATGATCTACTTCTCTTCTTTAGGATATGCCGTAGTAGGAATTGATCCTACTCTTAACTTTGTTAATAATATGAAACAATTAAATTATGAAGTATATAACACTACTCTTGAAGACTTTACTAAACCTCTTCAATTTGAAGGATTATGGGCTTGTGCTTCCTTACTTCATTCTCACGACTTAAAAAAATCATTTTCACTATGTGCAAAACTATTAAAAAAAGGTGGAGCCTTCTATGCTTCATTTAAATATGGTGATTTTACCGGAATTAAAAATGAAAGATTCTTCGTTTATTTGACCGAAGAATCTTTCATGAATTATATAGATTTAACTGAGTTTATTGTTAAAGAAATGTTTATTACGGTCGACGTTAGAGAAAATAGATCAGAAGAAAAATGGCTTAATGTCGTACTAATAAAAAAATAGATCCAAAGATCTATTTTTTATAAAAGAAGCAACCTTCTTTAAAACATTCTGGATTATCTAATGAATGTTTACAAACGATGTTATGAACTTCCATATTAACATCGTATTTTTCTTTCATATATTTAACAGCATATATTAATGATATATACCCATTTCTTTTACAACATCTAGGACCATCTATTGATCCTATTTCTTGATTTAAGATCTTTCTAAATTCATCTTGTTCAATATAGGATTGAGCATCTGGTAACTTTTCTGCTTCAAAGATAATAGATAGAGCAGTTCTAAGAGAATAAACAGCACCACAATAACTCCAATATCCACATATTTGATCTTCTGGAGTAGCAAGACATCTTATACGTAAATTATGTAAAGCGTCTTTAATGGAAATATCTCCTCCTGAGTTTTTAAAAGCTACAAGAAAACAAGCTCCTATTAAAAAATGATGTTCAGGACCATGTTGATCGATATATCCATTTTTAGTAATTGCTTCAAGAATATCGATTGGATTTTTTGATGTCTCGTTAATAATATCGGTATTGATAAGATCAAGCTTTTCTTTAAATGAATATTTCATAACTACCTCCGTATATATTAATAATAGCAAAAAATCCGATCTTTTAATAGATTTATAATAATGGGGTGTGGTTATAAGAATTATGTGTTGATAGTTATTCCAAAGAAAATATGCGATAGGTTAAAGCTAAAAGTATTACAATTTGTAAGTTTTGCTATTTGTATATGATTATCAAGATAAGCCATTCGTAAAAGGCTAGTCCTTTACTATTTACTTTTCTAGATACAAAAAACAGCGTAAAGTGGAACTGATTTTATTCCATTCTCCAATCCAAAATTTTTCCCAGAAATACGTATTCCATAATCGATGTTATATTTTTTACGGAACAAGTCAAAACTTTTTGCTTTAACATTTTCAGCAGCTTTACTTTCAATCGGCACTATTTTATCTTTTATTTGAATAATAAAATCAACCTCTGCTTTTCCATTAGATTCCCAATAGAACAATGTATGACCATTCGCAAATAATTCTTGTGCTATATAATTTTCTGTTAGTGCACCCTTTGCTTCTCCTCCAAGATTTGTATTAGATAATATCATTGTTGGCGAATAATTACTTTTTGCGGTTAGCATGCCAACATCAGACATATAAATTTTATATGCTGTTGCATCTTTATAAAACTCTAACGGCATTTTTCCTTCTAAAGTTTTTACGCATTGAATTACAATTCCTGCTTTTTTAAGCCATTCCATCGAAAACTCATAAGCACTTGCTCTCGCACCACTTTTTATTAAATTATATTGGAACTTATTGTTTTCTCTTGCAAGTTGATAAGGAATACTGTCATATACAGCAGCAGTCTTCATTGCTTCGTTTTGAGTAGAATACTTTGTCATATCAGAAGTATAAGCATTAAAAATTGCATTTTGTTCAATTCTAACATAATCAAAATCATTTTTGTTTAGATACTGATTGACTGCAGCAGGCATTCCCCCAACAATCAAATATGTTCTATATAACTCCATTGCTTGAGTATGTAATGCTTCTGATAAAGGAGTGTTTTCCTTATAAGCATTTGTAATAAGGGTAATTAGTTCTTCTTTCTTTATTGCCCATAAAAATTCTTTAAATGTGAGTGGATACATAGTTAAAATATCTACTTTTCCCACTGGAAAAGAATAACTACCTCTATTAACCGCAAGACCAAGTAAACTACCAGCTGCAATAATATTATATTCAGGAGCTTCTTCACAAAAATATTTTAAAGAAGTTAAAGCTTTTTCAGATGCTTGAATTTCATCAAAAATAATCAAAGTATTTTGTTTGTTTATTTTTTGCGAACACAATGCTGATAATTCCATAATAATACGATCAGGATTAAGATCTAGATCAAAAATAGAACAAAGTGCCTTGTTACCTTCGAAATTAAAATAAACGGTATTATCATAATTTTCTTTTCCAAACTCCATTGCACTATATGTCTTTCCTACTTGTCTTGCACCATATATTATCAAGGGCTTTTTATCAGGATTATTTTTCCATTTTTCTAAATATTCTACAATTATTCTTTTCATATCGCTCTCCTTAATATTGATATTATAACAGCAATTTTTATGAAAGTTAATACATAAAGCACACTTTTGACATTTATTCGTTCCAATAAATGTAATATTTTGTAGTTGTTTCAATTTTAAGCATTACATCAGGTGAATCAAATTTGCTGTTCAACGACCATAATAAGAAAATTTATCTATTTTTAAACCATAGAAATGTAAACATAATAATGGTGAGAAGCTCTATAAAATCTATTTTAAAAACCACAAATGACAAAACAATAATGTTAGTTTTTGAGCATTTTTATTTTTGCTTTTTCATACATTATTATTTTGTCATTTTCTTAATATTTATCTTTAGCTTTCTATTTAAGTGTTCAATTCTTAAAAAAATATCAACTAATCTCCAAACCTTGCAAGTACGATTTCTTTTAGTTTTTCTGCAGGAAGGATATATTCTGTTTTACCATTAATCTTCATAGTAGACATCCAGACAAAATTTAATTCATGATTGATTTTAATAGTATCTAATACACCATGTTTTATATATGTATAGAAACAATCTCCATCCTCATATGATAACTGTGTTCTATTAAGAGTTGCAATCATACTTTTATCTGTTAGTTTTGAAAAACAAGTAATTGGATTTGTTTGAAACATCTTTTTAAGAGCATTAATCATTTTCTTATCTTTCTTATATAGTTCAATCAAATAACAAGCTATCATATTTCCAATTTGACCCATTTCATCTATCTTTATATCGACTAAAAATAAAGTAAACTTGGTTGCAAAATTTACTACTTGAACGCATTTTCTTTTATCAAAATAAAATAATTTTGCACCCCACTCAAAAAGTTTGTCGTTACCTTCTTTTTTAATAATAGCGTCAACGAGTTTATTAAGTGGAGAAGATAACTCAGAAGGTAAAGTAATTTTATACCTTTCAATAGTTTGTTTTGTTCCATAAATAATCATATTATTCTACTCCTTTTTTTCTTTATAGATGTTTATATTCTATTCCATAATCTAGATCTTCTAATATCTTAAGCGATATTAGATTAATAATATGAAGCTACTCATTGTGATCTTTTGCAACATAATATATTTGTGTTTGCTTATTTTCTATATATTTATTTTAGCATTAAAATTAATATTATTTAAAATCATATTTTGTCAATTTATCTAAATTTTGGGTATTTTAAAGGTTTTTATCTTACTCTAGATTAAAGCGAAAGATTATCGAGTGAATATTTTATGGGTTTACCCATATAATATTCAATGAAGTATTAAAACAATAATGAATAGAAACTTTTATTTAAATCAATTAATCAGTTCAAAAATAACTGAACAATTAAAGTTATAACAGGACTTAGACCTTCTGGAAAATCTTTTCTTCTTTTTGAAATATTTTATAATCATCTCACAAAAAACAATTTAGAACATAACGGCAAAATTAAATAAAATACATCATGTTTACTATAATTTTGCCGTTATGTTAAAAAGATATTCTTTCATTATTTCTATTATTTGATCAACTTATTCTTTTTAAAATAGAGAAATATCGTTATTCGCATTCCATTTATTCTTGGCCATTAACGTATTGTCTCTCTTTATCTCATCTATTCAAACTTGCATCAATGCTTCCAAAACTTTAATAATTTGCCCATAAGCAATATTTTGTGCATACGCAAATTTTTTCTGATATTTTATCCGCATAACCTGTAATTCTTCACTATCAGATATCAGTGCTATTATCGCTTTTGTATCAGCAATTTTTTCTGAGCTTCCTCTATGCATCGCAGTGGCTTCAAGCGCTTCTCGGAATAACTTCTTATCGTATTTTTGTGTTGTGCAAAGAATGTAAATATCATAATAATCTCTCGGTCTTGTGTTAAAAATGCCACGAATTAAAATAGTTTCCATTTTTTCTGCCATTATTGTTTCAATATTATATCCCCAAAGCTTAATACAGACATTATCATCAAAAATCCCACCTAATTCATATTGCACAGGAAATGGAGTTATCACATCGCCTGTGGACACATCTATTAAAAAGAGGCGTAACTATCGTATCATAAGCTGCATTGAGTTTTACACAAAATCCGCCATATTGGTCATCTTTGCGAATTAATACAATGGATGTTGTTTCGAAGACCACATCATCACCAAGATTTATATCACATATGTTCTTCACCGCTTCTAAAACTTTTTCTTCCGTAAGTAGAAGATTTTTTAGTGTGGCATCCAAATCCATCGTAGATCTAGTGTCCAATCCTACAATAGCCGCAATCAACATGCCACCTTTAATTACGAATTTTTGCAGTAAACCGATCTTTCTAATCTTGCTAAAAAACGCTCAAACATATAATTTTGAAGGATTACCTGTGCAGCAACATTATTACTCTTAGCATAATTTTAAATTTTTGCTTTTAGACTCATTGTTTTTGAAGTCATAATAAAACCTCCAGATATGTTTTTAGTTCTTTTACAACCTTAAACTTTTTTGCATATATAGATAAAAGATTTAAATCCTTTTTATCATATTTAGCATAATTTTTAATTGCGCCTATTACCGTTTCTTCATCGCAGCGATTACGGCATCTTAAAAGATCACAAATTGTTCTTTCAATGTTATAACATCTTACCATATTTCCAAATGTAGTGCTTTTCTCTATTATTCCAATATCATGTAGTTCTGGCTTTACATAAAAACAAGTACATTCTCCTTTTATTGAATTTGGTAATACTGCATTACTTTGAATCGTAACTGAATGTATAAATGGTGTTCGTTCTGACAATCCGTTTAAGAATAAAGCAGTCTCATGCGAAAAAACAATTTTGTCAGAACGTAACATCAACGTATACATATCATCATGCACGGCATTTGGAAATGTATAAACACCATGTCTGCAACGTTCTAACAATCCTTCTTTTACATAATTCGTTAATAGTTGTTTTGAATATCCTAATGAAAGTACTTGAGATGTTGTTATCATATTATTATTCTTTTTAATTTCATCATAAATTGTTTGGTTAATATTCATCTTTCTACCTCCTTTATTGACTTTCTAATGATACTTAATTATATATCATGTCAAAAGTCAATATACATAGATAGAATTGACTAAATAATAACGTATAAAAAGAAAAAATCTCAGCTAGTGAAAGCTGAGATTAAGACTCGACTATGTGTAGTCGAGTTTGAGGAATGGTTACCTCTCCACATATATTATGCATAATATCTTCTTTACGTGTGAATTCTATTACTAAATTCAGTTTTTACTTATTGAATTTACTTTGATAATATTGTCATTTGCAAAGGTTTGAAAATTAATTACATCGATTGTTATAAATTAAATAAAAATTATTTTGATATTAAAAAAGCCTAACAAATAAATGTTAGGCGTTTGCCAGTCACTTCGTGCTGGCGTTGGCTCGATTAGAGCTACTCTTATAATAAGAAAATAGTTTTTGATTATCAACAAATAAATTTGTTTAACAATTGAAATAGATGAAAAACAAGTCAAAAATAATGAAAATAATAATTGTACAGAATTTTAAATATTTAGTTTTAATCAACTATAATACGTTTAAATATAAATAAACCAATTAAAGCATTAAGAGAATAACTATTAATTAGTTCTACATATTATTTCTATTGATCAAAAGAATAATACTATTTAGTCTATAGATATCTTTTACTCTTATATAACTATATATAAAATAAAATGCTCAACACATAGTGCTGAGCAGATCCCCGAACTTTCGTGTTCGGAGTTTATGGCTCTTTAGTACCGTTTAACCGGACTTAAGCCTAGTTCAAGTATAGAAAATTTATTGTTATATGTCAATATTTTGCTTCATAACTATATAATTATCAGAATTAGCAATGTGCAAATTTTGCACATTGCTAATTAAAGATAGTTCTTTCTCTTCAAAAATGTTTTTGATGTGTTTTGAAATAACACTTCAATCTCTATAAAAGAGTTCTGCCATTTGAGCCTGATTAAGCCATACTGTTTCATTTTCGATATTAACATCAATTTTAGTTAGACCATCAACTGTTTGATAAATTAATATTTTACCATGATCATCCATTTAGCTATTCTTTTTTCTTTTAATTATTTACTACTTACTTATACTTTATCCTAAACTAATTATAATAAAGACAAAAAGAATAAATCTTATATTACTCAATATCTTCTAATTAAAAGTTATTACTTACCTATACGAGTAAGTAAACAAACACATTCTACGTGGTAGGTAAAAGGAAACATATCTACAGGTTGTATTTCTTCTACATGATAACATTCACTTAACATCTTTACATCACGTGCTAAAGTAGAAGGATCACATGATACATATACAATTCTATTAGGAGCATTTGATAATAATGCTTCAACAAAACTTTCATCAAGTCCTTTACGTGGTGGATCTACAAATACAACATCATATTTAGTTTCTAAAATGATGTTGGATGCATCATCAACGAAGAATGATGCATTAGTAATTTCATTACGTTTTGCATTATCTTTAGCGTCTTCAATGGCTTCTCTTATAATTTCAATTCCAGTTACACTATTAACATATTTTGCAGCAACTAAACCAATGGTTCCAATTCCACAATAGGCATCAAATATATTGTCATCTTTTTTAAGATTTGCTAATTTAATGGCAGTTCCATAAAGTATTTCACATTGAACGGGATTAACTTGGAAGAATGATTTAGAAGAAATCTTAAAAACGATATCGCAGACTGTGTCTTCGATATAGCCACGTCCATATAGAACATTTTCTTTAAATCCTAAGATAACATTAGTATCACGAGTATTAATATTTTGAACAACAGTTGTTACTTCAGGACACATCTTTACTAATTCTTTAGCGAAGTTATTGCGTGAAGGAAAAGTATCAACATTAGTTACAAGTACTACCATTATTTGATTAAAATGTAAGGAAGTTTTAATTAATACATGACGTAAGATTCCTTCACGCATATCTTCATTATATGGAGTTACTTTCATATCTTTCATTAATGATTTAATAGCAGTAAGAATAGGACCTGTACGTTTATCTTCAATTGCACATTCGCTAATTGGTACGATCTCATGAGTTTTAGCTTTATAGAATCCTGAAACAATACGTTTTTGTTTATCTAATCCAATAGGCATTTGAATCTTATTACGGTAATGATAAGGATCAGTCATTCCAATAGTAGGTTTAACAGTAACGTCTAACCCTCCAATACGTAAAAAAGACTGCAGAACCTTATTGGTTTTGTATTTTAGTTGTTCTTCATAACTTAAATTTTGAAAGCAACATCCGCCACACGCAGTAGAGACAGGACAGACTGGTTTAATACGATGTGGAGATAACTTAAGTAGTTTTGTAAGACGTCCTACTTTATAACTTATCTTATCATAGAATACTTCTACCTCTGCTTCTTCTCCTAATAATAATCCTGTTACGAAAACAGGAATACCATTATCTTTTATTATTCCTTGTCCATCATGAGTATAATCTACACATATTCCTCTAATTGTTTCTTTCATTTTATTTAGTTCCCATCATTTCTGTGATTGCTTCTACTTCAATATTAACGTCTAATCTAGGAAAAAGAATACTTGGTGCATTTACCTTGATGTTATCAAGTAAATGCACATTTTTAATTTCTTCATAATTTAAGTCTTCACTAATGTTTAAAAAACCAAAGACCTTTTTATATGTATCGACCAAAATTGGTTTAAGTCCAAGTGTTGTAACAAGAATAATACGAGCTAAATGTGCCATTACACTTTCTAATTCTTCTTTCTTACTACTATCTTTTGCTAAACTCCAAGGAAGAGTATCATCAATATATTTATTTCCAGCTCTAACAATATCCATCATGGCATCAGTTCCTTCTGTCATATGTAAATCATCCATATAACTTTCATAGTTATTAATGCTAT
This sequence comes from Bacilli bacterium, assembly GCA_036657515.1. Taxonomy (GTDB): domain Bacteria; phylum Bacillota_I; class Bacilli_A; order RFN20; family CAG-826; genus Alectryobacillus. The sequence continues at coordinate 9,597 of JAVXGI010000012.1, forward strand.
TAATAATAACGTTATCAAGTGCTTCATCAAACAAAGTTACCTTACCTTTAAAAGCCGGAATTACTCCATCGAAATATTTATTAATCATTGATATTGATCTATTTACAAGGTTACCATAACTATTTACTAAATCATTGTTAATACGTTCTACAAATTGTACTGGAGTAAATTGGCCATTTTGGCCAAAGGTAACTTCACGAACTAGATAATATCTTAAGGCATCAACACCATATTTTTCAATTAATGGATAAGGAGATACTACATTTCCTTTAGACTTTGACATCTTACCATCTTTCATCATTAATAAACCATGAACAAAGATACGATCTGGTTCACGAAGATTTAATGCTTTTAAAAACATTGGCCAATATATCGTATGGAATCTTGAAATATCGGCTCCAACGACGTGAATTATTTCAACGTCGTCATTATTCCAAAATTTTTGGAATAATGAATCGTCTTCGGAGCCATATCCTAGAGCAGTAATATAGTTAAGTAAGGCATCAAGCCAAACATAAATTACGTGTTTTGGGTTTTCTTTAATTTGGATTCCCCAAGTAAAGGTTGTACGAGAGACACAAAGATCTTCAAGACCTGGTTTAATAAAGTTATTTATCATTTCTGTTTTACGTGATTCAGGATAAACAAATTTAGGAAGAGTAAATAATTCATTTACAGTAGAAAGATATTTATTTGTTTTAAAGAAATAGGATTCTTCTTGTTCTTTTTGGACGCTTCTTCCACAATCAGGACATAAATGTTCTTCTCCTACTTGAGTATCGGTCCAAAAAGATTCACAAGGAGTGCAATACCATCCGCTATATGATCCAAGATAGATATCATCTTGTTTTAAAAATTTAGAAAAGACTTCTTGAACTACTTTATAATGACGTGGTTCAGTAGTTCTAATAAAATCATTATTAGATATTTCTAATACTTCCCATAAGTGTTTAAACTTATTAGCTATTTCATCAACATATTCTTGAGGAGTTTTATTAGCTAGTGCAGCATTCTTAGCTATTTTTAATCCGTGTTCATCTGTTCCTGTTAAGAAATAGGTTTCTACTCCTCTACTTCTTTTATAACGAGCAAAAACATCACACATTGTAGTGCAATAGCAATGCCCAATATGAGCTTCTCCAGATGGATAATAGATTGGAGTGGTAATGTAACATTTTTTCATAAAATACCTCACAAATAAGTTCTTAAAATTATACCATATTTTACGAAAATCTATTAATAATCAATGAATTATATAGATTATGTTAAGTGACATACTTAAGTCGATTGCCTTTTCATCATGTTTATGTTCATTCTTTTTTAATGAAAAATGTCAAACTTAGACTAGTTAAACGCAACAAAAAATTATATTTTCGCTTTATCTAACATATTATTCGATTTTGTTGCTTTTACTTTGTCACCTAACAATTATTAGTGCCTTACGATACAAATAATATAAGACTTTAGGTATTTTTAATTAAAAGTTTTAACTATAATTTATAAATATTAAATATTGAAAGATAAGCAAAACAAGAACTAGTAAGTAATGCTTGCGCTAATTACTTACTAGTTCTTTTGTTTTGCGTTTTATTTTGCTTAAAAATTAATACATTATTTATCTTTAATAATATCAATTGGTTTTTTCTTCATCATTTTAATGATTGGAATAAGTGTACTTATTAGTACAGATAATATAGTAAGACCAACTATGTAAAATAATTCAATATATGAAAAAGATATAAAAGAAGATAATAGGTTTTCATTTGAAGATATAACTAGGTTAGCACCTAATATAGTAAGCAAAGAAATAATACTAGATATCACAATAACAAAAATTGAAATAATACTATTCTGTGCTGTAAAGATACCAACAACGTTTGATTTACTTGTGCCAAGCGATCTTAATATTCCGATTTCTTTCTTTTTGCCATAAATAACGCCACTTATGTAGTAGTACATAAAAAATAGATCCACCACCAAAAACCCAATTGAAAGTCCAAAAAATATTGTTTTATAGAATGAAAGAGTTTCATTAACTCGCACATAGGCACTCGTATATTCATTTTCGCAATCAAAATTAGAATGTTTATATGTGCTATTGTAGCGTTGTATTGCAACTTCATCCACTACTTTTTTATCTTTAAAATTATACATGGCTTTATTTGTCTCAAAGTTATCAGTAAGTGGTGCAACAAAATAAGAATAGTCGAAAAATAAAGGTTCATAATTCTTGATGACATTGGTATACAACTCATTTGGTAAATATAACGTATCGCCAGGAATATCTTCTTCGCATCTAAAATCAGTGCCAATTATATCATCATATATTCCACCAATAGTTGTTCTTACCTCGAAAGGGCTAAAATGATTTGGATACCTTATAATACAATCCTTGTTCATATAATCATTTACAAACCGACTTAATCGTCTATTAATGGTATTTGTGCGAAAAAATTCAAAATCACGATGAGTATATTCGTTATCGCAATAATTGTTTTCAATTATCCATTTAGCGTAGTCATAATACCAAACCCAATCCGGATGGTCTTTTTTAGCCTCACCAATAATACTTTTAAAATTATTTTGTGCATATTCCTCAATATAATTTGCGATACTCACGTCAAATTTCGAATCAATAAAAAACGTTGACAATGGAAAATAAAGACCTTTAGAATCCGGCTTTGCTTCTTCAGCAAACCATATTTTATTTTTAGCTTCCTTTACATTTTTTATTTTATGAATTTTTGTCATTTCAACTAAAGGAGAAGGATTGATTAAAAATTCATCCTTATCGCTTTTGCAAGTTAGTTCATCATTATAATTATTGTTATAATTTCTCTTAAAAAAACCATTATTTAAATACAAAATATTATGCATACTATTATGAAACGCACCTCCAAGTGTGTCAAGAACTGAACTATATTTTGTGGCATCAGCTATACAATATAAGTAATCTTTAATATTAAAATTGGTGTCAAGAATGCCTACAATTTTAAAATTTTGTAATTTAGAATATTTATTTTCTCCAATAAATATTGATTTGCCTATTAGATCATCATATTCAGTAATTCGTTCTTCTTCTGTTCCTGCACTATTCTTATATCCAAGATATTCAAACATGTCATAAAAATATTTGGGTATAACAACTTCATCATCTTTTTGAGGAATTTTTCCATAAAGAGAAAACTTATTATACGTTTTTGCTGTTTCGCTATCAATTTCTGTTAATCCAAAAACGTTATCATTATATAAATAATTTTCTTCTCTATAGATTAAGTTATTAAAATTTTGAATCTTAATTTCATCAATTTTATAAACAATATTTCCTTTATTTATTCCCAAACCTTCTTTAATATTTTTAATGTCTTTATCTGCAATATCAATTAAATACTTATATAAAGTCGGATTTTCATCATCAGAATTATTCTTATAATATGTTTGCTTAGAAAACGATAGATATGGTTTATTATTTTTCATCATAGAATGTACAATTACATCTACTTTATTATCAGCAGAAATTGCATTTGAAAATGCAAAAAAAGATATTGATATAACTGCCAAAAACAAAGCAATGACCATTCTAAATGGTTTATGTTTTAAGAAACTGTATGCTAAATTAAATATCTTTTTTATAGAAAATCCTGTTTTTTTAATAATCAATTTTTCTATATTATTAGAGTTAAGAGATGACTCTCCATTATCAGAAATTATATTGCCATCTTTTAATTCAATCAATCTATCGCCATATTTTTCAGCCGATTCTTTATCATGCGAAACAACAATAACAAGACATGTTGAACTAAACTTTTTTAATAATTCAAAAATTTGTCTACTCGTTTCACTATCAAGCGCTCCAGTTGGTTCATCACATAATATCATTTTTGGATTTTTAATAAGAGCTCTAGCAATTGCAACTCTTTGCTTTTCACCCCCAGATAACTCATTTATTTTTCTATTGCCATAATTTTCTAGATCAACTTTTTTTAATATTTCTTTAACATCTTCAGAAGTACATTTCTTTTTTTGCAAATCCAAAGATATTTTTATATTTTCTTCAACATTATAATCATTCAATAAATTAAAATCTTGGAATACAAATCCAATATATTGATTACGATATAAATCTAATTCTTTTTCACTAAATTTAGAGATAGATTTATTGTCGACAATAATATCGCCACTATCAATTTTATCTAATGCACCAAGAATATTTAGTAAGGTAGATTTTCCACTTCCAGATTTGCCAATTATAAAAGCTAATCCATTATCAGGTAATGAAAATGATACATTTTTTAATGCAATTACACTCTTAGATACATTTTTATATTTTTTCCTAATATTAACCAAATTAATCATACGATAACGCCTTTCCTTTTAGCATAATATATAAGATATTATTAATTCTAAGTTTTAAATTTCATTTTTAACCAAATGATAAAGTTTGTTTTACAATAACTTTATCATTTAAAAATGAATACGTTGGAATAATAAAACCTGCCATTTTTGCTATCATTTCATTACTTTTAATGCATTCTTAGTATACTACTCAAATATTAAAATGAAACCATTAAAGGTGTTTATGTTGTTTTTCCATAAAAAACAACAAAAAAAGATTAAAATACGAAAATTTAATTTAAAATAGTTAAATTTCTTTTATTATATCAATTGGTTTTTTGTTAATAACTTTTAGAATTGGTATCAATATTCCTATAAATATTGAAGAGAAAGTAACAAGAATAATTAAAAGTATTCCTAAATAGTTAAAATTTAAAATAGTTAAAACAGACATCGTTTTATTTATAAATAATAAATTAGCAGCATAAACTCCAATAGAGAATATTATGCTTGAAAATGTAGCAACAATAAAACCAAATAAAAGATTCTCACAAGTAAATATCTTTATAATATCAGACTTACTCGTCCCCATAGCTCTTAGTATTCCTATTTCTTTTTCTTTCTTATAAATTACTCCGCTTATATAAAAATATATAAATATTGAAGAAAAAACTAAAGCGGCACTTGCCACACCGATAAATATATAGTTAAAAGAAAAGAACATTTTATTGGCTTCTTGAAAGGCTGAAACATATTGGTTTTTTAAAGAATAAGACGAATAATCATATACGGATTTTGGCCATAAAACGTTAAGATTTTTTTCGATTACTTGTTTATCAGTTAAAGAAATAACAGCTTTATTTTTATCCATATTTTTAGAATATGGGGTTACAACATATGAATAATCATAAAGAATATAACCAAAATCCTTAATTACATCATCGTGTAACTCATCTGAAACAAAAAATGTGTCTTTAATTGTTTCTCCGTTTTTTGTGTCATCGTATAATCCGATTAAGCAAACCGGAAAATTTTTTGTTCTTTGCAATTTATCAATAATAAAAATCGGATGTCCATAATTTCTAAAAATATTATATTTTTCCAAATATTCATTTATTGTGTTACTTCTAAAATAATCATAATCAAGGTGTAAATATGAAGCATCAATATAACCATTATCCTTTATATATTGAGCATAAAATTCCCGTGTTGTCCAAGTTGGATGATCCTTAATGATTGCATCTTTAATTTTTTCATAATTTTCTTTTGAAAACTTATCAACATACTTACTCATATATGGTTTAACATCAGGCATTATATCACTTAAACCTAATAGCATTCCTTTTTCTGAATCTTTAAAAGGATTAAGATAAATATCATTTTTACAATTTTTAATTTTTGTAATGATTTTATAATTTTTTATAAATGCATCATCTCCATAAGCTACATCAAAGTTCCAGGCATTATTTTCAGGTGTAAAATAATCAGTATAATCTTTTTTAATATTTCGAGAATAATATCCTTCTTTAAGATATAAAATATTATGCAATCCTGCTTCTAACACTTTATTTAATTCAGATGTCAACTTTTGTTGGTCGCTTTTATTGTCTAATATTTTATTGTATCTGTCACAATTAAAATTCGTTTGTACAATTCCGGTTATTTTAAAAATCTTTTTCCCATCGTTTGCATAATCATGGAGTTCAATTGTCTTTCCAATTAAATCATCGTATTTCGTTATAGAAGATTCTATTGCATTATTTATATATCCATATTTTTCAAACATGTCATAAAAATAATGAGGAATTACAACTTCATCATCGTTTTGTGGAACGTTTCCATAAAATGTAAAATTATATTTATCAAATATATCATTAGTTATTTCAATAAAACCATTGGAAGAATTACATGTATATTGACCAGGATCTAGATTCTTAAAATTATTAATTGTTGCATTAAAATTTCTATATACAATATTATAATTATCAACCCCAGTTTGAGATTTAATAAAATTAATATCAGCATCATTCATATTAATATGATCATTCCGCTGCACAGTCGCACCATTTGGATAGTGTTCCGTTGCAACAAGAGATTTTGCTATTGATAAATACTTTTCATTATTTTTCGTCATCGAATCAGATACGGCAGAAACCATATTTATATTACTAACAGTACATGAAAATGCAAAGAAAGACACCGATATAATCGAAAGAAGTAACGAAATAATCATTCTTAATGGTTTATGCTTTAAAAAATTCAAACCTAAATTAAAAATCCTTTTATTTGTAAAACTATATTTTTCAATATTAAAATCAGCTTTATTTAAAGAATTAATAACATTTTTTTGTATATCATTAATAATTTGGCCATCTTTTAATTCAATTATTCTATCACCATATTGTTCAGCTGATTCTTTGTCGTGAGAAACAACAATAACAAGACATGTAGCACTTAATTTTTTAAGTAACTCAAATATTTGTTTACTAGTTTCGCTATCAAGCGAACCACTTGGTTCATCGCACAATATTATTTCCGGATTTTTAATAAGAGCTCTTGCAATTGCTACTCTTTGTTGTTCTCCTCCAGATAATTCGTTAATTTTTCGATCGCCATAGTCTTCTAGATCAACTTTTCTTAATATTTCTTCAATATCTTCAGAATTGCATTTCTTTTTTTGCAAATCTAAAGACATTTTAATATTTGTTTCAACATTATAATCTAATAATAAATTAAAATCTTGAAAAATAAACCCTATATATTTATTACGATACTCATCTAGTTCTTTTTCTTTAAATTTAGAAATAGATTTATTATCAATAATGATATCACCACTACTAATCTTATCTAATGCTCCAATAGTATTTAATAATGTAGATTTACCACATCCAGATTTACCAGTAATAAAGACTAATCCATTATTAGGTAACACAAAAGATATGTCTTTTAATGCAACAACATTATTTGATTTTCCTATATATTCTTTAGTAACATTTTTTAATTCAATCATTATAAATTTTCACTCTACAAAGTATACATCAAAACATTTTAAATATCATCTATATGTGTCGTTATATTCATCAATGACTTTTGATTAGTTCCTAAATACTTAACAAAAAAACTAATCAAAAGTCATTGCAAAAATAACATAATTACTCGTTTCTTACCTATTTTTTAGTAGAATAAAGTTGATAAAGCGCAATGCTAACTGCGTTAGGTAAGTTAAGCGAATCAATACTTGATTCATGTTTAATAATTATACTATTTTTACTTAAATATTTTTTATCTAATCCTGTTGCTTCATTTCCAAATACTAAAGTAATATATTTTGGAGTAAACTTAACATCAGCTAAACTAGTTTTAGCTTGTAACATAAAACTATATAAACTAGCTTCACTATACGCATCAATGTATTCTTCACTTGATTGAAAATACGCAATATTCATTGAGAATATTGCTCCCATTGATGCTCTAATAACTTTAGGATCAAAGATATCTATTCCAGGTTTAATTACTCCTACATTACTAATACCAAATCCTAAAGAACTTCTTAAGATAGTACCAAAGTTACCCATATTAGAAGGATTATCTAATAAGACATGATTAGAGTTATGATCTAATAAACAAGTATATTTATTAAATATACCAATTACGTAAACATTATCTTTTAAAGATAACTTATTAATTAATTTATCATTTACTTCAATACTAATATCTTTACCATATTCTTTTATAATGTTTAGTACTTCTAAATTACTAAAACTTGAATGAACAAGTACCTTTATTACTTGTTCTTTTCGATGTTTTAGTAATTCAATCGTCGGAAAAGCTCCAAGTGAGTATGAATAAGTGAATTCTTTTTTATATAATTTAATTTCCATAACTTCAATTATACCTAATATTAAAAATTATTAAATATATAAAAAAGAAAAATAAAAACGCATATTGCTATGCGTTTTACTAAATTTAATTATTCTTTGTTTTCAATCTTGTATTTTTTATTGAACTTATCAACTCTTCCATCAGCTTGAGTAAATCTTTGTTTACCTGTATAGAATGGATGGCATTTTGAACAGGTGTCAACTCTTATTTCTTTAAGTGTTGATAATGTTTCAAATGTTTGGCCACATGAAACACATGTAACTGTGATTCTGTGAAGTGTTGGGTGAATACCTTTTTTCATACTTTTTTCTCCTTCCGCCTTAAGTCACAATTGAACTTAAAGTAAGTTTGCTTATAAATTATAACAATAAGACGTTATTTATTCAAACAATTATTATTATTATTATTATTATTATAGAGAAGTTGTTAGCTTACAAATGACGTGAGACTATTTTGTTTAAAGGAAAAGAAATATGTTGTTAGAAAAGATCAGTTAAACAACATATTTCTTTTTAACCATAAATAGCAAAATGAATTGTCATATTTTTATCTAGGATTTGTTCTTTTAAAAAATCACTAGAATAGCCAGTTTCTTCATTAAAGTCTTTTGTAAAAAAAGTAAAAGTCCAGTATCCATCTCCAATAAGTTGTGGAACATGATGATCTACTTTTTTATATAGATTGTCTATTTCTTCTTTATTTAAATTAAATCCTTTTTTATAAGTAAATTCAGAAACAGCAATTTGGTCATTTTTAAAATAATAGCCACCTTCTCCGGCGTTATTGCAAAAAGAATGTTGAACAAATGTTAATACAATATTTTTTTGGGTATTTGAAATAGAATTATTTTCACCAAAACTGCAACTACATAATGAAACACCAAGTAGAATTGCAGCAAAAGCAGGAAAAACTTTATTTTTGTTAAACATAATATTTGCCTCCTCTTGTTTTTATTTTAGCACTGAATTTTTAGGCTGTCAACTGGCCTATTTTTAGTATTTAATACTTACATGATTGACTTTCGATTAGTTCCTTTATGCTAAATAAAAAACTTAATACCAATAAAATATGTATTGAGACCATTTAAAAATATAAGAACGGTTAAACTTGCATGAGAAAAAGCAAGTTGAAATGCTTTCTTCCTAAAATAAAAGCACCGTTTTGAATATCAAAATGGTGCTAATATTTCATAAATTTTAGGAACTAATCGCAAGTCATTGATATCTTATTTACAATAAACTTTATATATTTGATTTAGATTTTCAAAACTTATTACATCTTTATTATAAGCTTCAGCCAAAGTAAAGAAAGTTCCGGGATTATAAACGATGATGTCATAACCTTCTGAATATACAAAGTTTAATCCTCCAATATTAATAGTGTGTTCAACTTCGGAAAAATAACAATTTTTTCTATCAAGAAAAACTCCAACTAAACTATCATTATATATACCAAAATGGTCAAATAACCAAACATCATCGATTGTAGCATCTTTTCTATTATTTTTTATGTACGTATCAAGATATGCTTGTTTAGCCTGGGCAATTAGTTCTTTGTCATTTTTAGTATTGCATCCAAAAAGCGTAACTCCAAATAATGTAGCAGTAAGTAGCATAATAATTCTTTTCATTTTGTTATCTCCTTTTTTGTAATAATACAATTTTTCAATGAATCTTTATTCGTCTTTTCTTCTTTATCTAAAATAATCGCTTTAAACAGTAAACTACTTTTTCATAGTTTAGCATCTCGATATATTAATCATTTAATTAATTGTATAAGCGCTAAAAGCAAAAACTCTCCTTATTCCTAAGGCGAGTTTACTTAATAACTACTTTTAATGTCTATAAACAGACTCCATAAGGTAGTAAAACTACTGTCTTGGAAATGGATTAATATATCTATACTTTCAATATGCTTAACTATCCATATTTTGTCAATTAATTTAGTATTTTCTTCAAAAAGAGAATAAAAAATAATTAATACCAGTGAAATATCAATTTGTTATTTGACAATTTCATTGCAACAAAATAACTAAATATTAATATATTCGCTAATTTTTGTTTTAATTAGTTGCAATGAAATTGTCACCAATCGTCTTATGCAAAAACTGCTTTATTACTATTCATCAAAGACATCAATATATTTTTTATCTCCGTCATCCTTAATATCTTTATGTCTAATTGAAGCCCAAATAAGAGAAACAAAAGATTTTAATACTCTTTTAATCTCTAATCTTGTTTCTTTATCTAGTTCTTTATATTTATCTAAGATAGATAGCAATGATTTCTTCTTTTCTTGAACCATCTCTACACTATTTTCTATTCCTGCTTGATTAACAAGTTTATAAAATGTTTCTACTAATAGTTCTTTCTTCTCATTACTAACCTTTTCTACCCATTCATTAACAGCAATATCTACTTCTTCTATTAAAGAAGATAACTTATCAACAGCAACAAATGTATCTCCTGCTATATGCCAATTATATAAGTTATGTTGTGATAACCAACTTGATTCACTTTTAACTATTGCACAATTACTAGCATTATCATAAATCATTCCAATAATACTTTGTTCTGGAACAAACTTAATTATCTTATTTCTATATAATTCAATATTTGTTTTTTTCGATGTTTCCTCTCCAAATCCTGGTCCATCAAACGAATATACTGCCGGTATTCTTTTCTTTTGCTTAGTGTTAAGTAAAAGAAAAGAATACACTGCAAGATTGCCGCCTTTACTATGTCCAACAATATAAACCTTCCTTTTTCTAAACTTAAATAATATCTCTTTTAAATATGAAGCTGCATCTACTTGACTTGGAACAGGAGATTTATATGCCATATCAAAATCTTCTTTCCATCCAATTAAGGTAGAATCTGTTCCTCTATAAGCTACTACTAAATCTCCTGTTGGAAGGATTAAAGTAATAGCACTAAATTGTTCATTTTTCTTTGGAGAACTTATGCGTTTAAATTTAGTAATTACGATATCTTTAAAACGAGGATTACCACACATCGATGTTATTAATTCATAATCATTTTGTTTAAATGCAGGACGTTCTAAAAATCTTCTTAGTTTTGAAAAATCATAAAGATCTTTAATAGCGATTTTTTCTTTATGATTTTTCAAAAATTCAGCGTAATGATAATAAGTAAGTTCAGAAAAAACGGCAGCGTCTAATTCATTTAGTGGAGATTCACTAAATGAATTAAAATTAGTTTTTACGTAATCGACAATGTTTTGGTAGGATTTAGTTGCCATTGGCGTTCTCCTTTAATAGAGTTAGTACTTCATCACTTAGGTATATTATTTCTTTAGAAATTGATTTATTTACTAATATTAAGTTAACTCCAGTATCAAGATCTTTATTTAGTGATTTATTTACTTGAGAGTAACAAAGATATATTTCTTCTTCTCCTGCTATTTCTTTAGGTAAAGCTATAAAACGGGGTTCACTTAAAGGATTAGTAATAATATTAATTAGTTTTTTATATTTCATTTGTTTATTAGTAGTAACAAAGGTATCTAATTTATCATATATTTTACTTAGTTCTTGAGGAGTAGTACGATATTTTATTAAAGGAGAATATATTAGCCACGTATCAAGAAAGTAATATCGATCAATATCACTATCAATTATCTTATAAGTATAGCAATACATAATAGCTCCATTAAGTAAAAGATCTTTTCTTTTAAAGTATCTAAAAGTAAACATTCCATTTAGTTTACCCATCTTAAAATCTTTTGATTCTAGATGTTTTATTTTTTCTTTTGAAAAAGTATATTTAATTAAGTTATAACGTTCATTTAATAAATTTAAATCATAATAGTTATTCATATTATTATTTTAATACAATACTTAGTTTTTAAACACAAAAATATCTAGATAATAATCTACTATTGTATATAATATACTAAATAGGAGAAATTTATGATATCAAAAAAACTGGCTCTTGATGTAATAAATACTGCATTACTTACAGGTGGAGATTTTGCTGAAATATATCTAGAAGATAGCTTAGCAAGTTCTATATCTGTTGAAAATGGTTTAGTAGATCTTGCTAAGACATCTTCTTCAAAAGGTTGTGGTATTAGAATACTTAAAGACTTACAAAGCGTCTATGGACATACTAACGATTTGTCTTCAAAATCACTTATTAAATTAGCATCGGATTTATCTTGTTCTTTTAAAGGAACTCAAATAATCCACGTTACTTCATTTAAAACAAAACATGTTAAAAACATAAATACAATTGTTATTCCTTTCGAATCAGTCGAAAAAGCAACAATTATTGCTAAACTTAAAGAAAACTGCAAAATTATGTCCTCTTACGATCCTCGTATCGTTCGTACTTTTAGTGCTTTTTCTTTTTCGACTAAAAAAGTTGTTATTTTTAACAGCGAATCAAAACATATGATCGATAGCAGAAGTTTAGGCAGAATGGCTTTCCAATGTATTGGCGCTGAAAGCGACAAAATGGAAATTGGATTTAGCGGTCCTGGAACAAAAGCTGGTTGGGAATATTTTGAAAATAATATTTCAACAAAAGATATTGCCCATGTTACAGCAGAAACCTGCATTAAAATGCTCGGAGCATCGGAGGCTCCAAGTGGAAAAATGCCTGTTGTTTTAGGTAACGGTTGGGGAGGAGTCTTGTTCCATGAATCTTGTGGACATCCACTTGAAGCCGCCGCAGTTGCTAAAGGCTTGTCGTGTTTTTCACCAGATATGGTTGGTAAACCAATTGCATCAAAAGTAGTTAGTGCGTATGATGATGGAACTGTTCCTAATGCATGGGGCAGTAGCAATATGGATGATGAAGGTAATAAACCACATAAGAATTGCTTAATTAAAAATGGAATCTTACAAGATTTCTTAGTAGATAGATTAAATGGTAGACGTATGAATCATAGTGAAAACGGTGCTTCTCGTAGACAAGATTATAAATATGAACCTACTTCAAGAATGTCAAATACCTATATTGGTAATGGTAAATCTAGTAAAGAAGAAATTATAAGTTCTACTAAATTAGGATTATATGCTGTCTCATTTAATGGTGGATCAGTTGATCCAACTACAGGAGAATTTAACTTTGGTTGTAGTGAAGCCTATATTATTAGAGATGGTAAGATTGCCGAACCAGTAAGAGGCGCTACTTTAATTGGTAAAGGAAACGAAATCTTAAAAGAAATTGATATGGTTGCAAATGATCTATCCGTAGGTCAAGGAATGTGTGGAGCTGGCAGTGGAAGTATTCCTACGAATGTTGGTCAACCAACATTACGTATTAAAACTATTACTGTTGGTGGCAGAGGAGGAGAACTTAAATGAATAAGAATAAATTCTTTGCATTAGCTAAAGAAGTAGGAATTGAAACAGCTGAACTTAAAAGATCCGCTTCCACTTCGATTAGCTTTAGTATCTTTAGAAACGAAGTTGAATCATTTCAAATATCTGATAGTATTTCTATTAGTGCTCGTGGAATTGTTAATGGCAAATTTGGTGCCGCTTCCACAAATAAAGACGATAAATTAGTTTCAACGTTCTTAGTTAACGAAATTCTTGATACCGCAAAACTTGTTGAAACCGAAGAAAAAGCTATTATTTTCAAAGGAAGTGACCATTACGTAAAACGTAATGTCTTCTCTTCTGCTCTTGAAGCATATCCTACTGATAAGAAAATTGAATTAATGCTTCAAATTGAAAAGTTAATCTTACAAGGTGATAAACGTATAACTGATGTTCAAATATATTATGAAGAAGAATCTTCTGAATCATCTCTTTTCAATAGTTATGGATTAAATCTTAAAACAAAAACAAATTACTTTGTAATGTATGCTTCTCTTACTTTACGTGAAGAAGAAGAAGTTAGAACTTCCTTTAAAATATTATTATCTAATAACATTGATGATATTAAACCTGATATATTTGCTGCTGAAGCAATAAAAGAAGGTTTAGCTAAACTTCATGCTACTCAATGTGATTCTGGAAAATATAAAGTAATTATGAATCCAGAATCAACAGCTTCATTATTAGGAGCATTTATTGATTCATTATCTGCAGAAGATGTTCAAAAGAAATCCTCATTATTAGCTAATAAACTTAATGAAGCTGTTGCTAGTGATAAAGTAACTATTAAAGAACTTCCAACAAATAAATCAGTCTTCTTTACTGGATTTGATGATGAAGGAGTTGCTACCTATAATAAAGACTTAATTAAAAAAGGTATCTTAAAAACATATTTATATAATCTTACTACTGCTGATAAAGATGGTGTAAGTTCAACAGGAAATGGCTATGGTGGAAGTAAAATTGGAATTGGTACAACCTGTCTTACATTAGTCCCTGGAAAATCTTCCCTTGAAGAATTATTTCAAAAAATTGGAACAGGTATCTATATTGAAGAACTTACTGGACTTCATGCTGGACTTGATCCAAAATCTGGTAACTTCAGTTTACAATCTCAAGGTCATATGATTAGAGAAGGTAAACTTGCAGAAGCCTTAACTCTTATTACAATATCTGGTAATTTATTTGATTTATGGAAAAACGTAAAAGCTGTTGCTAATGATTCTAAAATCTTAACAAACTCTACTTCTTCTCCAAGTATTTATATCAAAGAATTATCCGTCTCTGGAAAATAACTAATATAACAAAAGGCCTTAAGCACGAGCTTAAGGCCTTTTTATTTGTTAAGTTTTTATTTTTTAAGTAAATACAAAATTCCAATTGTTCTTGGTCCACAAT
>JAVXGI010000013.1:0-1815 GCA_036657515.1 Bacilli bacterium
ATTTTCTATTTTTAGATTAAATTCTTTTGCAAGGAGGAATACTGCACGAAAATTTATTTTCTCGCAAATGAAATATCTTGTTATTTGAAAATAAATAAGTTAAAATAATGCATATTTCGGAGGAAATCTTATGAAAATAAAATCGTTATTAATTCTCTCTGTATTAGCATTAGGTTTAGGATCATGTAGTGGTCCAAGTACTACAATTGACCCAACTACTACTAATACATCGACAACAACGTCGACTACAACATCGACTACAACATCGACTACGGATCCAACAGTTATTGAAGTTAAACATGCAGTAACTATTACATCTAGTACACATTTTGATATTACATCTGACGTAGCTGAAGCTCTTGAAGGTACAAAAGTTACAGTAACTTTAGTAGCAAAAGCAGGAATAAGTGCAAGAATTGTAGAAGTTAGCGTAAACGGAACCGCTATTAATAAAGAAAGCGATTTAGTTTATAGTTTTACTATGCCAAATGTCGACGCAGTAGTTAGTGTTACATCAAACCAAGTATTTAATATTACTGCAACAGAAGTTGTTGGAGCAACAGTTACTCCATCAGTAACAACAGCCATTGCCGGAGAAAAAGTTGGCATTGCTATTGTTGTTGGAGAAGTAAGTAAAAAAGTTATCGCAGTTACTGTTAATGGCGTAATTGCATCAAAAGAAGCTGGAGTTAATGCTTATAGTTTCTTAATGCCTGCTGAAAACGCAACAATTCTTGTTGCATTAGGTGACAATGTTAAAGTTGTTCCAGTAATGGGAGACGCTAACGTTACAGTTGATGCTCCAGCTACTGCAATAGTTGGAAGCGAAGTTGTTTATACATTAAATGTTAAAAATGGATATGCTATTGCAACTAACGTTGTTAAAAGTGGCGATACTCCTATTGCAACAACTGCTCTTTCATTAAATGTATTTAAGTTTATTATGCCAGATGGTGATTTATCTATTACTGCAACTTCTGTTGCAGCAGTTGATACAGTCTTAACTGGTTCTACATTTAAAGGAACATATACATATGATGCTGGTGCAGATTATCCTACAGATTATTATGTAACTATTGAATTCTTTAAAGGATACGCAGAGCTTATTACTGATAAAGGCGAAACAGACGAGAAAACATACACTGGTATTTATTCTTTAACAGGTTCTTCAGTTGAATTTGCAACTAAAGATTTAAGTACAGTTAAAAAACTTACCTTTGTAGTTTCTGGAGAAGGAGACGCTACTACTCTTAAAATGGAGCAAAATTTTAGTTCATACATTACTACTAAAAATATGGTTATGAGCAAAGTTATTACTCAATACGATGTTACTTATGATTTTGATATCAATGTTAGATTGATTGACTTATCAACTGCAACTACTGCAGCAGGTAAAGAAGTTAAATTTAAAACAAAATACGATGCTCATTATATGCTTGCTACTGGAAAAGTAGTGACAGTTCCAGGAGGAGTAGAAGTTGCTTTAACCGCTCCTACAACTGCAGATGGATTTTATTCATTTATTATGCCAGCAAGCAATGTAAAGATTATATTTACTTCTAAACATAATGGTGATCCTACATTTGCTATTACAAATACTATTGTTGGAGACCAATACGTTGCTGTTGAAAATTTAAAAGTAAATGGTAAAGCAGCAGCTATCACTCCTGTTGCTTATGCAACGGATGAAGTCTCGTTTACTGTTAAAGTCCCAGCAAATCTTAATTTAAAGTCAGTTGAAGTTAAAGATGCTGATGGAAATGTTGTTGCTTCAACTTTAACTGATGGTACATATAAATTTACTATGCCTGCTAA
>JAVXGI010000013.1:1915-24138 GCA_036657515.1 Bacilli bacterium
CTAATATTTATTTTTATACAAAAGGGGGAAAATTATGAAAATTAAAAGATTAGTTCTATCGTTAGTCGCCGTTACTGCACTCACTTCGTGTGGTACACCAAGTACGTCAACTTCAGTCACTCCAAGTACATCAACTGAGCCACCAACAAGTGTGCCAGATGTTTGTCTTGAACCAACTGAAGGAAAAAGTTTTTCTGTTAGTGGAGAAGGTATCTATAGTAATATTTCAGTTGGTGGCTCTATTGAACCAAACCGTGAATATTTGTTGGGTGTTTCTTTAATTAATGCAGGAAATTGTTCAATTTTTAAAGTAGAATTTACTGATCCTACTTTAGCAACAGCTTATCAAAAAGAAGATGGAAAATATTACATTAAAGCTTTAAAAGAAGGAATGTGTGATATGAGAATTACTGATTATGGTAATACCGCAAAACCTTTAGAAGCTAAATTAAAAGTAATGAATCCATTAACTACTGAATCTGTTATGACATACCTTTCTTTCCATTTTTGGAGAGCATGGGAAATGTTTGGTGAAAAATTAACAATGACTTTTACTAGTACAGGTGGCGTTTTAGATGGAACTATCAATAATGGTCAAAAAATTACTATTCCTTTTGAATTAAATGTCTCAAAAATTGAAATGATTCAAATAGCTGGTGATGATTTTTATAAAATCCCTCTTAAAGAAGTTATTGCTTATGAATCAGTTGCAGATGGAACTACAACAATTGCATTCCTTGCTCTTTTTTCAACAGGAAGCATTATGCATACTTATACTAATGGTGAAAATTTACACAGTGTATTTAAAGCTGAGGAGCTAAAATAATGAACAAAAGAATATTAATTATTCCTATGATGATTGGTTTGCTATCATCATGTGGAGTTACGCCTACTACATCGTCTTCAACGACAACATCAAGTACTCCAACTCCTCCAACTACAACAACTCCAATTGTTAAAACTGGTGTAAAGATTGAAGGAGAAGTAAATGCTGCTTTTGAAAAAGTAAGTGATACTTTATATATTGCTAGAAATATTGAAGTTCTTACTGACAGCAAAATCATTTTTAAAAACTATTTACAACCTTCAGTAATCGTTTATGATGGACAATCTATTGAACGTAACTTATGCAATGCAAAATGGGATTATGCTCCATCTTCTTATAAGGGAGAATATCAAGTTGTTATTGCAGGAGGAGCTAAATACGATTTCATTTGTGATTTAAGTCGTCCTCAACCAATTTCAATTAGAAGAACAGAAGTTGTAGCATTACCAAGTGATGCTACAACTCTTAGAAATTTATTTCCTACATTAGTAGGCAATGTCTCATTATGTAATATTAATGATATTAATAATATCGTATTTGAAGACAAGGTCGAAGAAAGCATTTATAACTTTAAGGTTTATGATGATAATAGAACATTTGCTAATGTTAAATCAACAAAAGATGAATCATATAAAGGAATCATTTATCGTTCATTAACTGGAGATAAATTAAAAGAAGTAGATACATTCTTAGGAGATTCAACAAAAACTGCTTATTCTAAAACATATAAAGTAGCTGATGCACTACCTGCTGATCACGTTAGAGATAATTTAACTACAGCTGACGCAAAAGTATTACTTAATTCGTCTTACTTTAATCAATTAAGTTTTGGTGATATCTTCCTTGATTCATATGGATATGGATTTAGTGAAGGAAACGGCAATTCTCTTAAAATCACTTCAGTAAAAGATGAAAACGGATCATTTACTACAACCATTGCTTCAAAGAAAGAAGGAGATGATGGTTACTACGTTTATTTAAATGATGTTACTGTTAAGTTTAATAAAGATGGAACACTCACTTCTGGATCATATTTAAAGAAGTCATTTACTTCTGAATTCTATGATTTCTCAAAACATGAGTTTAAACCAGGATATGAAGCTGCTGCAGTAAAAAAACTTGATATGAATATTGCTATTACTTTATCAGATAAATTAAATACTGGATTAGTATTTGATGAAGCTCCATATTTTATTAAAACAATATCTGATATTAAACTTCAAGATGCAGGATGTGTTCCAGCAGGACAAAGCGGAAACTTCGTTCAACAAGGAAACACTATTGAATTTAAAGATAATAAAAAAGGATATAGTTTCGCATTTACTCCAACTTCTGCCTTAGATTCAAAAGATTATAAAGTCATTGCATCAAGTGCAACAGATATTATTAAAGAACAAAGCGATTATAAGTTTGTTGCAGTTAAAGCTGGTGTTAGTGAACTTACATTAGGAAACGGAACATCTAATGATGTTACAGCTAAAACAAGCGTTACTGTTGTAAATAATATTAAAGTTAATTCATTTTATATGTTAAATAATGGCGACGACGATGGAGCAGTCTTCTTATATATCGCTGCAGGTGACGTTGTCGTAAGTGACATTGAAGCTTCTCCTTATAAAGCTCCAAATGATTTCACTCCTATTGTTTCTACAACTGATTACGCAGATGTTAGCCGTAGTCCAGAAGGAAAGTTAATTATTGATACTTCTAAAGCTAAACAGCTTTATAATGGTACTGAATTAACATTTACAATAACAATGGATTCTCCAAACTATGCTTTAGATGTTTCTAAAACTGTCTTTACAATTCATATTGGAGCAGCTTGGAACGAAGGCGTTATGTTAGGAAAATGGCTTACACCATATGATGGTGATTACTTTATATTTAATAACGATGGAACTGGTAGTTTCTATTTACATAACCATTTTGTTGGAGAAAAAGAAACAATAATTTCATTTACTTTTGAAAAAGGCAAACATTATTCATACAAAGTAAAAGCAAAAGATGTCGTAATTGGCACTGAGATTCATGAATTCTCTATTCAATTACATTATAATCCAAAAATTAATTCTCTTAAATTTAATATGTCAGAAGGAGTTTATGGAACATACGCACCAACATATGTTTATGGTGATGATATGGTTTATGTTGATATAGTGAAAGCTTAAATTTATATTGAAATAAATTTGTGCACATTAAAGCAATACATGGAAAAAGAAAAACAAAAACAAAAAGTAGAAGTAAAAACCAAAAAGTATTATTCAAAATATCGTTCTCCTAGAACGGGCGAAGATATAGATATGCTTAGAGAAAATAACTCTACTTCATCTTCTAGATCTATCTGTGATATATCTGAAGACGGTGCTTAAAAACTAAAAGACTGCAGTTCTGCAGTCTTTTTTTATATTTTATATCTTTAAATGACATTAAATTTCTGTATTTTTATGATTTTTTATTGTGCATATTCTTAAATTTAGACATGTTAGAGCACGTATTTAAATTTTATTAATCAATAAATGATTCTTTTAACTTTGAAAGCTAGTATCAGGCAAGCAAAATTTAAAGATTATATTAATTAAAACCATTAACTTTCTAATTTTGCTTTAATGATAAACTTATAATCATATATTTGTAGCAAAATCAAAAATGTCTTAGTTTTGCAGTCTAATTTAAATAATTTAACTATTTAGTAGCTTCTATTTTATCTTTTATATCGTAATCTTGTTTATATATAAATTTATAAATTGCAAAACTAAGACATAATAAGCCAAAGATCCAAGCGAGTGGATCAGCAAGTGCTAGACCAATAAAACTAGCAGGACTTGCTAAACTATTAATTGGACCACCATTTATTGCAGGAGGTAGGCACATACATATTAGTAAACGAGCAAATAGTTCACCAATTCCTGCTAGGAATGGATATAAACTTTTTCCGATTCCTTGAATACAGTTTCGTAATACAAATAGTCCTCCAAGAAACATAAATAATGGAAGAGCGGTATAAATATAGGTGTTACCATAGCTTATTGAGGTTGAAGTTATTTTATCAGGACTTAGGAATATATATTGATATCCACCATTTATAGTTGATAATAGACCAATTATTAGAACAATTACATATATTATCATCATTATAATAAGGGCTTGATTAGTTCCTTTTTTAATACGTTTATATTCTTTAGCTCCATAATTTTGTCCACAATATGATAACATTGCTGTTCCTAATGCGTTAAATGGGCACATCATAAAGTTAATAACTTTGCATCCTGCTCCATATCCTAATTGAGCAGGAGTTCCAGGAACCCATTCGCCACTAGGAAGAATATCAAACTTAATTAAGCTACCTTGCATTACAATAAGTCCTATTGAAAGAATGGAGAATTGGAAAGCTAAAGGAAGACCTACTTTTAAGTGCTCTAGAACAAAAGAAAAAGAAAATTTAAGATCTTCTTTTTTAAAACGTAAATCTTTGTATCTTATAAATGTATAAATAAAACAACATATAGCTGCGAAAGATTGAGAAATAATAGTAGCAATAGCGGCTCCGGCAACACCCATTTTAAAGGTGACAATAAATAAGAAATCTAAAGCAATATTAAGAATAGTAGAAAGAATTAAGAAACATAAAGGAGTAACACTATCTCCAAGGCTTCTTAATACACATATAATTAGGTTAAAAAACATTTGAAATGTAATACCAAGGAAGAGAATAAATAAATATGTTGCAGCAGCTTCATATACTGCTTGTTTAGTTACGTCAGCTGATTGAAATATTCCTAACCAATTAAGCATGACGTCGATTGCGAATATAGCGCCTATTGTTAAGATGATTGAAATACCTAGACAGAGAAATATTTGTACTAAAATAGATTTACGAGCGCCATCTTTATCTTTAGAACCTATTTTTTTAGAGGTAATAACGCTAAATCCGGCGGTACAACCAAATGCAAACTGCAATACAAGAAATACTAGGTTTGTAGTGCTATTTATTCCTGCTACTTCATTGCTTCCTAATGTTTGACCAACAATTGCAGCATCACTTAATGTATAAAATTGTTGAAAAAGAACACTGATTAAAATTGGAATTGAAAAAAGAACGATTACTCTCCAGATACTACCTTTAGTAAGGTCAACTGGAGTAAATATTTTACGTAAAGTGTTTGTTATTTTCATGCCTATATATAATACATTATCTAGAAAAAAATAGCATATGAAATATTAAGAAAAATTTCATAATAAAAAAGCATTATTTTGAAAATTTATATACTATTTTTTTCTTTTTTGTTATAGTATAAATGAAACTTTTAGAAATGACCTTTTAGTGACATTTAAATTCGTAAAATAGGAGAGAATATGAAATTTAAAATCGTAGTTGATTCATCATCAAATTTGCTTAATTCTTATATTAAGGATAAAGAAGTTGGTTTTGAAGTAGTCCCATTAATAATTAACATTAATGGAAAAGAGTTTGTAGACGATGACAATATTGATACGGAAGCAATGCTAGCAGAATTCCATTCAACAAAGGAAAAGGCAACAACATCTTGCCCATCCCCAGGTAGATTTATGCAAGCATACGAAGAAGCAGACAATATTATTTGTGTGACCATTACCTCACACTTAAGTGGCACCTTTAATAGTGCAGTTTTAGCAGGTAAAGATTTAGCAGGAAAAAATGTTCACGTAATTGATTCAATGTCAGTTGCTGGAACTATGCAACTAATTGTTGATAAGGCTTATGAGTTAATTAAAGAAGGATATGAATATGCTCAATTAGTTGAAGCATTAAATAAGTATAGAGATTCTTTAAATTTACTTTATGTTCTTGATTCATTTGAAAACCTTGTAAGAAACGGAAGAATGAATAAAGCAGTTGCTTTAATTGCAAAGACTTTAAGAATTAAACCTCTTTGTATTGCTGAAAATGGTCAAATCAAGATTCAACAAAAGATTAGAACTTATGACGCCGCTATTAAACGTATGAATATGGTTATGAAAGATTTATGTGATATTAGCAAACTAACACGTGCTATCCTCACTTATGTTGATGACAAATTAAAAGCTGTTGAAATTAAGGAATTGATTGAAAAAACATATCCAAATATTAAAGTGCTTGTTAGTAAAGCTAAAGGCCTTACATCGTTTTATGCCCTTGAAAATGGAATAATGCTAGGATTTTAAGTAGTTAGAATTATTAAATTTTAAAAAATGTCTGCTTTTATAGGCAGACATTTTTTTATTGTTAAAAAAACTATTTAAATGATGGAATTTATATCTATCGCTTAAAAAATCTATTAAGAAGTGGTATAATTAAACATATGTTTTAAAAAAAGATTTCTAATATGCACAAATTTGGAGGACTATCATGATCGGCTTTAATAAAGATAACAAGGTTTTTAATATTACTACTAAAAATTCAACCTATCAAATGATGATTGATGAGTATGGGTATTTAATACATCTTTATTATGGAAGAAGATTAAAAGACGAGTTACCTAGAACTAATAATTTATTATATACGAATTCTGGAGTAGAGATTAATCCGATTAATTCTAAATTTAATAAAGACTATTCATTAAATATCTTACCTCAAGAGGTTTCTACTTCAAATATAGGAGATTATAGATCTACAACAATTGATGTTGTTTCAAAGAAATCTAATTTTACTTTAGATTTAAAGTTTAGAACTTATAAAATTATTGATGGTGATTATTTACTTCCAGATCTTCCATCATTTTATAACGTAAACAAGACACTTATTATTACACTAGCTGATAATCTTGCTAAAATTAGAGTAGATGTAATATATAAAGAAATAGAAGATGAAGATACAATTTGTAGATCGTTAGCAATTTATAACGAAGATGAAGATAATATCATTATAAACAAGGCATTGTCTTTAAACCTTGATTTTACGAAAGAAAAAGAATTTAACTTAATTCATTTTTATGGTGATGTTAATGATGAATTTAATAAAGAAGTTATTGAACTGTCTCATCTTTCTTATTCTTTTTCTTCCTTAAAAGGAGTTACTTCACATATTCATAATCCTTTAACTATTTTATCTGATAAAGAAACCGGAGAAGATGGAGGAGAATGCTACTTATTTAATCTTGTTTATTCTTCTAATTTTGAAGTAAATGTTGCTAAAGATTACTATAATCAAGTTAGATTAAATATGGGAATTGCTCATGATAACTTTTCTTATACTTTAAAACCTAAAGAATCATTTTTTACGCCAGAGGTAATGATGGTTTATTCAAATAGCGGATTAAACGACTTATCAACTAAGACAAGAAACTCTATTAATGCTAATTTAGTTAAATATAAACCTACATTTACTCCACTTGTTGCAAATACCTCACATAGTTTAGGTTTTGGTTTTTCTTATAACGCTCTTAAAGAATATTGTACTAAGGTTAGTAAAATGGGAGTAAATGTTATTGTAGTTGATGATGGATGGTTTGCTAAAAGAGAAGATAAACAAAGCGGATTAGGAGATTTTGACTACGATAAATTCAAATTTGGAACCAAATTTGAAGAGTTTAAATCTTTTTTAGATACACTTAACTTAAAATTTGGATTATGGCTTGAAGTTGAAGCTGTAAATGAAAAATCAACTGTTTATAAAACTCATCCAGAATGGATTATTCATCCTCTATCAAGAGGAAGCGGAAAGACAAATAATGAATTAATGCTTAATTTAGGGTTAAAGGATGTACAAAAGTATGTTATTAATTTAGTTAAAAATATAGTTTTAACTTATAAACTGGATTATCTAAAACTGGATTTAAATAGAGTTATTGATAGTGTTTACTCACTTAAACTTAAGAATCAAGGAGAGTTTTATCACGAATATACTAAAGGGCTTTATAAAGTTTTAACTGCAATTCGTAAAAGTTTTCCTGATTTATTTATTGAAGTTGGACTAATGGGTGGAGGAAGGCTTGATTTAGGAATAATGCAATATGCTTCTTCTATTTTATTAAGTAATTCTACTGATTATGCTAAAAATATTAAGATGATTTATAACGTAACTTATGGATATCCTCTTAATATGATTAGTTCTAAATTTTTAAAAGATGAAGTTAACGATAATACTAAAAATTTAGAACTCGCAAATTTCTTTATGTCTATGTTAACAAATACAGTTTTTGATATCGATTTTTCTAAATGTTCAACTGATGCAATAAATCTTTTAAATAGCTTAATTATTCAATATAATATAGTTAAAGAAAACGTAATCAAAGGATCTATTTGTCGAGTAGAACTTGAAGAAAAAAATGAAGGATATTTAGTTGCTGTTATATCAAAAAACAAAAAAGAGTGCACTTTTGCAGTGATTTCTGGAGAAAACGGTACGACAAAAACTAAAATTAAATTTAAATCATTAAGAGAAAACTTGATTTATACGATTGAAGAAAAGGAGTATAAAGGAAACCAATTAATAAGAAAAGGAATCAGTATTAAGAAAAACAAAGAGCCGTATTATACGTATATACATTCATTTAAAGGAGGCTTTAAAGATTATGATTAAAAACAGATTACTTTTAGGAGCTGGGATTTTAGCTATATTAACATCATGTGGCGGATCACGTCACTATGATCCTGAGCATTATATTGTAAAGATGGCTTATAAAGACAATTTTAAAATTATGCAATTAACCGATATGCATTTCGGGACATCAACAAATGTTGATAGACAATTTAAATTTTTATCAAAAAATATTACTGATGCTAGCCCAGATTTAATAATTATTACTGGTGATAGCTTTATGATTTCAAATAAAGCAATTGTTAATAGCGTTTTAAAATTTATTGATTCTTTTAATATTAAATTTGCTTTTACATATGGTAACCACGATAATCAAGGCGAATATGACTCAAATTATATCGCTGATGAACTTATGAAATGCAAAAATATTGTTAATCCAGATGAAAGAAATGATGACATCACTGGTTATAACAATTTTGCTATTGATTTAGTTGATGATGATAAAAATGATATTAAATATCGCTTAATGGTAATTGATTCTAATTCGTATCATTATATTGGTCCTAAATATGCTTACGATATAATTCATGAAGATCAATTAAATCACTTTAAGAAACTATATGAATTTAGTAAAGATAAAGAATATGAAGCATTAGCTTTTTATCACATTCCTATTTATGAATATAAATTTGCTCATGAAGCATATAAAACAGATAAAAGTATTGGTAGAGGAGTAAATCAAGAACCTCCATCTGTTGGATACAAAAGCACAAATGCATTTGATGTTTTTAAAGGCATCAATGTAAAAGGAATGATTATTGGCCATGATCATATCAATGATACTGACATTTTATATAAAGATGTCATGTTATCGTATGGAATTAAATCAACTGATGAAATATATCATGATAAAGAGATGGTTGGATATAAATTAATAACATTAAATGATGATAAACCATATGGTTTTGATAATTTAACGAATAATTTTAGGAAGTATTAATTATGGCAACACTATATAAATTTCTTTATCAGCATCGTCTTGATTTTCTTACTCTATTTGTCTTTGTAGCAGCTTCATTTTCTTTTAGACAGTTTACTTTTATGTTAATAAATCAGGTTGTTCAAGGTTTTCAATACATTTATCAAATGACTCCTTATTTATTAGCCTATTTAGTTCCTGGAATTTATGGAATTTGTTATATCATTCACACCTATTTTAAACGTTTATCAAAACCATGCTTTATAGCTTGTGAAATCTTAATTACTTTACTTTTAGTTGTTTCTTTAGTAATATTTTCCTTAAATTTTGATACTTATATGGCTTCATTTATTCATCACCCAGTAAATTTATTCTTTCCATTTGATGTATTAGCAATAATAATTGTCGGATTTACTATTAATATTAGTTTAATGCTGAAAGTTTTCTTTGATAAAGGAAATAAAATTGATCAAGAATCTCAAATGTTTGAATTATTAGAATCGTTTCCTCGCATTAAACTAAATGTTTTTCAAATAATTGGCTTTAGTTTATATTTCTTTATTACTTGTTTCTTTACTACTAATTTCTTTTATGGACTAACCGCTGGAAAGAACATCTTTATAGATGGTTATGGATATTTATTAATTCTATTCTTTAATTTAATTCCTGTTGTTAATCTTGTAGCTTACTTTTTTAACGAAAAGAAAAATAATTTTTGGCTTAAAGGAAGCATTGCATTAGTAAACTTAGTATTTATTCTTTCATTTTTAATATATGAATTAATTAATCCTGATTTTATCGTTCACATTGGAAAGGTCTTTTTTCCACTTGATTTTGCAGCTAGCATTCCTGCTGGACCAGTCATTCTTATTCTTTCAAGTTTAGTTCCAATCATTTATTTTCTTACATCATTTATTCTTAGCAAAATAAAAAAGAAAGAACCGAACAAAACAAAATAATGACTTTCTTTATTCAAGATTTAATTATCACAATTAAGTCTTGAATAAAGTTGTTCGTTTATGTTATTATTAATATCGCAACGGGCGTTTAGCTCAGCTGGGAGAGCATCTGTTTGACGTACAGAAGGTCATGAGTTCGATCCTCTTAGCGCCCACCATTGTAAAAAAATAAGCATTTTATCGTTAATTCGATAAAATGCTTTTTCTTTTACAAAATTTAGAAGTTTTAAAGTAAGTACAGAAGATATTTACACTCGAACTCACGAACTCCGTGTTGTTAAAGTATTTAAAAATGAATAGATAAGTTAATGTTTTAGAAAATTACGGACTTTTTTCTTAATTTATTGCGCGCTCACGTGCGTGCGCGCGTATAGTAATAAAGATAATTAAGGCTAGAAAGATAAAAAAAGTTGTTTTATTGAAGAAATATTTAAAAATTAAGAAAAAAGAAAAAATAATTACAAATTATTAATTCGTGTAGAACGAAGAAATAAAAGTATTTTAATTTATTTTGCATATTTACCAACAAAAGAGGATGGTTAACTGTATTTATGGTATAAGTTAATTCAAGGAGGAAAATGAATTATGAAAAACAAATACTTATTAACCCAGTTAATTATCGCAGGAGCTATGTTAGGCGGGTTAGCATCATGTGGAGCAAAACCAAGTAAGGCCCCATTAAAAAGTGAAGAGACATTAAAGTTACAAACAGTTACTGGAATGCAATCAATTGGTGGCATCGGTGGCGGAAGAATGGGCAGATTAAGTGCTTTATTAGCAGCAAAAGATGATAAACCATTAACAGACGTAGATCTTAATAAAATTAAAGATTTTGTCTTACCATCAGTAGAAGTTATTATGGCTAATGGATTTGATCTTACAAGTACACATACTAAATTAGAAGCAGATAAAAAGATTACAATTGAAGAAGTTGCATTTGAATTTGTTGATAAGATTACCTTTAAGCTTAATGATAAATCCACAACGTATAGTTTGATTTTCAACGAAGCTAAAGTAGAAAGTGAAGAGAAGAAAGAAGAAGATGGAACAGAAATTGAAGTAGTTTCCAAGATCGAAGGCTTTGTCTATGAAGGTGATTATGATTTAACACTCATTGCTCCAGACGCCAGCGTATCATTCTTAACTTTCTTATCTGAAGTAGAAAAAGAAACAAAAGATAACGAAACTGAAGAAGAAAGAACATTAAGAATTTCAAGAGCAGAAGATACCTATATTGAAATTAATCAAGAAAACGAAGTTGAAGATGGCGTGTTATGCAGTGAATTCTGCTACAAAGTCGTTGATAAAGGCGAAGTAAAAGTTGATTTCTCAATCGAAGTTGAAAATGCCGCAGAAAATGCTATTATCGAAATTGAATTTGGCGAAATTGAATATGAAATTTCAACCAAAACAATTGATGGCAAAGTCGTCTATCTCGTCGAGATGGAAAATGATGCAACTGATGCTGAAGCTGAAGCAAGATTTGTAAAAAACGAAGATGGAACATTCTCGGTTTATGTAGCTACTGAAGCTCCAAACCCAGATACATCAGCTAAGTAAAAAAATATAATTTACCACATATAGAAGAAAACTCTATATGTGGTATAATTACACTATGGATAGAGTTTACGACAGCAAAACATTGTATTTGCTCATAAATAAATATATAGATGGAGACGAGGAATCTTTCAATGAGTTCTATGAAGCATTGAAGAGACCAGTTTTTTACAATATCTTGTCCTACGTTCAGAATTATGAAATTGCAGAAGATATCTTACAAGACACGTTCGTCCAATTCCTTAATAGTTTATCCAAAGTGAAAAAAGAGAAGGATATAGCTGGTTATATATTCACTATTTCTAGAAATTTATCACTTAATCATTTGAACAAAAACAAAAAGATTGTTCAAAACGAGGAATATCTCGATATCTACGCTTCATCAGCTGACAACACTCGAGAAGAAATTGAACACAATGAACTTCTCGATAAAATAAAATTAATTCTAAAAAGTGATGAATATCAAATACTTGTCTTACACATCATGAACGAATTATCATTCAAAGAAATTAGTAAGCTTCTCAACATCCCAATTGGGACCCTTACATGGAAGTACCAGGAAGCAATTAAAAAAGTACAAGCCCATACTTAATAAGAAAGGAGGAAATAATATGACTGATTTTGAAAAACAATTAAAAGATAAAGTTAATAGTTATCAGATAAAGACTAGTGCTGATGATGTTCTTTCAACATTTAAAAATCAACACGTTAAAGTTAAACAGCCTTTATTTCAAAAACCTATCTTTAAGTTTAGTTTATTTGGAGGATCGTTTGCCATGGCCGCTATTCTTGTTGGAGTACTTGTTCCTTGGGCTGATTTATTTAAGCCTGCAGGAGTAGATATTTTTAAACCAGCATTTAGCGAAAAAGAAAAATCTTTACTTAATAATCAAATTGGCATCTTATCATTCAATGTTGAAGATGAAACAAATCTTCATAATTTAATTAAATATTCTTCGAGTTCTGACGAAAATACCGAAGATGTTCCAGAGGATACAAACATCCCAAAAGAGGAATATAAGTTAGCTGTCGATGCATTCGACATTTCAAGCAGATCATTATATTTCATTGATAATGATTTTGAAAAAGACATTACATCTAAAACAACCGAACTTGTTACTCCTTTTGTTGAATCCGGAACTTCTTATTATTTTGAAACTGTCTATTTAAAAAATAACGTTGAATTATATAAAACATATTTGAATTATTCTAAAGAATCTTCAAAAGATGAGAATGAATGGAAATTTGTTGGATTGTTAAAAACTTCGACAGAAACATTTAAAATAAATGGATCAAAAGAATTAAGCACAACCAATAAAAAAGAATATGAACTAGAGACTACAATAGTTGATAAAAGCTATATTTATACTGTTGAAAAAGAAATTGAAGTCGACGAATCAGGTTACGAATTTCATAAAACAAATCTTGAAGGAGATGATGTTTACAAATATGAGATTGCTTCCGAAGCTGATGAAGCTGGATACGAGGTAGTAGTCGAAAACAATGAAACGTATGAATATAAAGTTAAAAAAGCTAGTACTGATAAATATAACATCACATATAAATCTGATCTTATTATCAATCTAGAATATACCGCTAATACAAGAATTTATAGTAGCGATAACCAAGAAACTATTACAAAAATATAAAAAAATATATATAAAGGAAATAAAGCTATGACATATCACATGTACATAAGCGACGATTCTTTTATAAAGATCATAAACGGAACTAAGAAAATGGAGCTTCGTTTAAACAACGAAGACAGATCATTAATTGACCAAGGTGATGAAATTATTTTCACCGACTCTAAAACAGGAGAAATAGTAAAAGTCTTCGTCGTAGGAACAAAAATATTTAGATCTTATAAAGAATTATCGCATATGATAAAAGAATATAAATACGATTTTGAAGACAAAGCTACAAGAAATTCTTTCTGCAAAACAATGAAACATTTTTTCTATAAGAATAAAGATACTAGTTTTGGAGTAATTGGCATTAACATTAAAATATGTTAATTAAAAAATAAATAAATTATTTATTTTAAAAAATAACTTTTAATGCTAAAGTTATAAATAGTAAAGACCTTAGCGCATTCCCCCAATGCACTAAGGTTTTTTTAATGTCAATTAAACCATAAATTATCATCGATTTTTTTATACTTTTTAAAAATTTAAGAAAAATGTTTTAAAAAGTATAAAAAAATATGATTATTCGCAATTTTCTTCAAATTTTTCTCATATTTTTAAAAATAAATGCTATATTAATATATATGAAGAATTATAAAGAGAAATGTATTAAATTATTAGAAGATAGAGGCGTCAGCATTAAAGATATTGCTGAATGTTCTTTTTATTTACAGGCTCCCTATCATCCTAATTTAAAAGTAGAAGATTTTTACAAAGACATTTCTAGTGTTCTTGATAAAACTGAAGTACAAAGTGCTATTATGGTGGCTATAGAATTAGATAGACAAGCTGAAAATGGTACGATTATTGATAAAGATTTATTAGAAATATTGCATAACGATGATGGACTTTTTGGAACTGATGAAGTAATTGCTTATGGAATTTGTAATCTTTATGGAAGCATTGCTCTCACGAATTTTGGATATATCGATAAGAAAAAGATCGGTATTATAGGTAAACTTAATGATCCAAATACTCATGATGATGCTTGCAATACTTTTCTTGACGACATTGTAGGAGCAATTGCTTCTGCAGCAGCTGGTAAATATGCACATAATGTGCTTGAAAATAAGTAAAGGGGATTTTTTATGGTTGATTTCTCGCAAGTAGGCACAATTGTATGCCTGGTAACGTCTATTATTATTGTTTTATTTTTAGCTTCTTTTTGTTATTTAATTAACCATAAACCCGCTGTTTCGATTTCCTCATTTGTCTTAGGTCTTGGAATAATAATGACATGGATGTTTAAACTAAATTTAACAACATATTTATTAATTTCGATGTATCTAATTTTACATTTAATAATTATGTTTTCTAATCTTAATTCGTTTCGAAATTGCT
The DNA here is from genome assembly GCA_036657515.1 of Bacilli bacterium. Lineage (GTDB taxonomy): Bacteria > Bacillota_I > Bacilli_A > RFN20 > CAG-826 > Alectryobacillus. Next base: position 16,761 of record JAVXGI010000013.1, read on the forward strand.
TTCTTGGATCAGGAAAGCCATTTAAATTCTCTTTAAAATTTAATAAAAAGAGTCCTGTTAAATCTGGAGCTAAAATATTTGATACAAAGTCAATGTATAAAGAAATATCTGAAGCTGTTAATATTATGTCTCAAACAAAAACTGGAGCAATTATAACCTTCCAAAGAAAAGATGAATTAAAAGGTTATATGAAAAACGGTGTAACGTTAAATTGCTCTATTAAAAAAGAACTGTTATTAACTATATTTTACGAAGGAACAAGACTCCACGATGGTGCAGTTGTAATAAAAGATGACCGTATTATCGCTGCAAGCGTGTATTATAGTCCAACAACAAGACCACTTGTTGGTAAATTTGGTAGTAGACATAGAGCTGCTTTAGGAATTAGTGAAACAACTGATTCAATCACAGTTGTCTGCAGTGAAGAGACTGGTAGAATATCAATTGCTCAACACGGTTCTCTTGAACCAGTTAGCAGCGAAAACTTTTTAAGAGTATTTACAGAAATTATGGATGCTGATTATTAATCAGCATCTTTTTTATTCATTTTTCGACAATTACTAATGAATATATAGTATATATAATATATAATATTAAAAGGCTTGAGGTGATTAAAATGAATGAAATTAATTTCTATGACTTTCTTCTTAAAATTGAATCTATTGCAAAAATAGGTCTTGTTTTCTCAAAAGATAAATATGCAATTGAAAATTACAAAGATATTCAAACGATAACAACGAAAGCATTAGAAAAATTTCAAGATATTAACTTTGATCGACCAAATTATTTTTCAAGGGAAATTTATCCAACACCAAGTGTTTCTTGTCGTGCAATCGTTTTTAACGAATTAGGCGAATTGCTAATGGTAAAAGAAGCATGTGATGGAGGATATAGCTTACCTGGAGGATGGTGTGATTTATATGATTCACCAAAAGAGGCTACTAAAAGAGAAGTTTTAGAAGAAGCAGGAATGGATGTTGATGTTAATGAGCTTGTTGCTTTATTAAATAGAACTCCATTAAAAGGACCTGCAAGTGTTCCTGAATATGCAATGTATTTCAAATGTAGTATTAAAGAAAACTTTCATTGCCACGACCACGAAATAACGGATGTTTTATTCTTCCCACTCGATAATTTACCTAAATTATCGTGTAAATCAACAAAAGAAGAATTTGATATCGTTATAGACGCTGCATTAAAAAATAAACAAATAATTGATTAAGGAGGAATTTTTAAAATGCCAACACCACATATTAAAGCAGAAAAAGGTGATTTTGCTAGAACAGTATTAATGCCAGGAGATCCAAACAGAGCTAAATGGATTGCTGAGAACTTTCTACATGATTACAAATTAGTAAATTCAGTTAGAGGAATTTTAGGTTATACCGGTTATACAAAAGACAATAAATTAATTTCAGTAATGGCTAGTGGAATGGGAATACCTTCCATTGGAATTTATAGTCATGAATTATTTACCAAGTTTGATGTTGAACAAATTATTCGTATCGGAACATGTGGCGCAGATAGCGCTGAGTTAAATGTTTTTGATATTATTATTGGAAATGGCGCTTCTACCGACAGCGCATATGCTTCCACATTAGGATGTATTGGTACATTAAGTGCTGTTGCTGATTATGAATTAGTTGAAAAAGCTGTTTCTGCAGCTCGCGAACTTAAACACAAAGTTCACGTAGGTCAACTTTTCTCAAGTGATATTTTCTATGATGATTCCAATAACTTTGGTAATTTCAGCAAATTAGGTGTTTTAGGTTGCGAGATGGAAGCTTATGGATTATACGTTGAAGCCATGAGATGCCATAAAAAAGCTCTTGCAATGTGCACTGTAAGCGATCATTTCACAAAACCACAAAACCTTACAAGCGATCAAAGAGAGCAAGGCCTCAAAAACATGATTGAAATTGCTTGTCAATTAGCATAATTTAAGTTTTATGAGTCTCAATATATTACAAAATTGTTATATTATAGTGTGTGCTATTTTTGTTGCTGCTGTAATAGCAACAATTTTGTATATATTGCTTAAACCCAGATATTTAAAACATAACTACCTAAAAATATATGGAAAACGTATTTATAAATATGTCACAGATTATGATTTATTATTAATTAATAACTTTACAATCAAACGTTTAAGTTCAAAACCACTAATAAATCATATTATTTTTGGAAAAAAGTTTATTTATCTAATTAGAGATTATTATTTTATTGGTGCGCTCGAAGGCAGCACCAGCGATAATAATCTTATTTATTTTAAGTATAAAGCTAATCCTAAATACATTACCAATCCTTTTTTGGAGCAAGAAACGGCTGTTAATGCATTTATTTCGATTACAAATATTGAAAATGAACTAATAAAAAGTATTGTTATTATTAATGATGATACTATACTAAATATTAGTGATTTACATAAAAGTGTAACACTTGTAAAAGAAAGGGAATTAATTAAGTTGATTAAAGATTTTGAGAATAGCGATATAAAAGATATCCCTCAAGAAAAACTAGAGATTGTTGCTAATGAAATAGCAAAATTAAATGAGAGAAAAAGTGATGAATGAAAAAATAAAAAATGTTCAGCTCCAAGTTGTTCATGAAAACTACAAACTATATTGGAAACAACTATTTGTTGCAGTTGTTTATTTTATTTTTGCTTTAGCTATAACTTCTTTATTTTCGTTATTAACTGTTTTTTCTTCTGTCATTAATTATTCTCTTATTGGAATGGCTTTGTTAAGTGTTCTTAGTACAATATTTCTTTTATATCCAAGTGTATATGGTTTATATGGCGTAATATACGAATCTTATGGTGATTTATTTGAAAAGAATGATGTTTCTGCAACAAAAGTGTTTTTAACTTATATGAAAATGGCTTATTTTAAGCCTTTTAAAGGTCAGTTAAAAATTATTTTTGTTTTACTTATTGAAATTCTTGTTTATTCATTATTTAGTGGCGCAATCATCACATTTGCTACGAATATTATCGCAAATGTTGATGTTAATGTTTTTAATTTTTTAACTGACTTTAAAAATCTCGTTTCTAGTGGTGCTTCCACTGCTGAATTATTTTCGTTTTATTTAAATAATGGAGAAGCATATGACAATGCGCTTAAAATAATTAATGTAATAGTGACCTCGGTTGCTGTTATGAGCTTTTTATTTGTTATAACTTATCGTTTATATTATCTTGCTTTAGCCTTAATGTTTTCTCCTTATTACCTTATTTCACCTCTTGAAATGAAGATGAATATTAAAAATATGATAAGAAAATATAGAGGTACATTTTTAAAACAATATTTTACGACAAATCGGCCTTGTTTAGCGTTATTTTTAACGATATATATTGGTTCGATTATAATATTAACTTTTTATTCTTCTAATTTCGTTTTTATTGTTATAGCCTCATTAATGCTAGCTTTCGCTGCATCTTCATTCTTACTGCCAATTATTGGATATAATTCACTTATAACCATCGATGCTAATATCGAAGATATATCTAAAATACTAAATATCGATGGTTCTAAGTTTGATGAACTATTAAAAAATATTCATGAACAAGATGGATCTGAGTTAACAGATGAGATGAAAGAAATCATTAATTCTAACATTGAACCAAATGATAAAGAAAATTCAAATGAAAAAAAGAATGATGATCAAGTAACAGAAGAAAAAGATGATGATAACAAAGTTTTATAAATAAAAAAAAGAACTTTCGTTCTTTATATTACTTGCTCTATAATGGAGCAGGTGACGGGAATCGAACCCGCATAACTACCTTGGCAAGGTAGTGTTCTACCACTGAACTACACCTGCGTGCTTAAGTATTATATTAAAAGTTGCCACAGTATGCAACAATAAAAGGAGAATTTTATGAAAAATAAATTAGATTTGGCTGAATTGATATTTGGTGATATAAAAGAGAGCGTTGCTGACCTAGAAAAACGCTTTAGCGAAAGAGAAATTTCAAAAGATTCTTATGTCACACGTTTTGCTCCATCACCAACTGGATTTTTACATACTGGTAGTTTATTTACTGCCTTTATTGGTTATAAATTAGCTCACGATAGTGATGGAATATTTTATTTTAGATTAGAAGACACTGATACTAAACGTGAGGTTGAAGGAAGTGCTAAAGAATTATTAGAACAACTTCAATTATTTGGAATTACACCAGACGAAGGACTTACAGTTAATGGTGAAGTTGGTCAATATGGACCATATACTCAATCTAAACGCGAAAATATCTATAAGATTGTTATTAAAGAAATGATTGCTAAAGGGATAGCTTATCCTTGTTTTTGTAGTAAAGAAGAGCTTGAAACGTTACGTAATGAACAAGAAAAGAACAAAGAAATAACCGGATACTATGGAAAATACGCTACATGTCGTAATTTAAGTGCAGATGTTGCTTATAATCGCATTGTTGCTGGGGAGCCTTATGTTATTAGATTTAAATCAACTGGAGATCATAATAATAAAATACTTGTACATGATGAGATTAGAGGAGATCTTGAACTCGCTCAAAATGATCAAGATATTATTATTTTAAAAAGTGATAATTTACCAACCTATCATTTTGCTCACGCTGTAGATGATCATTTTATGCATACAACACTTGTAACTCGCGGAGAAGAATGGTTATCAAGTTTACCAATTCACGTTGAATTATTTGATGCTTTAGGATTTTCACGCGTAAAATACGCTCATTTACCTGTGATTATGAAACTTGATAACGGAAACAAAAGGAAATTATCTAAAAGAAAAGATGATGAAGCAGCTGTTTCCTATTTCTTAAAGGATGGTTATCCAATTGAAGCAATCTTAACTTATTTAATGTCGATTGCAAATAGTAACTTTGAAGAATATTTAATTGAAAATCCACATGAATCATATAAGAGTTTTACTTTTAATCTTAATAAGATGTCTCTTGATGGAGCTTTATTTGATATTGAAAAATTAAGATATTTTAGTAAAGAGTTTCTTGCTAAATTAAATAAGAACGAAATTACTAAAAGAATGCTTACTTATACCAACAAATTTGATCAAGAATTTAATTTAAGAATTAAAGAAAATGAACAGTTTTTTAAAGACATTATTAATATAGAAAGAGAAAAAGAAAATCCACGTAAAGATTATGCTTGTTTAGGTGAGATATATGAAGGAATTAAATTTTTCTATAATGATGTATTTGGTGAATTAGTTTCTTCTGTTGAATTTAATCCAAAGATTAAAAAAGAAACATTAATCGCTTTTTTAAATGATGTAAAAGTAAATTTATCTTTTGACCACGATGAACAAGAATGGTTTGCTTCTCTTAAAGCTATTGCTGTAAAATATGGTTTTAATCCAAATAATAAAGAATATAAACTTAATCCAGAAGCATATACCGGAAATATTGCCGATGCTGCCGAAATTGTTAGAATTGCCGTAACTACAAGAAAACAAACTCCTAACTTGTTCGCAATATTAAACATTTTAGGAACAAAAGAAGTAAATAGACGAATTGATTTAGTTATTAGCAAAATATAATGATAAAAACTCAATCAACCAGATTATGATGAAACTAATAGTGATGAAATTTTAAAATTATTTTTTTGTTATTTGCATTGCTTTACATGCGTATTCTATTTCATCCGAAACATCTAAATCAGGAAATCTTAAACTATTACTTTTTATAGAATCTAAGACTTTCTCAGATTTAAATTTCATAATAATATCTTCGAATGCATTGCTAATCCAATTAAATTCATCTTTTGAACATGTTGATAAAAAATTGATAGTTTCATCTTCGTTTTCACAAAGTTCATCAACTTTTTCATTAAATATTTTTTCCCGTTCTAAATCATCATTAATATCGACGTTTTTTCCCCTTTGGATTAACATTTTTAGATTTTTTTGATTCATAAAGTTCGACTCCTTTTTTATTTGTTTGAATATTCATCGGAAAAATTGTACCAATTTTACCATTGGTACGTTTTATACAAATTTAACTTTATCATAATAACCAGTTAAAACATAACCATCTTTTTTTACTGATTGTCTCGCAACAAGTTGACCGGTTTTTTTCATTTTATCTCGTTTCCAACTTTTAGGAAACCACGATTGTCGTGTGCCAGTTTTCTTTTGTTTTTTTATTATGATTAAGCACAATTGATATTTATTTGGAAATTATTTTTCCTTTTTTGAACTTTGAAACATGATTTTCTTTACTTTAATTTTTAATTTCAAACGATAAAGTTATAGCAAAAAACTATTTGCGCTTTATCTACATTATCATTCTATTTTATTACTTTGACTTTATCACCTTACAAAAATATAAAAAAAGTTAAAAATTATAGGTAAAACTCGCACTTTATATTATAATTTATTACGTTACTTGGTCCGTTGGAGAAGCGGCTTAACTCATTGCCCTCTCAAGGCAACACCCATGGGTTCGAATCCCATACGGATCACCATATAAATACGCTACTATGCCGAATTATCGGCATAGTTTTTCTTTTTATATGGGACATTTTTCATCAATTTTAACAAAACGTTAAAGATAATCGTGTTCGAACCGACAAACTTTATCTTAAATAAAAAAATTAATGTGAGTTTAAAATTTACAAAAACTCAATATGTTAAATGAAGAATTTGTTAATCTTTTACGTTGCATTTAAACTCTAATTAACTGATATTTTTCATATATTTTTAATAAAAATTTAATAGTTAATTATCTAAAATTACTGGTAAATTGCCAAAAAAATCAAAAAACGTAAATTATTCTTTGTTTTTCGGGGGGGGGGGTTATTATAAACTTATAAGGAGATTTTTAATATGAATAAAAAATCTAGAATTATTCCATTTTCAATTTTAACAATGTTACTTGTAATTGGAAGTGGCGTATTGTCCTCATGTTCCACTCCAACAACGAGTGAAACACCAACTACAATAACATCTACTCCTGTTGTAGAGGTTAGTAAAGTTACTCTTAGTGAAACAAAAGTTAGTCTTGAAGAAACCGCAACAAAACAACTTACTGCTACTGTCTTACCAGACACTGCAACAGTAAAAACTGTTGTTTGGTCATCAAGCGATTCCAAAATCGCTACAGTAAGTGACGCAGGTTTAGTTACTGCTATTAAAGCAGGAACTGCAACTATTAGTGCTAAAGCTGGCAGTAAAACCGCAACTTGCGAAGTTACAGTAACTGCAAAAATTATTGCAGTAGCCTCAATTGCTCTTGATCACACTACGGTTTCCGTTGAAGCAGGAAAAACAGCAGCACTTGTTGCAACTGTTTTACCAGAAAACGCAACAAATAAAACTGTTACTTGGACAACAAGTGCAGAAACATTTGCAACAGTTAGTGATAAAGGTGTTGTTA
>JAVXGI010000014.1:0-20701 GCA_036657515.1 Bacilli bacterium
ATCCTATTAGAACAATATTTTTTGAGTCTTGTCCTATTTGATGCATAACTAATTCCAAAATAGCAATTATTAATAACCAAAACGTGAATGATTTTATGACTTTTTTCATAGAAATATCCTCTTTCTAAATGTTTAAGTTAATATTTAATGTGATGTAAAATGCTAGAATCTCAATATACTAAATTTACTATATAGACCCAACTACATTATTATTTAATACTTTTTGTACGCAATAATCATTCAACAGCTTCTATCTGATAATACCATTATTTTTAAATACATTATTTATAGTTTCATTATAACGGATATTACCAGTTCCTTGCTTGCTAACATTGTATCATGTAGTTAGCAAGATAAGAACTATTATCTAAAAACATAAACTTTCATAGCTTTTTTTAAGGTTATATTTGTAATTGAATACAATTACATGTACAATTCAAGATACTTTGTAAGTGCATTATACATTTTTTGTCTTAGTGTATCGTTTGTTGCAATTTCATTAATAACTACCTCTTGCATAGCTTTTAACGCACTTTCTGGCAACGAAGTAAATAATAGCTCTACACTTGTATCAATTAAATTGTTTTTTAACTTATCCATAATATTTACTCCTTAGATACAGATATTCTGATTTCATATAATTGGTTAAATTATATAATAGTAATAATATATATGTTTTAAATTATTTGATTTCATCAAATTGTTCCCCAATAATATCAGTATAATCAGAGATTATTATTGGTATATTCTTATCGTATTCTATTATGTTAAGTTTATAAAATATATTACTTACTTTGTTAATCTGATCAACAACATTACGATAACCACAATTATATTTTTCATCAAGTTTTAAAAGAGCACTGATTGATTCATTATTGTAAATGCTAAATAAATAATGGTTTTGAATGTCTGTTAGAGAATTTATAAAGCTTTCTTTTTTATTTAACTTCGTTCCATTTTCTAACCAATTAAGTAAGGAATCAGCAGAAGCAAAAATATCATCATCAAGATAATCAAAATCACTAAAATCCACTTCATAAATCTCTGATTCGTCATTTTCTATGTATTGTTCTTTATCTGTATTGTATTCTGATTGATTAAATTTTAAGGGAGATCTTTTAATATAATTACCATCACGATGAAAATCTATATCAGAAAAAAATTCATCACCATATTTGCTTGTTAAACTCTCCCAATAAATATCCACTCGTTCATTTATTATTTCTTTTCTAGTAGAAAAAGGAAAATCTTTTAGCTTTATTATTTCAGTATTAGTAACGATATTGTACATATCCAATCTTGTTCCTACATCATAATAATCTCTACCAAACGAATATACAAAATCATCAACTGATGAAAAAGCATTCGCGCATATAATCTTATTCATAGTTAATTCATACGAATCTTGATCAAAAAGATCAATAAAGTCAGATAAGTATACCCTTGAGCTATTATCATTTATAGATTTTGTGAACGAAATTATTATTTTTCCCATTACTGAAAAAACAACTATTAAATTATCTATATTAAAAACGTTTTGCAAACAACCCGACAATTCCCAAACTGATTCACTCACATTTTTATCCTTAGGATATATTGCATACAATAGTGGAATGTGATTCTTATCTTCATTATCTTGACTGTTTATATAGGAAATAGACTTAATGTCATCTAAATAATTAAGATCATCATTACCAATAACGTACTTAGCATCAAGTGTTTTATAAAAAAAATCATGAACATTTGTTAACATTATAGAAGATGATTTTTCTAGGTAACCAATATCGTTCAACAATAATGATATAATTAAAATTTGTTGGTTATCTTCATATTCAAGCAATCTAGCATCCTCCCCTTAATGTCCAATTTATCAATAATATTTTATTGATAAATTATTTCATTTATTTCTTTTTCAATTGAATCATTATTTTGATTTTCAAAGCTCTTAATAAGACTATATGCAGTGTCAATATAGGAATCTAACTCAATATTACCTTTGCATAAATAATCATAAAGTATGCTAATTCCACCATTTGCATATTCATTGAATAGTTCCATATTAAGCTTCATTTTTTGTTGGTTATCCTGTAATGCATCATCTTTAAATGCTCTTTCAATTCTTTCATCTTCCGTTAAATTTGATGAGCAATCCAAAAGCATAACTAATCTATATAAAAAAATCAATTCTTCACTTGCTCCTATAACTTGCTCTGCAAAGATTTTTGCAGTTTCACTTACTGAAATTTCTTTTTTTTGTCTTTGATTATAAAGTAAACCTATTACAACACCATTTAAATATACATCCAAATATCTAGAATAAATTTGTGCTTCATTAACTAAATACTTAACTTTATTTGAATGCTCGCCTGTAATTATTATCTCTCTATCAAACATAATTATATCTCCTTTATAACAGTATGTATTTCAGATTTTTTATCTAACAAATATCTCATACCAACTTTATTATCAATAACTTCTGATGCATATTTCCAATCTTTTTCCATAACAAACATAATTACTTGTTCAGCAATTTCCGGAAGTATTTTAGAAATATTTTTTGTGTGTTTTTCATCAGCATTTGAAAAAGGAGCATCCATTACTAAGGGATATGGTTCCGTAGAAATATCTATTTCAGAAGTACTTACGATTTTTTCTCTAGCTAGCGATACAATTCCTGAAATAAAAGCAAAACTTTTAACTCTATTTGAGCCCTCAGATTCACCAGTATCTATTTCTTCATCTCCAATTGTTGATAAAAGTGATACTCTATATTTATCATCAATTAGTACTCTTCTTTTACCATGATACATTTTATTAAATATAATATTCACTTTTTCTTCTAACGCTTCCCTTACCAATATTTCCTTTTCTTTATAAGTTTTATCGAGCCATTCTTTTATAATTGATGCATATTCCAGGTAAATGGATAATTCTTTATTTTTATCACTGTTGCTTTGTTGACTATCAAAATTCTCTTTAGCTTTCTTATAATTTGTAGTGGCTTCTCCTTGTTTGAGCAAAATTTCATCTTTCTTTTTATTAAGTTCTTCTAAACGTTCTTTACAAGTTGATAATTCCTCTTCATATGTTTTCATATCCTCTTTACCACTTAATTCTTTTTCACTACTGGTTAATTCATCTTCCAAAATAGAAATTTGATTATTTATTTTTACTATAGATTTATAGTTTTCAACTAAAGCAATAAAAAAATCGTCTCTGTTACTATTTTTTCCTTTAACTTCTGTCTTATAAACATTTATTTTTGTACCTATACTTTCAGGTGGTATATATTTCAAATGGTCTTTTACCATTTCATACGCTTGCCCTCCTTCATGTAATTCACAACCACAAAGGCATTTTTTTTGTTTCAACAACGCATTAATAACGTTGGCATTTAAATCTCTTATGCCTTTTTCAGCTGCATTAGATGAAGATAAAATAAGAAATGCATTGGTTAATAAATTGTAAGACATATAATTTGTTGCCAATTCTGAACTAAATTTTTTAATAAAACTCTTTTTCATCTTATTAAGTTCGAGTTTCTGTATAGTGATTGAATCTCTCAATTCATCAATTTTATTTTGAATTTCTGATGTATTTTTATTAGCTCTTAGAATATTTTCTATCTTTTCTTTTTTTATTTCATATTCCTGAATTTCTGTCTTTGTCTTTGTTAATTCTACTTTTAAGTTAATATTTTCAGTGGTGTAATGTTCCATTTTTCGTCTTTCTTTCTCTGCTATTTCATTTCCATCCGTATCTATCAAATTATAAAATTCACCAATAACCGACTTTTTATTTCCCTCTGTTCCCAGATGATTTATAGCATTATCTATAATACTCAGGCCCAAAATATCTTTTACAGATTTTGCAATATCTTTACGTTCACTTATGTTTCTAACTCGCTCTGTATCAAAAAAGAAATAAGTGGAAAGATCTTTCGGCAGAATACTGTTTATAACTTCTTGCTTACTGTAATCATTTATTAGGTTCGTTTTACCATCTCCGTCTTTATAAGATACAGATAATTGTGGGGGTTGAAAAGAAGTTTGTGCACTAATTTTTTTATATTTTTGCGTTCTTAAGATAGTATATTCGTAATTATTATGAAATAAGTGAATTTCAACCTCAACTTCTGTTTCTGAACAATCTTCCATTTCTGATGAATAGTCAAGATTTAAAAGAAATTTTGGATTATTATCAAAATCAGCCTCCCCATATAAACACCAGTTAAATGCTTGTAAAAGGGTTGTTTTCCCGAATGTGTTATCACCAAGTATAATAGTAACATTCTTTTCTTTATCAGTAGAAAAAGTCACTGTTGTTTCATCCTTAAACTGTCTAAATTTTGAAATTCTTATTGATTTAAATATCATAATCTTTCCTCCCTATTTGATTTGACTATTTTCATTTCTAACAATAATGTTTTTAATAATTTTTATCATTTCTCCAGATGTGTACTTTTTTGTTTTTAAATTTTCTTTTTCCAATTTCACAATTTCAAGTTCCATTTTACATAACTTTTTTTTGTTTATTTGATCGCTCATTATTTTCCCCTCCTTTTCTTCATTCCTTAAAATTGATATTATATGCTTTTTTTATTTCAAAAATTAAATCATCGGTTTCATAACTATCATTTGAAATTTTTGCAAAATCAATAGCTCGAATGAGTTCTTTTTTTACAAGTGATTTCAAACTTTTTACTACATTTTCAGAATATAAAGAAAGGCTTTCAATTGGAATTGGTATTGTTATAAAATCATAGATATTTGCAAATTTCTTTCCTGGATATGTCCTTAATACTCTTCCCCGTCTTTGGATATATTCTTTAGGATTCGTACTACTCGCTAATATAAATGCGGTTTTAATACTAGGAATATTTACTCCTTCATCCAAACATCTTATTGCAACTAAAGCCTGCAATTGTTTCCCTATTTCAAATTCCTTTTTAATACTTTCTCTATCCTTGATAGATTCTTCTGAAGTAAACTTGGCGACATTCATAGATAATTCATTTCCTAAAATTTTAAGCACGGTATTTATTTGCCTGATTTCGGTATTTGGTGGGTGCCCTTCAAGATATCCTACGTCATTAATGGTCGTAGCTCCACAATATACTAATATATTGTTATCGTTCTTAAATTGGATCATTTCTTCTTTTAATTTTACAATTTTATCCTTTGTCCCCGCGACTAATCGGGCCCTTTCAATTAAGAGCATTTTGCCAGTATCATCTATGTATTTATTTCCTTTGGAATCCTTTCGACTATGTTTTCTGATTTCATTGGTGATATCTAAATATTCATCTAATTCATTTTCGTCAAAATGTACTATTACTGGATGATAATAATATGGCGTTAACATTTTTTTGTCTATAGCATCCTTTAAAGTATAAACGATACATTTCTTTCCAAAATAATCAAATAATTTTTGAGTCCCTTCCTCATCTTCATATCGCTCAATCGTAGCTGATAAAGCAAGTCTATAATTGAAATTTTCTAATAAACATTCAGCATAATTTTTTGTTCCTAAATTATGCGCTTCATCTACAATTAATAATGTGTTCCCTTCTAATTGTTTTAACGAATTTTGCAGAAAGTCTGATGAAAATGTTGCGTTCGTTGTAATAATACAGAAATTATTTAATATATCTAATTCAAAACTCCTTATTAAATTTTTGACTCTTTTTTTCCAATCCTTTTGAGAAGATGATGAATAGCACAATAATGGTTTCATTCCAAATTTAACAACATCCTCTTTCCATTGTTCCACTAAATGCTGATATGGGCAAACAATAACTATTGCCAAATTACTTTTAAGATAATTATATAGTTCAACAACACTTGCTAAAGCAGTCAATGTTTTCCCTGTTCCCGTAGCCATATCATATATGCCCCTAAAATTATTTTCTTTCCAGCTAGAAATTGCATTCTCTTGATAATCTCTTAGTTGCACTGATTTTGGAATTGAAATAGTTTTGAATTTACTGTCCTCATATTCTTTGTGAATTTCAGATAATTGTTCTTCATCTAATTCAAAGTTAATTTCGCCCTTATTATACTTCAATATTGCTCTTCGAACCATTTCTGGAACTGTATATACTTTTGCATTATCATCATTATTATTCCAAAGAGCATCAAACGAAGATATTTTTTTCTGAACTCTCGTTATATCATTCCATGAGGTAAACACATCAATTGATTCGTAGTTGCTTTCAAGACCACTTTTCGTTTCATTCATCGATCCAGAAAATGCTATGATTTCGTTAGATTCGCTATTATAAACAATTCCATTTTTTTCATGATATAGACCTAAATCACCATTCTTATATGAAAATGCTAATTTAATTTCTAATTTATTCATAGCGATTAAATTTGCGACAATATTTAATCGCTCTTTTTCAAAATAATTTTTAGGCTCAATTAGAGTCTCAAGCATTCTCTTCTCAATTAGATTATTTCTTTCTTCCAGTCCTTTATTAATTGCTTTAAAATCTTCTTCCGACAGATGAGGAGATGTAACCAATTGTATTTTACCACCATTCTTAATTAAACCTGCTAAACCTTGAGTAATGTTAATTAATGCGGTTGAGCTAAAATAACCAACTGCTCTTTTATATTCTTTTGCATTTGAAATTATTGGAATATAAAAATCTTCTATTATGTTATCCCGAGGTATTTTATATTCCTCTTCAATTTTCATCTCAGAATATAACATTCTTATCACCCTTTCTTATAGTCCTTGTAAACATTTTAATAGTGTATCTAAGTCAGCTTTTGTAGTAAATAAACTCAATCCAACTCTTACCGTACCATAATAAGATTCATCTTTTAAATATTTATGTATTATTGGTGCACAATGATATCCTGATCTTACGCAAATATCATAATCTTCATCAAGTATCATTCCAATATCTTCAGCTTTGTATCCATAAACATTTATGGATACAACACCAAAATACTCGTTAGAATCATCTACATATACTATTACATTTGGCAATAATTTTAATCTATTAATGAAATAGCTATATAATTCTCTTTCTTGCATAATCAGTTTAGCGTTATTGTTAATCCACTCTAATGATTTACTTATAGAAATAATTGCTACTGCATTTGGGCTGGATGGTTCATACATTTGAATAGAATTTGAGGGCATTTCTAAATTCAAAGAATTACTTCCTGTCCCTCCGACAAAATACACTTTTAATTTATTTTGAGTATTACAACAAATGCCACCAATACCAAAACAACTATATAAAGTTTTATGACCAGCAAAAACTACATAATCAATTTTCATCTTAACCATATCTATTGGAATCATTGAAAATGATTGAGCTGCATCGACAATATAAATTGATTGATAATTTTTGCTCATCAATCCTATTGATTCAATTGGTAAGATATAACCAGTAACATTACTCACGTGTATACAAAAAACAACTGAAGGATTATTTTTTGCGTACATGTAACTCAACTTTTCTAAATCAATAGATAGAGAATCAGGTTTTATAGGCATTTCAATCATATTAAATCCTACTTCATCACATCTTTTTTGCAAAGTCCTCATAACAGCATTATGTTCATAAGGGCTATAATAAACATTTGAAAATTCATTCAATTCTAAACCATAAATGATTTGATTCATTGCAAAGGTAGCAGAAGATGAGAAAATAGTAGTACTAGAATTTACAACTTTAGAAACTAACTTTCTCGTTTCTTCAATCATTTTAGAAACTTCTTGTGCTTTTTTGTATGAGCCTCTACCCGCATTAAAAGAATAATTTCGATTTAAATAATCTATGTATTTGTAAACTTCTTCTGGCTTCGGATAAGTTGTTGCTGCATTATCTAAGTAAATCATTTCCTTATCTCCCTTCCTTTTAATTATTACTAACTTTTTGAATCAAACTAGCAAGAATTGCAATTTTACTTTCTGTATCAATGGAATCACCATATTGTTCTAATATTTCTTCTAATTCATTAATCATGTACTCAGCAATTCCGTTTTTAGGGTGATCATAAATTTTTTCTAACACATTATCTTCACCTTTTTTAATAATAACCCTAAACTCACCTTTTAAATCATTTACTTTTAAATTTTCAACATTCTCTTTAGAAATGACCAAATTTTGTTTAAATTCTTCTAGTGTATTATTATTATAATCTTCAATATACATGCCTACCAAAGCCGTAGACAATTTATCTAATATTTGATTATTTGATAAATTATCTATATTTCTTATTACATTAACAAAAGAATTTGTCTTTGAAGTAAATGAAACAAACTTAGTATTTTGTGAATATGGTATGAACCAATCTTTTAAAGCAGAAATTAAACTGTTATCACTGTTAAACTTGAAAATTGCTCTAATCTCTTTTTCTACTTTTATTCTAACCAATACTATGTAATTATTCATATATTTTTTTATAATTGAAATATCATTTATAACTTGGTCATAATCTTCATCAAACACTTTAACTAATTCATTGAAAATCATATCTCTAGAATTAATATCTACCCTATTAATCAATGTTTTTAATTTTGTATAAGGATATATTTTACCCTCAATTACAAAATCATTACTTTGACTAGTTACTTTTGGTAATGAATTTAACCATGCTTGCATAGACAATACAATTCTTTTATATCTTGAAATTCCCTCTTTCCATTTATATCCATAATCATCAAACTCACTTTCGAGGTTATTAAGATAAACTTCCCTCTTGTTTGATTTTTTTTCAATCAAATAGTAATATTTTTCTGGATGTTCATTTATTAATTCAAACAAATTAGCTGATAAGTCAATTTCTTGGTTATCCATATAAAACGTTATGTCTACATCTAAATTTGCAACAACAAACGCTATATATATTGGTATTACACCCTTTCTAATTCCATAAGGTGATGACTGCATTGTAGAGTAAATATCTAAAAAAGATAACTTAAAATCATAATGACTTAATATCATTTCTTTAATTTTTATAATTACTTCTTTTAAATTATCGTTAATTAAAATTTCATTGCATGTTAAGCCTGTAAAATAGAGCGTTGCTCTATATAAACTAGCTTCTGCAGAAGTTCCTAGAATATAATTTCCATAATTATATTCTAAGACTGAATTTATTACTAGTTCCCTAGCTTTCTTATATGCTCCTGAAACTTTTTGCTTATTTATCAACTCATAATTAATAATAGGAGTCTTTGGATAAACTTGAACTAATGAAGAATATAATATCATATCAAATTCTTTAAATGATATATCAACTAATTCCTTATCTTTTATAATAATGGAGCGATATTTATTTTTAAAAAACATCATATTTGTAATTATGGTTCTAATTTCATCTTGAAAATCGTTGCTAATGTTATATAATTCATTTTTTATAATTTCATCATTAGTATTTTTTAACAATTGATCAACAGCTAGATATTTTTTTGCTATTGATTCAATATTTTTATCAACTCTCATTTTTATAATTATAATTCTATCATCACTAATATTAATTTTTTCTTTATATTCTGTTTCATTCAATAATAAATAAATTATTTTCCCATCTGAGAAACTATTTTCAAATAACATGTCAAAATTTGGCAATTTATTAAATGAATTATATGTCATATAAATTTTTTCGAAAAATCTAGTCATTTTATATTCGTTATTATAATTTCTTGATATGACATAATGACTTTTTTCAATTTTATTTAACACATCCGTAAAAGAAACATTAAGCAGTTTTGTGTTAATGATATTTTTTATATCTTCTTCAATAGATAATGAAATTTTTGTTTTAAAAACAATGACATTTCTTTTTTTACCTAAGATTCCTATTCTCTCGAGTTCATTATATATTTCTCTTACATTATCGCTGCTACATGCTAATCCATTAGCAAGATACTCTGGACTAGTATTAACATTATCAAAATCATTGATCATATATATCAATGCAAGTGTCTTTAAATATTTTTGTTTATTTTCATCTTTAACGGAACGCAAAGCAGCTTGTAATTGTATATTGGTTTGATACATATACATTTCATTTCTATTTGTTGCAATTAAGTTTGCAAAATAATCATATATATAACTTGCATCAATATATTCTAATGACGGGTTTTTTAAAATGATGTCTAATAACCCATTTTCTTCAGTCGATGATAAAAAAGTAAAAACAGTTCTCTCATTTTGCCCTATTCTTTCGCTAATTTTTAATAATAAACATGCTGCAAGCGGCGTTAAAGGGTAACAGTTATCTAGAATTGTTTGTTCTATTTCACTATCTTCAAATACAGCATTAAAAGCATTTATTAGCCTAGTTGATTTGCATAGTTCTTTAAATGTTTTGCTTGATCTTTTAAATAAATCATACTCTTTATTTTTAATTAGTACATCACCAATTAATTCATAATTATTTTTTGAAGTTGTATAAAATTCTTTATATTCTATTCTACCTTCAATACTTTTAAATGCATTTTTAACTTTGATCGATAATTCTCTATTATATTCTTGTATTTTCTTATGCATTACAAAAATATTAAAAATTTTATAATCTTTTGATGAGTTTGCTAATTCACAAATATCTTGAATAATTTTAATTTCATTTGCTATCGAATCATCATTACTCGCTTCTAAGTATTTACTAAACTCATCAAAAAGAATAATTATTCCTTTATATCCATATTCATCAACGAGTTTCCTATTAACAGCTTCTAAAAGAACTGTTATTTCCATATTAATCATTGGATTAAATTCAGTACCTGCCGTTAATAATTTATGAACTTCTAAAAATTGATTATATGTTTCAACTCTTAAATTCACCAATTCGCTTTTGAATTTATTTACATTTTTTATTTGACTTTTAAAGTCATTATAAACTTGCGGAAATTCTTTTTCCCATAATTCTATCTTTTTTATTGCTTCACTGTAATTTGTATTTGGTACTAAATCCATTATTCCTTCGCGTTTTAAACTTTCAATCAAAGCAAATAATACTGACTGATTAAAATCTTTCTGTGTATTAGAAACAATAAGTGGTAAATACTTAACTTTCTGCTCCCTAACACTACTTAAAGCCGCATAGGCTTCTAAATCTACGCGGGCTACTTTTTTTAGTAAGTCTAAAATCAATTTATCGTTATCTAATGAAAAGAGTGCAATTAACATTAATAACATGTGTGATTTACCTTTTCCATAAGGACCAACTAGAACTGTAGATTTCTGAGAATTATTATCTAATAAATCATTAACATAAGATTTTAAAACTTCCAAAGAAGAACTTGTTGGTATATAATTTTTGATTTTATTTATGTCTTTTAAATCATATTTTAAGTTGATTGATTTTTGAAATCTCTTATCAACTGATAATATGTCATTTATGCTCATCGACAACTTCTCCTCTCTATAAATTACTATAATACAATTCAACTATCTTGTTCGAATCTAATAAGTCTCCTTGTAAAAACTTAATTGTATTTAATCCAGCAGTTCTAACAACATGAATAAATCCAGCATTTTCCAATAAATCTAGATAATAGTTAATATCAGTTCTTGAAATTCCCAATAATTTACCTACTCCAAATTCATCTTCTTCTAACGCATCAATACTTATGTTTTGATTATTTTCTATCATTTTACTAATAATGTATAAAATAATAAGTTTGTCAATTGTATTTAGATCTGGCTTTTCTCTAATATATTTATTGCCGCACTCTTTTAATAAACCTAACCTAGAAAAGGGCGAAGCAATATTATCTTCTGGGGTTGTTCCCTCATCATTTACTTCACTATACATTTTAATAATCATATTCGCATCAACTCTTATTGAATTATCCGAAACCTTTATTCCTTGTTCTAACATACAATTATTAATAAATATATAAAGATCATCTGCTTTAAACTCTTTTTTATCATATTCATTAAAATATAGATGCCAAGCTGTAGCATTAGTAATATTAGAAGCCAAATTAATATGCATTAACCATAGTGTAAAATCATCTTCACAATATTTATCATATTTATAGACTAATTTCCCTAATTCAGTGAGAAATGTACCTTTATTATTATCAATCGATAAATTGAAAGCTCTTATCCAATATCGAATTGCTTTAGTCATGTTGCTTCCTACACCTAATCTAGTAATTGGATTAATACCTGAAAATAACGTATTTCCATCATCTTTTACTAATTCCGATAAACATTTATAGATCCATCCCTCTCGTAAAGAGAATGTTTCATGTCCTTTAAATTTTGCTTTTGAAATTTTCATTTTATTTATCACCCCTTTTTACAGCTAATACCTTTCTCATATAACATCCCGATGTAAAGTGATTTATGCACTCTCCACAATGAACACATTTATCTTCATTGATTTTGTAACATAAATTCTCATATGAGCCAGAAATAGAAATTGCATCAAACTTACAAATGCTAGGACAAGCTGTACAGTTCAAGCACATTTGAAATTTGGTTAATTGGCATTTTACTTTTTGTTCTGCAGAATTGATATTATTTGTACGTAAAGCCTTGATGTTAAAAATTGACACTTTTAATTTATTGGATCCTTTTCTACCGATGAGTTTCAAAATTGGCTCTTTGTTACTATCTAATATATACACTTCTCCTAATCTGAGATTTCCTAAATCATAATTTATAGTTCCAATCGGTTTAAAGAATTCATAAAGTTGTTCTGATATAGGTTTTGATAAAGTATAATTAAACGAATTTTCTTCTAAAGCACATGGTTCAAAGCTAACCACAGCTTTTTTACTATACTCAATACCATTCCCACCTTGTCTTGCTTTCCATTTTCCAGTATCAACATAAACCTCAGCGTCTTCTTTACCTATCCTTTTTGCAAAATCCACCAAAAGATTTCTAAAATTATGATATTGTTTTGTCATGTGAATTTTTGATAAAAAAACCGACCATTCACTGTTATTTGGACAACACCAACATCCTACACGAGCGTAACCTAAATTATAAGCATAGTTAAAGTCAATTTTTCTTGATAATATATATAGCCAAACATCAAAATCACTCCAATCAATTATCGGGCTAATTACTGTTTGCTTAGTGATTTTCGGGCTTTGACTTTCTCTATCATATTTTTTTCTGCTTGCCGACTCCATTCTTCTAATGCCATGAAACGACAACACTTTATTTTTGTTTTTAAAAATTGTATCTATTTTTTTTGTAATAGCTCCAGTTTTAAATATAGTGCAACACCATCTCATAACTCTTGAAGGTGGTCCAATTAGCGTACATAATTCTTCGAAATTTTTTTCTTCATTTTTCGCACTAATTATAGGAGTCATAGGATGATTCTTTTTAAATTTCTTAACATATTCTATAGTCTCAGGAAATTCTAAAGTTGTATCACCAAAAACATGTAATATTTGTGGAGTTCCTAAAGCTCTCATTACTAAGTCAGAAGTCACCGTCGAATCCTTACCCCCAGAAAATGAAACAAACATATCATTCGTAGAAAACTTTTTAACTTCATTTGAAATGTATCTAAGAGCTTCAGAATCTATATATTCAAATCTTTTTCTATTTACCTTTATATATATTTCTGCATATTTATTAAAGGCATTATAATTATTCATTAGTTGGCTTCTTTCATATACACTAATAATCTTTTTTTCATCAAGCTTACTCAAATCACTAATTCTAATAATCTTTTTATGACCATCAATAACATATCTACCTCCACCAATAGACCATACTGACGAATTAAGATATAATAATGGTTCTCCTAAGATGATTTCAATTAGTAACCTTTCTTCTGGGAATACCGGCCTAACATCGGACCCAATTTCAACCCCTTGTTCTCCACAAACATTACATACCTCATAATAAGAAGGACAATTACAGGAAGTACACCAATACATTTTAGAGGTTACTTTAGATCTTTCTCCACATACTGGACATTCACTTGTTTCAACTTTTATATTACAATTATCACAATAATAGTTGATCATAGATTTCCCCTCCTTTAATTAAATTAATTTTGTAATATCTTTTAGGTATTACTTTCATTATAAAACCAAATCTAATGATACCTACTCGTTTATTACAATATAACTATTGTAAATCTAATGATACTTCATTCAGCTATTTATATTTTATTTGATTCTGATCAACGAGCAATTAGAATGAATTATCTTAGTACTCTTTTACAATTTTCCTCCACATTGTTTATATTTATATATTATATCTTGTTTGTTTTGTAAAAGATACTGTATTTTAGAATTATAGTAAATGAAGTTATTGGTTTACAATCGATGCGTTAAAAATCTTAACAAAATGAAAGAGTCTCGTTAATGCAACGTTTATACAATCATATAAATATGAAATTGTTAATTTTGGTAATTTTTCAATTAATTTACTTTAGCTTTGTTTAAATATATGTGCTATACTTATTTTATTAGAGAACATAAACTGATGTGAAGTTCAATCACTTGTAACAATAAAATTTGAATTGTTCACAATTTTGGTAAAAAAATTTAAAAGTGTTATGTTATTTCAATCGATTTTAATGACAAAACCATATCTGTACACTTGGCAAAAAACAAATCAATAAGCAAAACCTGTAGATTTTCGTGTATTAATATGATCAATCCCGTTAATCTTCGTTAATATGAAGCTATTATATGTTGGATAAACAGCTTTGAAACAGATTTGCTATTCTCACATAAATGTTTTTTAAAGAAAAGCAGAAATAATAAGATGGTCATTATACAATAAAATATCATGAAAAGCATAATGAGGGGAGGTGAAAACAAATGAATATCAAATATACAGGAAATGACACAAAGAAGTCTGAAAAAGGTAAAGTGCATGTAAAAGATGGTGATTACACGGGCTGTGGTGCAAGAATTGACGATAACCGCCAAGACTGGGTTGACACATCTGATAAAGTTAATTGCGACAAAAAAGGGTGCAAAAACTAGAAAATCATCACTTTAAACACTAGTTTTCATTTACAAGAGAAGAGGTAGCTGATTTTATATAAAAACAGCTACCTCTCTTTATTTATTTTATTACAGAACTCTAAACTTTCATAGGGTACACTTTGTAATTACCTTGAAATTATTTTATCATATTCAATGAATAGCGAAGATGGTTTCATTTAAAGGATAGTATTTCTTTTACGTTGATAATGAATGAAGCATCTAATACCATCTAATATTATTCCATATACTATAAATGTTAAAACACTACCTATATACCAGTATATAGATATATGACCAACGATAGTATCACATGAAATTGAAAGCCCAGATTGCATAAAATCATATATAACTCCTTCAGAATTAGAAATCATATGTAAGATAGGATTTAATCCTATTAGAACAATATTTTTTGAGTCTTGTCCTATTTGATGCATAATTAATTCTAAAATAGCAACTATTAATAACCAAAACGTGAATGATCTTATGACTTTTTTCATAGAAATATCCTCTTTATAAATGTTTAAGTTTAGAAATATTTTACTTTCATTTATTAATAACGTTATACATTTTCTTGATGATAATGCAATGTTGTAGTATCAAAAAAGTATCATATCTCAATACTAGATATCCATTATTCTTCAAAATGACTTCAAGAATATTTTTTCTTGATTCATAGTAGACCTCCTATATAAATAATTATAGTCTATTATCTAAAAAATCACACCTACTATGAGTAGAGTTAAGTAAATTCCCAATATAACATATTAAATTTATAATCAATATGCAAAATACAAATTGACACTTATATAAGCTTAAATATATGTGAAATTTTTTATGTATTCTTCTTTTAAAACATTTTGCTTATATTCTTTTTTGATCTCGATACTTTCTTTCAAATACAGTTTGTGTTCTAGATAATTTAGACCCGATATTTCTTCCAATAACATTTCCATAAAATTAATATCTTTCTCAATCATTGGTATTTCACTTCCTGACCAAGAACGTGAACTAGGAAAAAATGGTATTTTTTTGAACATCTCAACATTTGAATTCTTTTCAATGAAAAACATAATAAATTCTACTCGCTTATCTGAAAACGCTGTTGTTATCATATTAAAAAGATTGACAATTTCCAATTCATTAATAACATATAAATTAATACAATCTTTTATCCAAGTCTCCTTACGCTTCAAAATATATGTTTCACTTTTATCAGAAGATACGAACATTTGAATAATCATATCATCCCTTAATTCTTGGAAATAAGAATCTCTCATGTTAAAATATGCGATATTTATAAGTTCAACATAATTATCCATTGCCCATATCTTATCAAACACATCCTTACTAATATTACATCTATTATTTTCACCTACTATTTTTGTTACCTCATCCCAATATTTAATATCAATTTGTATTAAGCGAAATAATAATTCACCCTCGTCATCAAAGTTACCATTTTCCATAGCTATTAAATATAATTCGTTCAGCTTATTTGTATCTTCATCGAAAAAATCTATTATTTCTTCATATTTTTCTTTTTCTAATATCCTTTCAAAAAAGTTGACAATAACATATGGTTTTTTCTTTCCAATTTTAAAAAGTACATCTACAATGTCAGTTACGATATCAAGCCCTTTATTTTTGTATTTAGCCAAGTGAAATATACTAGGAATTTGGATATCGTCTAATTCAGACTGACTTTTAATAAAAGAAACTAAATCTGTTACTGTATTAATTGTAATTTCCTCTTCCAAATATTCTTCGTAAAATGCTATTCTCCATCTCATTTTATTTTCTAGGCTCAAACTTTCAATCATTATTGCTAAATCATTTCTACTAATTAACTTAAATAAACTAATGACCTTATCATTCGTTCTGTACAAATACGGCGTATCATTTGCAAAATATACTTTCATTACTGATAAATATTTATCGCAATCATCATGAATTAATTCGAAAATATTCTCTATACTTCGCTGTATATCACAATAATTACTATCTTTTTTATTTTCTCTCATTTTACAGATACTAAATAACAGAAAAAAACCTTCATCTCCGTAATTTGAAATCATTTGTTCTACATTTCTTTTAATTCTTTTGTTTCTTTCATTCCAATTTTCTCCCTTTATTTGTTCTCGAATTAGATTCTTATATATAACATATTCCTTATTCTTACTTAAAAAGGCTTCTATCTCAGTAGTATTTTGTGCTAACCAACTTAAATGCTCAACCAATTTTCCAAATGCTAGACACAAATCAAAATCCGGAATGAATTCATCATCATCAAATAAATGATATAACACGGATACGTCTTCACGAAATATCTTTTTCGCTTCATCATTTCCTCCGGTATGTAAACTTGTAATAATCCCATCAACCATTTCGCACATTAATCCTTCTTTTCGTAATTCTTTTAAATAATTAAAAAGAATTTTTCTATATTTTATCAATTCATCTGAATAGTTCAAATGATAAGTATTATAAGTAAATGCATTCGTAGACAATCCTTGTTCTGTTTTATGATATTCGTATTTCAAAAATTTTTTGATAATACAAACCAACAAAATTGCAAAATTTATATTATGACTTTCTTGATATTTACTATACAACTGACAAGTTAGATATTTTTGTTGATCATATTTACAAATATTAGAACTGATATCTATATCCATTCTATCAGTTATCCCGTAACATATTTCTCTTCCAACATCGGGTCTTTTTGAAAAATACATTAATAATAAGTCAATAGCCATAGTATATTGTTTGGATTCACCGAATTTAGTTAAAATTTGAACAATATCATCTTTTTCATAAACACTTTCTACTTCTTTGGGAAATTTAACTGTATCTAATTCATATAAAACGTTCTCTGTTTCATTGATTCTTTTCTTAGCATATAGTAAAGCTTTTTCTTCATTAACAGCACAAAATGCATTGACATATTCTTTTTCATCATGTTTTTCACATCGTTCCCACGCCATATTAATCTCGTGTTCCACATACTTTAATGTTGAATCAGAATTAAATAGCTGTATGACTGTATTTATAGAATATATGAGCCTTGAAGAAAACTTTGGGAATAAATTTAACAATATTTCTTTGATTGAAATTTTCTTTTTCTCAATAAGTACATACTGCAAAATATAATTAGAAAAACTTTGGTCAGATATTTTAACAATAGAATTTTCATACAGGTCTAATAATTCACATTCATTAAGACGATGACATATATTAATATATTCATTTGTTGAAATATTGTTATTAGCTAAAATATACTGTACTCCCTCATGCGATTCTAGCATAACTGGTCCGAAAACTGATATTGCAAACAATACTACTATTTCATGCTCTGAAATTTTATTTTCATCAAATATTGGAGCATAAAAATTATGAAATATATCTCTTGCATCATTGATAGCTAAAAAACCATTTTTTTTTGCTGCAATCGCGGCTAAAACAGCTAATCTAATGTTCCCATTTGCAATCTTAACAATTTGCTTTAAATAATAATCATTTTTTATTTTTAACTTCTCTTTCAATATACTTTGAATATTTTCCATCGATAATGGCGCTAATTCAATTTCTTCAAATTTAGCTTTATTTAATGCCAATTTTCTTATAGGTTCTTTAGCATAATCTCGAACTGTCATTACAATTTTTACATTAATTTTATCATCAGTTTTTTTACTTAAACAATAATCAAAAATGCTCTCTAAATTCATGGCGTAATTAGCATCATCTAAAAACAATAAATATGAACCTGGATCACTAATTGTTTGTCTAACATCATTATATAAACACAGTCCATTATTTTTTACACATACTATTTGCATATTATGCTCATTTCTTATTTGTTTACTTGCTTCTATTACTAACTTTGTCTTTCCTATTCCTGATAAGCCAGAAACTATAATCAAATCATTCAACATAATTTTTTCTTTTAAAACTTTTATCTCCTCTCGACGAGAAACAAAATCAAGGTCTAAAGGCGCATTCAATCCTCCAGCATCATATTGCTTAACAAATTCCTCTATATCAAGCACTTGTCCTGTATCAATAGGAATATTCAGAAAGTATTCTGCCAAAAAACGATATTTTAAGACGATATCATGAGCGAGTGTTCCTAAACCAATAAGTTCGATTTTCACTCCATTAATTGAATTTTTTAAAGTTTCTATTTGTTCTATATGGATATTTGTCGATGTATAGGCACATATAATTTTATCTATTTTTTTAATAGGAATGGTTAATTTAGTTTTATCGAAACATGATAATATGTCAGATTCAATTTTCGAGAAAGATGCTGCAGCAACTGAACCATACATAATAATTATATATTTACCATTTTCACATTCCACATAAGAATCAGGAGTCCCCTTAGTTGTTTTATCTGTTCCTGTTTGAACCCCTAAAGGATGGATATTGTTAAATTGATATTTACGCATAAGATATGCATCCATAAGTTTTTGATAACTTCCTCCATCTAATGAAATAATGGCATTTTCAATCGTATTAATTACACTCATTCCAAAGTCTCCTTTCATTTCCTTGTCATTGTGTTTTTTATTATAAATAAAGTTAAACCTCTCGCTCTCTATAAATATAGCAAATTGTTAAAGAAAATCAGCTTAATCAATCTTATATCTGAAACTGGAAGTTGTATTACTTTTTTTCTGTAATAAGATATAGTGACTTCATCAAGTTGGGGGCAATCCTTATTCTAATGTCTTCAAATCCTGTCGTCGTTAAATATTCACTTATTCTTTTCTTATCCGTAAAGACTCCACCATCTAATAATTGCATTAACACTTCAAGAACACGATCGCTCATCCAGTCCTCAAGTAACGGGTCACCAATTATAAGTCTGCAGTCCTTTTTAAGAACTAGTTATATTTCACTAATTTCATTGTCTTTTTCTTTCCAATGATGTAACAACAACAAAGTAATAACTAAATCAAACGATTCTAAAACAAACGCTAGTTGTACAACACTTCTCTCTATAAATACAATATTATCAGTTGAAAATGATTTGGGAATGGTAATATCAATAGCGGTAATGTCACTACTTGGCAATATAGCAGAAACTGATTTCATAAATGACCCATTTCAAAATACGATATCTAAAATGAATTATGAATCTATACATGAAATATTTATTTCATTTAAAACCGCATAATGTATTACTCTCAAATCCTTCACCTCAATCCAATATTCTGAAAATGCAGTAATTCGATAAATTCTAATTATTATTAATATAATTATATCATTTATATCTTAACATATATAGATAAAGAATATTCAAATAAAAAGACTGTATCGCTATAACCTTTCATAATTGCATTACTTTTTTCTATAATTTCATGAATATAATTTTGACTCTTTTTCATTTATTGTAACCATCCGAAATAGAAGGAGAAATCTATTTGAAAGTTCCTCCTACCGATGTAAAATCAAGTAATCCGTATAATCATATGCGACAATGATAAGATGTCTATACAAAGTTTCAAAATAATGAAATGTCATTGGAGGAATACAAAGAACGCAAAGATACTTGCACTCTTCAAGTGATATTTAATAAGAAATAAATCATTGACATCACTCTTTAAACTTACAAAAGTATTGTCAACTTTATTGTCACACCTACTCTAAACACACAAAAAACCTCGATAAAATCGAGGCCTTCTTTTCTTTCCTTTTTATTCCCACTCAATTGTTGAAGGTGGTTTACTTGTAATGTCATACACTACTC
>JAVXGI010000015.1:0-11659 GCA_036657515.1 Bacilli bacterium
TTTGGATATATTATCCATCTTATATATATCAGCTCGTATAGAAGGTGATAATTTTCTTCTAGGATTTTCTTTTGGAAAAACTTTTAATAAATAACAATAGTGCAAATATAATCCATATATTCCACTATGTTTTACTTTATTAATTGTTTTATTATTAAGATTCTTATATACATTACTAAATGAAGATTCTGGGAAAGGTTCTTTTGTTGATTGTTCTTCATTTATTCGTTCCTTTATTCTATCAATGCTATATTCTTCCCCATAACTTCTTCCAACTCTTATATGCTTACTATATGGATATCTGCTTACACTAAAATCTTTACCTCTAAAATACAGTTTATAGTTCATTGCTGTCATAATCATTTCAAAATCAGAAAAAGAATATGCTTGAGCAATTGCTTTATCTATATCTTCTTTTGTAATTGTATGATAGTTTGATTTTTCTGTTGTTCCTTTATAATAATTGCTATAATTTATTTTACTATTTCTACACGCTTTTTCTTTTAATACACTTATTCCATATTCTTCACAAAGTGTATCTGAAAGATGTCTTAATTCTGCATAAGTTTCTCTTTTATCATAATATCTTTTACCATCTTTAAATGAAACAGAATTTATTACAAAATGATTATGATAATGTTTAGTATTTAAATGGGTTGAAACAATTACTTCAAATCTATCTCCCCACATTTGTTCTGCTAATTTAATTCCAATTGTATGAGCAAGTTCTGGTGTTACTTCTCCTTCAGCAAAAGATTGAAAAGCATGAAATCCTAATATTCCACTTGTTTTTTCATATTCTTTTTTTGTAATTGTCATTTCTTTTAATGCAGTTTCGGGAGAACAATTAATTCCAGAC
This sequence comes from Bacilli bacterium, assembly GCA_036657515.1. Lineage (GTDB taxonomy): Bacteria > Bacillota_I > Bacilli_A > RFN20 > CAG-826 > Alectryobacillus. The sequence continues at coordinate 860 of JAVXGI010000015.1, forward strand.
ACATAATATTGTTTTTCGGTTTTGTAATCAGCAGTAGCATATTCTATAACATTGTGTAAATCTTTATAGTTATCTTTTCCATACTCACTATTAATTGTTTTTTCAACATTGGTTGTATAATCAATAACGTGGTCTAACCTTTTTTCTATTTTCCATATACCTGTTGTTGCCATCATTTCTCCTTTATTTTAATTAAATGAACTTTGCCCTCTACCTCTTGTCCAAGCTTCTCCATATCCATTTGTGCATTCCACTGCTACCCAATACAAATAAGGGTAGTTATAATTTGTATAATTTGTATGTGAGGCAATATAGTTTTTTTGTACCTCTGCTTGTGCACGTGTTAAATTAAAATCAGTTATTACCATATAATTACCAGGAGCAGTTGGTGCTTCTATTATTGTTCCACTCCAACCTGCTTGTCTAAATACATTTAATAATGCTGATGCATTACCATAAGGACCGTGTCCTGTAACTAAGCGGCAATATGATTCAGTAATATTAGCATATAAATCAACATTATTTGATGGCATATTATTAATCCATCCATCCCATCCATTAAAAGTATGATATATATCTAATACACTTTGTGCATTTATATTTTCCAATGTGTCTCCATATCCAACACTTCTTTGTGTCCATAAATTACCATTTACATAGTAATTAACCGTATAATAATTCTTACTCCAATTTGCTGTATAACTTCTATCTCCAATACCATTTGAAATTGTCACATTTTTTGTTGCACTACCCACTCCTGTTCCTGTCCATCCTGTAAAGGTATATCCGTTTCTTGTTGGCGTTGGTAAAGTAATAGTTTGTTCTATATTATAATTTGTAGGTTGTGATGAAATGCTTCCTCCATTTAAGTTGTATGAAATACTATAAGTTATAGTATTCCATTTAGCATATAATTTTTTGCCATTCAATTCATTTACATTATTTATGTTAGTATAATATGCAACATCCCCATTATCTACAATACTATATCCAGAAAATGTGTATCCACTTCTTGCGGGAGTAGGTAGTGTTGTCTTATTATTTTTCACCACTATTTCTACATTATCAAAACTACCACCATTTGCATTTATAGATATAGCATATTTTTTTGATGAAAATGAATTATTTACAGTATCACTTGTATTATAATATGCTAAGGTTTCATTTAACGATAAAAACAATGCACTTATTACAAGAATTAAACTAAGTATTTTCTTCATCTACTACACCAACTTTCTTTTTTCTAATAGTATAGTAATCATTACACAAATCTATTATTAAAATAGAAATAGCAATATATAAAATATATTTATGATTATAAATATAACTTGCATAGTATCCTATATATGGAATACACCAATCTGTTCCTTTACCTAAAACCTGTTGATTAAATATTTCATTTGAATCTGCAACATTATTTGCGTCTCCTTTTGTCATAAATCCTATTTCTGATTGTGATACTATTCTATGAGATATAATATGGTCTTTTGTTTTATAAACCAATATATCAGCAGTATTAAAATTATTTAAATCTTCTTTATGATAATATAATATGGAACCAACCTTTAAATTTGGTTCCATACTTCCAGATACTACAACTAATGGTTTGTGTCCAAAAATTGATGGAACAAATATTAACAAATAAATAATTACTAATATATATACTATTCTAAATAAAATATTTTTAATTTTTTTCATCATTTTTCTCCTCCTAATATTAATAAAACTAGGAAAGTCAATTTTCCTAGTTTTATTATTTTATTTAAAATTACCATACATTAAGTGCTTGGTCATATTGAATAGTATCAATCTTTATAGTAAGAATATATCTTGCACCATCATAACTAGAGCCTGTTGATTCATAAGTGATTGTTTTTCCGTCAGATGAAACTGTCTTTTTAAGATTTGCTTTAACAGTCTCATTGAAAGTTACTCCACTTATAAATGATGAACTTGTTTCATTGGGTTTCAATTTAGTTAAATTTTCTTTTGTACCATAATAGTAATATCCATCACTATTCTTTTTCCACCCTTCATTAAAGTTTATAATCGAAACAATATTACCATCACTATCTTGTAAAGATAAATGAGTTCCATCTGAACTAATCCATTTTTCTTCATAACTTGCTCTTACTGCCATATTTATATTACCGTTGTTTGTAATATTTATTATTTTTGAAGTTGTTGTTCCAGGTGTCCAAGTTTCTGGGCTTTCAAATTGTTCAACAACTTGTGGTTGATATTTTGCTATAGTAAATACATTTTCAAAATTATCACTTGTTGTAAAATATGCAAGTGTTCCTCCTAATATAACTGCTGTACTTATTCCTGCTAATACTAATAATCTTTTTTTACTTTTCATCTCTAATTTCTCCTTTTTCATTTTCTTATTTAATTTATTTTTCATTTTTCTCCTCCTCAATTTTACATTAAAAAAAGATCAACTTTATAAGTTGATCCATTAGTTAAATTACTATTTATCTAATTTCTTATTTTAATAATAAATCAATTTGACTTATTATTCTTTTTCTTTCTTTTTCTTTTGATGTTTCAACCAGTTGATTACATAATTTAAAAATTTTATCTTTTTTGTCTTGTGATATAGAATCATTATTTTGAACATCTTGCCAGAAATTGTTAACTTGATTCCAATAATCATTTTGTTCTTCTTGTAATAAATCATCTACGACCATAGCACCTAAAATTGTTGGTACTGTTCCAAACTTTTTGCTACTTTCATCCATTAAAGCCATAGTTCCTAAAAAACTAAATAATCCCATATAAACACACTCCTTATTTTTGAATTATAATTCTATTTTCATTAAGTCTTATAGACTCACCATAAATTAGATATTTGTCCAATAATTCATCAATAGAATTAAACACATTAATATGTCCATCGTGTATATCACTAGATATATAATATTTATTTTCTTTTTTTGATATAGTATAAATTAAACTATACAATTTAAATACTACTTTATCAGATATTTCCAATATTCTTTTAATTTCTTCAATAGACATTTAATCACTTTCTTTCGTTTGCATGAATTAATAATTATACGATATATATCATCATTATCTTATTTTTTATTATCATCTGATTTTAGGAATTGTGGTACATCAGTTTTAATCCAATCATCATTTTCATCAATACTTGATTTTAAATCTTTACTAAAACTTTTTTGACATTTATAGCAATGGTATTTAGGATTATCATTCATAATCATACAACCACCAATAAACAATTCTTGTCTTTCTGCTTTTTCAATTGCTTCACTACTTGGCATACCATATAAAATACTTACCATATTGTTTTTACATATTGGACACTTCATTTAAATCACTCCAATTTATCAAGATAAATTTTTATATTATTATTATATCATTTATTTCCATAAATTCAATCTTTGGTCGGAATTTTGGCAACTGGAAGCAAAAATTCTTCTTTAATATTTATAATAAAACTATTCCATTTTTCTGCTTCTTTTTTATAATAAGTTTCGTCAATAAATCCTAATGAGTTTGCTTTTCTTGCAAGTTGATTTAGATTATTACCTATTGCTCTTAAATCTTTTAATGCTTCATAAAATCTATCATCAGGTTTTTCTCTAGGTTCATAACTATTAATCAGACATCTTATAACAGCAGATTCAGTCATACTTGCTTTTTGACATTTTATTTTTAAATTTCTATCTTCATCATAACTAATCCAAACTTGTTTAAGAAGTTCTCTCTTTCTCATCTTACTAACTCCTTTCTTTTTTCATTTTTTCAATTTTATTTTCGTAATAATTAATCCTATTTATCTGTAATAAACACATTAAAGTTATTCCAACAGAACTGCCTACTATTATACCTAATAAAAAAAATACAAAATTCATTTAAAACACATCCTTTCTAAAATAAAAAAGAACTAGCATAAATAAAATATACCAGTTCTAATTATTAACATTCTTTTTTTGGGGGCTTGGGGTTTCCTCAACCAGGAATTTGGTCGTGTAATGACAAATTCAGTGCTGGCTAAGACTATAAGATATACTAATCCAGGTCATCTTCTTCTATTGTTGCCCCACAATATGGACAATCGAATGTGCCATCATAATTACTATAATCAATTAAATTTAAACCAGAATCAGCTATTACTTCATCTATTTCTCTTTTAGAATCTGTAGCATAGAATTCTAGATTTTCTCTACTACCATCTACATCAATAATCTCATTACAACAGATAAAATTTAAAATAAATCTAACTGCTTCTTCTGGCGTTGTTGCTTCAATTTGAAATAAATTTATATCTGAATATTTAACTACTACCCAGTATATTTTCTTAACTTTTTCTTCTAAAAAATCACAATCTTCTAATAAAAATTGTAAATTTAAATCTAATTCTTCACACAATTTTATAAGTGTGATTAAGTTTGGAGTTATTCTTTCTCCGTCTTCAATTCTTTTCAATTCTGTATCACTTGTATCAACTCTTGCAGCAAGATTTCTTCTCGAATAACCTATAGCCTCTCTATTATCTTTTATTATTTGTCCTAATTTTTTATAATTATATTTCATCTTTCATTCCTTCTTTCATAAATTTTATTATTTTTTATTTGTTTTATATTGCATAAATAATCATTAAAATCTTTTCCAATTTTAGGAGGATCATCTATGACTTCATAATCTTTTTTTAATACTTGCTGAAAAGAATTACTTGCTAACTTTCCTGCACTATCATTATCAAAATGAAGATATATTTTAGTTGTATCTTTATTTTGTTCTAAATATTTTTTCACTGATATCGGTATTTTTATTTCACTATCACTGTATGTTGCTTTATATATTCCACCCAATGATAATAGATTCATTTCATACCAATTTTTATTTAAAGTAGCATAGGATAATAAATCTATTGCTGACTCAAACAAATGAACTGAATCACATTTTTTATTTGAAATTAATCTAAAAGAATATGCTTTATCACTTCCACTTGCTTCGTGCATATATCTGCTTAAATTACTACCTCTAATAAAAGCATACCTTGAATGTTGATTATTATCTTTACCAACAAACACAACATTACCATTTGATTTTTGTTCATATATTAAATCATTATCAATACATTCTTGAATAATAGATTCATCTATTCCTCTACTAATTAAATAATGTTTAGCCTTATCATTATTATCTGACTTTTCTGGCATGATAAGTTTATCTACTTTAACTTTATCTTGATAATTAATAAAAGCAGTTGGTGCATATTCCAACTGCTTTGTTAATAAATTCATAGCTTCTGTAAATGAATATTCTTCAACTTGAATTAAATATTCTAATGCAGTTTTACCTCCTATTCCTCTTGAAAACCAATACCACATTCCATTACTTATTTTCAAACTATCATGTGTCCTTGTACAATAAGTACCTCTCGAAAAATAAACAACTTCTTCTGGATTGGTTGCCTTTAAGAATGTTAGTAAATCTATTTTCTTAACTTTTTCTATTGTTTCTGGAGAAAAATATGCCATTTTGTAACCTACCTTTCTCTATTATTTTTCTTTTTATCTTGCTCATCTTTTAATTCTAGAAAATAATCATTTATATTATCTTCTAACAATTGATTTATATTCATATCAGAATCCATCCAATCATCATACAATTCTTGTAATGGTTGTGATTTTTTATTTAGCCTTTTAATATCTTCAATATCATATATCAAACATTCTGGATAAAAGTTACAAATCATTTCTTCTTTTAATGCTAATTGATAAGCATTATTCATTATTTCTTCTGGTGTTTTACTTTTTAAAGAATCCTTGTAATCTTTTAACTCTTTTTCCATTTTTGAATATAATTCTTGTCTAATTTTTTCTTCCATAGTATCCTCCTATCTTATATATTCTGGATTATTATGATGAGGATTGTCTCCTTCATCTGGTTCTCCATCAACTATTTCATTATCTTTTTGATTCATATTTAATAAAATATTAAGTTCATCTAATCTTTTTGATTTTGTTTTTAATTCTTCCTCTTGTGGGAATGGTCTTTTTGACTCAATTTTCGCATTCTCAAACTGCTTATTTGTTTCTTCTAACATCGACTCACAATTCTTTAATTTATCTTCTAATCCATCTAAAACATTGTCTATACGAGTTATATTTCCATACACATCATTTCCAAGTCTAACTTGATATGTTATATTGTTTTTCATATTTAAGATATATTCTTTTGATATAGTATCAAAATACAATTCCATTTTAAAACCTCTATATTCTCCAATTGATATAGGTGCAGGATTAGACATTGACTTACATACTCCAATTATTTTTTCTCCTGCAACTTTTTTGTCATCATAGACAATACAATTAATTTTCATTGGATTAAATACATCTTCTCCTATTAATGTTTTATCTTTTAAGTATGCAATATCTTCTTTAATATTATTAACTCTTAACTCTAATCTTTTTATTTCATTAGGATAATATTTAATGACTTTATCTTCAATATCATATATCTGGCTTAAATGACTTTGTTTTAATAATTTCAATTTTGCTACTTGAGTATCTAAATCAGTCTTTTCAATTATTAACGGATTTCCTGCAGCTAGTGCTTTAATTTCTGCATAAGATAATGCAGTTTCATCTATATCTTCTGCACTTCTTACTGGTGTTTTAGATGTCATTATTTGAGATATAAATCTTTGTTTATTTTCCACTAACTGATAAAGATATGCATCAAAAGTTTTCTCTGTTACATATCTAAAAATTCCTACCTCTGGATTCATATTTCCTTGACGGATTATTCTTCCACTTCTTTGTATTAAATCACTAGGTCGCCACGGACAGTCTAAATCATGAAGTGCAATTAATCTATCTTGACAATTTGTTCCTGCTCCCATCTTTTGAGTTGAACCAATTAAAATTCTAACTTGTCCTTTTCTTACCTTTGAAAATAATTCTTTTTTCTTAACTTCGTTGTCGGCTTCGTGTATAAATGCTATTTCTTGTTCTGATATTCCATTTTCAATTAATTTATTTTTTAAATCAGAATAAACATTAAATGTTCCATCTGCTTTTGGTGTAGATAAATCACAAAATACTAATTGAGCAGATTTCTTATCAGTATTCTTTTCCCAAATGTTATAAACATTGTTAGCACAAGTTGCTACTTTACTTTCTTCAAAGTCTGGCAACATTTCATTAATAAGTCTTTGATCTAATGCTAATTTTCTACCATCATTTGTAATCTTTAACATATTATCTATACTTGAATCTACCATTTTATTTCTAACTCTTTCTGCTCTATTTGCTAAATCTTTAACCATTTCTTCTTGTATCTCACTAGGCTTTATAACTATATTAGTATAATTTGCTTTGGGTACTGGAAGATTAAGCATATCGGAAGTTTTAATGTCTGCTACTTCCTTAAACATATTCATTAATTCTGGTAGATTATAGAATTTTGCAAATCTTGTTTTTGCTCTATAACCTGTACCTTCTGGTGCAAGTTCTATTGCAGTAACTGTTTCTCCAAATGTTGAAGCCCAAGCGTCAAAATGTTGTAATTTATTTACTTCTAATGTGTGGTATTGTAGGTATCTTTGCATTGTATAAAGTTCTACCATTGAATTACTAATTGGAGTCCCAGTTGCAAATATCACTCCTTTTCCTCCAGTTATTTCATCTAGGTATCTACATTTCATAAATAAATCAGAACTCTTTTGTGCTTCTGTTTGAGCTATTCCTCCAACATTTCTCATTTTAGTATAAAGAAATAAATTCTTATAATAATGTGCTTCATCTACAAATATTCTATCTACTCCAAGTTCTTCAAAAGTAACAACATCATCTTTTCTTGATTGGTCATTTAATTTTTCTAATCTATTTTGAATACTCTTTTTAGTTTTTTCTAGTTGTTTGATTGAAAAGTTTTCTCCTCTATTTCTTTTCAGTTCGTTAAGTCCTTCAGTAACTTCTTCAATTTGATTTTGCAATATAATTCTTTGTCTTTCAATAGACATTGGTATCTTTTCAAATTGAGAATGTCCAATTATTACTGCATCAAAATCTCCAGTTGCTATTCTAGAACAAAACTTTTTTCTATTAGCAGTTTCAAAGTCTTTTTTAGTTGCTACTAAAATATTTGCACTTGGATATAGTTGTAAAAACTCACTAGCAAATTGTTCAATAATATGATTAGGTACTACCAATAAAGATTTATTACATAAACCTAATCTTTTTGATTCCATCGCTGCTGCAACCATTTCAAAAGTTTTACCTGCACCAACTTCGTGTGCTAATAAAGTATTACCACCATAAAGTATTCTTGCAATAGCATTTAATTGATGTTGTCTTAAAGTTATTTCTGGATTAATTCCACCAAATGAAATATGACTTCCATCAAATTCTCTTGGTCTAATTGAATTAAATTTTTCATTATAACTTTTAGTAAGTCTTTCTCTACGAGATGGGTCTTTCCATATCCATTCATCAAAAGACATTTTAATTTGTTCTTGTTTTGCTTGTGCAATAGCAGTTTCTTTTTTATTTAATATTTGTTGTTTCTTGCCATTCTCATCTTCAACATAATCATATATTCTTACATCTTTTAGATTAAGAGTATCTTCAATTATCTTATAAGCATTAATTCTTCCAGTTCCATAAGTTGAGTGTGCTTTTACATTTGCTCTATCATAACTCTTTCCTTCAATATTCCATTCTCCAGTTAGTTCTGAATAATGAACTCTTATGTTATATCTTGCATAAGAAGAAGTAGATAATAAATCAAACATAAAGTCTTGAATATCACTTGATGGTATCCAAGTTGCTCCAAGTCTTACACTTATTTCACTCGCACTTAAATCTTTTGGTTGTATTTCTTTTAATGCTTTTACATTAGATTCATATATTGGATCAGAATTATAAGCAAGTTCTGCTATCTTTAATTTCTCTCTAACATTACCAGATAGATATTCATCAGCAGTAACATATTTTTCTTCAGATGGTATTTTAAATATTTCTCCATTAAGTTCATTTATTAATTCATCAGTGGTTTTATTAGTCAAAGAACTCATAAACCCTAAATCAACTTTTGCTTTTTCAGAAATAGAAACAACTAATGCTTCATTTGCAGTATCAACTTTTTCTATCTCTGTATGTGGTTTAATAGTTCTTTTTGTAAACATATCTGCTTTACTTAATAGTTCTCTATTTTCATCTAATATTTCTAATGAACAAAGTAAGAAATAACTTGAATCATTAGAAAAAGCAGAACTATTCGCTCTGCTATTGATTAATCCATATTTCTTATTAAATTTATCATATAAACTATTTAATCTTAATTGTTGTTCAACTATTTCTTCATCTGGATAATCTTCTGTTTGCATATCAATTAAAGTTCTTACACAATCTCTAATCTCTATCAAACCTCTAACTCTATTTTCAGTGGTAACTGCTAATTCTTGAGGATTCATTTTACTATTTTCTCTATAATAAAGTTTATTATCTACAAGAGTATATGAAAAGTTTCTTACATTAAAATCTGCAGGTATTGATAAATCTTCATCTTCTCCTATTTCTTCTAAATCAATTTCTTTTATTTCTGCGTGAATATTTGAAATAGCTTCCTCTAATAAAGTATCAAGACTTCTATCTTCGTAAGCCTTGCAAGTTGAATCAAACCCATATTGAGTTGATTTCATTTCCATATTTCCTAGTATCATTTCTGGATTATCTACGAAATACTTATTCATTGTGATATTGTTTTCATCTCTATCTAAATAAACCCAATCTGGCATAATATCAGTTATTGAATCTCTTTTTTGTAAGAATAATATATCTGCTGTTACTTCTGTTCCTGCATTATTTTTAAAAGTATTATCTGGTAATCTTATTGCACCTAACAAATCTGCTCTTTGTGCAATATACTTTCTAACACTAGGATTATCTTTATCAAGGGTTCCCTTTGATGTTATAAAAGCAACTACACCACCAGGTCTTACTTTATCTAATGTTTTAGCAAAGAAATAATCGTGAATTAAGAATTTTTGTTTATCATATTTTTTATCTAGAACTTTAAAGTCGCCGAATGGAACATTACCTAGTGCTATATCAAAGAAAGTATCTGGTAAATTAGTTTTTTCGTAACCTTGTACTGCTATTGATGACTTTTGATATAGTTGTTGTGCAATCTTTCCACTTATTGAATCTAATTCAACTCCATACATTTTGCTATCATTTAATTCTTCTGGTAACATTCCTATGAAATTACCAACTCCACAACTAGGCTCTAAAATGTTTCCTGTTGTAAATCCCATATTTTTAATAGCTTTATAAATATTTTTAATAACTATTGGTGGAGTATAAAAAGCAGTTAGTGTCGATTCTCTCGCATTATTATATTCATCTTCATCTAATAAACTTTTTAATTCTAAATATTCATTTGCCCAAGAACTATTATTCTTATCAAATGCTTGAGATAAACCACCCCAACCAATATATTTAGATAATACTTCTTGTTCTTCTGGTGTTGCAAATCTATTCTCTGATTCACATTTCTTAAACACTTTAATTGCTTCTATATTTCTTACATATTTTTCTCTTGGAGTTCCTACTCCTAATTCTTCATTTGTAATATTAAATTGATTTCTATCTGTTATTTTAACTTCTGGATGAATATCAAAAATATTTACTTTACTTGATTTCTTTTTAGTAAATGATGGAACAAATTCTTTCTTTTCATTTTCTTGTAATACTTCTTTTACTTTATTAATATCTTCAACTCTAAATATTGGTAATCCTGCCGTTGATTCAA
>JAVXGI010000015.1:11759-20599 GCA_036657515.1 Bacilli bacterium
TGATTCAAAAGTAATATCTCTTAACTCTACATCTTGATTATCAACTTTATCAATTCTATATTTTCTATTGTCCCAAACAAATTCAGTATTAACTAATTCTTGATTTGGATCATTGATAACTTCTGGTTTAGGATTCTCTTTTACTTCTATAATTTCATCTACTATTAAATGGTCATTTGCAGGATTTTCTTTTACTTTTCTATCAAATTCTTCTCTAGTAAATTCTTTATTAAATAATGGATACTTATTATCATAACATCTAACATTTTCATCATCAAATGCTAGTATTTCATATTCATCAAATCCAATATAAACTTTATCTCCTAAATGGTACTGATATAATTTTTCTTCGGTAAGTTCTTCATTATCTTCTATTACAGATTGATAATTATTTTCTTTATCTTCTAACCATTTCTCATAATTATCTTTTTCATAATTATTCAAATATCTATCATCAGATATTAAGGTTTTAATTCTTTTTTCTATATAACTCCAACTAAAAGTTTTTTCTAATCTATTCTTTATATAACCTCTAGCAAGTGTTATACCTTTCGAATCATAACTATCTCCAATTCCAGAACCATTTACTGTATGACTACTTCCACCAATTCCATATAAGTTCTTTAAAAACTCGATATTGTCAGTAGTAGATAAACTACTTTGAAAATGTTCATATATCTCATATTTATGTTCTATATGTTTTTCTTGTAAATACTTATCTATAAATTCTTGTGAGAACTCTAACTCTGGTCTTACATTTATTTCATCATTTTCAATTAATGACATTTGTTCTGTTTGTGTAGGTATTGGTTCAAACCTTGTATATAGTTGATGAAGTAATATCATTGAATCATAATGTTCTACTACCTCATTCCATTCAACAAAACTTTCTGTATCTCTTGATAAGAAATTACCTTTCCAAAATAAAAGTCCATTATCAAAGACTTTGTATCCATACATTTCATCATTAACCATAATACCTGTATATTCTAAATTGAATCCTTTTTTCAAATAATCAATTCTTTTATTGGTATCAAGTTCATCTTTAAAGTATTTTACAATATCTTGATTTTGGACTTTTAAATGTTGTGTTGTACTTAATATTTGATTTATCTTATCATCAGTTACTACATAAGGATAATGATTTTCAGTATCTTTAGTATAAATGTTTAAGCGTAGATTAGTTCCCTCGCTACTATCTCCTCTGCTGATATCTTGAAGTTGTTCATCATTCCTACCCACTTCATTTGGTCTTTCACTTTCATTTCCTCTGTTACGTTCTCTTTCTGTGACATTTCTTCCACTAGATAGTTCACTCTCAACTCTGCTGATAATTCTATCTCTGCTAGATGCTCCATCAATTTGTCCTTCATTAAAAATGTTTGGTATAGAGCTTTCTTGTTCTCTTTGAGATATTTCAATCTCATCATTGCGTATTTTCCTAGTTGAGTTTGTGTCTTCTCCTCTAATGCTAGATTGGGAAGTTTGTAATCCCCTGTCATTTGATATTCTATCTTCATAACTTTCACTCCTTCCAGCAGTATCTCTGCTCTTGCTAATATCATATTCTTTTACATTATCATTATCAAATGTGCGAATTTTATTTATTTCTTGAATTCGTAGATTTTTTAATGTTACATATATTTCTCTTAATCCCATTTCTGAAATATCACTTGTCGCTGTTCCTAATCTTATAACTGTTTCCATATTATCAAAATTAGGAATATCTTTAAAATCATTTTGTTCAAAATATCCAGCAGGATTAATTCCACATCTATTCATTATCATATATGAAACACTATTTGATAATAATCTTTTAAATATAACTTCAATACTTTTTTCATCAAGTTCTTCTAATAAACTATTATCTTTATAATTTAGTAAATCTTCTAAATAATCTGAAAAATTATCTTGTACCATATTATCTGAAGCAGACTTAATCGCTTGTGCTAAATTATCCTTATTATCTAAATCTCCAAATTTATTTTCTAATGATTCAATAATATCATTTTCATAGTTTTTATTAATACTCCATAAAGCAATAGTTCTACCATATCTATTATTAGTATCTGATACATCAAATACATATTTTAATCTAGGATAACCATTTTCATCACTAATAAGTGCTATTCCTTTTGCTCCTTTATTAACCCATCTATGAAGTGTTTTATTCCAAGTGTCTATATCAGCACAGGCTCTTGCACTTGGCTTTTGAGCATATATTAATACTTGATCAGAAAAGGAATATTTATAGTTCATTGAAGCACTACTTAAAAAAGAAGTCCAATTATCTATATTATTAGTTATATTTGAAATAGTATCTTGATAAAGGTCGGTTATTAAGTTCATTTTACTCGCCATCTTTTCACCTCCTAGTATTTAAGTAAAATTAATTTTGATTTCTTTGTTTCATTCTTTCTTCTCGAACTTTTAATAAAACTGCATAATAATCAGTTTCTACTTTTTCAAGTGTATCACTTACAACTAATTGAGCAATTATATTAGAAGCCTCATTTGGATAAAATCTAATATCAATTGTAGTTTCTCCATTGTCGTCAGTTCTTGGAACACTATAAGTCAACAACTTTTCTTTCAGTTTTGTTGCACTTAAAGCAAAATCTTCATTATATTCTTTCATTAATTCATTTATTGTTAATCTCTCTATTAAATTATTAAATACTTCAATATCTACATTTAATTTAACAGAGGGTGTTCTTGTTGGGTATGGCATATTATCATCTCCTATCTTTCTTGTCCTTTTTTATTTCTTTCGTGACTTTCATAAAACACATTACTAGAATCAATTGAAATGTTGTTTTTTGAAGTTTCTTTCAATTTTAAATCTTTTACATTTATGCTATCCATTGTGTCTTTAACAATTCTTTCTGCTTCTTCTCTACTATCTGCTTGTACTTCAAAAGTAACACTTCCAAATAGTTTTACATTAAATTCATATTTATTCATTTATTTTGTTTCCTTTCTCGTCACATCCGCTTAAAAAAGCAATTATCTTTTTACATTTAATTGCTCCTTTAAATTCAATTATTATATTCATTTCAGCAGAAGTTATATCTTGTATTTTTAATAAGTCTTCCATCTGCATTGAAGTGATTTTTTTCTCTGTATTAAATCCTGCACTAAATAACTTATCTAGTGTTTTACTAATTTGATTCATATTATATTTCACTTAATATCCTCCATTTCATTATTCTTTAATATATAAATTCTTTTATGATAAATAAGTATTTCTGCTAGTTCTTTATCATCTTTAATTACTCTAAACCAACTACCCCAAAATCTTATCCATCTTTTTCTAAATTTCTTTAACATCATTCTTGTCCTACAAGTTCTAATATATAAACAATTTGTTTTGTTTTATCTGTTTGACTACAACTTATCAATGTTAAAGTAGTTTTATCATTATTTCGCTTTATAACGACTTCTCCCGTCTTTTCTACTTCATATCTATTAACAACACTATAAGTATATTTAACTCCGTTATAATGGATATAAGCAGTATCAGAAGTGGCTAATTTATAAAGATTTTTAAAATAAGAAACTCTACCACTTCCAGAATGTGCTGCAATAATTAAATTACCATTTTTAATATCTGGCATATCTGACTTTTCAATTACTTGAATATTCTTATTTACTACATTGTTTTTATCGTTTATATTTAAGAATCCTCTTTTTACACCAATACTAGGTATCTCTAAAACTCCAATATAATCATAAGTTGCAGTTGGTGTATTATCTACTTCTTGAACTTCTCCATCATCATTAACTATTGCTTCTTGGTCATCATTATTTTCATTATCTAAAAAATCTTCAACTTGTTTATCATCTTGCATATCCAAATAATGGTTATAATAAATATTACCTGTATATATTCCTACACCAATAATAAATAGTAGAAAACCGACTACTAATAGTAATCGGCTTTTCTTATCTAATTTCTTATGTTCCTTATTTCTTTTTATTTTTATTAATTGCATATATTCCAACTCCTAATCCTATAATTATTAAACTAATACCTGCTATTGGTAATACTTTTGATTCAGATGTTAAAGTATTAGGTACTTCAACTATTAATTCATTAGTCATATTTGCTTTAACTATTTCTCCATCATCAGTGATTTCAAAAAATACTTTTTCATCACTTATTTGGTAACCTGTTGCAGCCTCTGTTTCTTTAATATAGAAAGTGCCTGGAAATAAATCTGTAATAGTTACTTTCCCATTTTCATCTGTTACTCCAGTAAATACTAATTCATCTTTATCAGTATAAATTTCAATTTTTGTATTTGGAATAACTTCTCCTGTTGCTAAATCTGTTTTAGTAAATTCAATAGTCCCTTTTGGATAATGATTTTCAAGATTTAAACTTTGAATTACTTCTGCTGTATATTGGTCTTTATATTTTAATTCAAATAAGTATTTAGTATTATCTAATACATTATCAGAACTACTTTCTAATTCTAAAGCATAGTATTTTCCTAACTCTAAATCATTAAGACTTACATATCCATTTTCATCAGTAACTATTGTTTCGATTAAATCATCTTTATGATATTTTATTTTTCCATTTACTTTAATATCTTCGTTAGCATAAATACCATACTTAACATTTTCTAATGGTATTTTATTATAAGAGTATGTTCCATCTCCTATAACAAGTTCTTCCCCAATTTTATTTATTTCGACTTTACCTTTTACTCTTTGATTTTCAAATTGAACTTCAAAGATAATTCCATAGTTTTCATCTTTAACAACTTGACTATTTTCTCCTATTTCAAAAGGTAATGATTCTTTATTCCAAAGGTATCCATCTATTACTTGATCAACTTCTTCTAATTGGTATGTTCCACTATCTAATGCGTAAGGTGTAATAAATACTCCGTTTTCATCAGTTTCAAATATGCATACTTTTTGTGTTGTTGGATATGTTATGTTTTGGCATACATATTCTCCAGTTTTAAGATTTTTAATTTTAAATTTAATACCTGCTCTTGTAATAACATTACCAGTTCCTTTATCAATTTTTACTACTTTTAATTTTGATGTTATTTCTGCATTAGATATAACTTTATAAACAACATCTCCCATTTCTTTTACTTCTATTTCAAAGTCATCAACTTTTTCATAATTTGGAGTAGTTGTTAATTGTTTTACTGTATATTTTCCATATACTAAATTAATAACTAATCTTCCGTTTGAATCTGTTGTTGCTTTCTTATAAAGTACTCCTTTAGAATTAAAAAATCCAAATTCAACATTTGGTTCTGGTGTCATTATTTTTGTTTCTGCATCTGCATAAACTTTTGTAATATCATAATTTCTATTAATTACTTTATCAAATAACTCTAATGAAGCATTAATATTATCTAATGTGCTATTAAAATAATATTTAGTATCATCTAATTGATATCCTTCTCCTGGTGTTATTTCTTGAATATAAAATCTTCCTAATAATGGAAGTGTATTACTTTGAATACTTTCGGCTTCTGTTATTGTTAATTTTTCAATTAACTTTCCAGTTTCATCATAAAGTCCATATACTGTACCTGCTAATTTTGCGTCCCCTTGAGGTGTATTATTTCTATTATCTAAATCTTTTTTAGATATATTTAATTTTCCACCTACTGAATGAATACTAATTGAAGAAACTACTGGGTCTATTGCTCCACCAACTACCATATTTTGAATTCCATCTCCATAGAATATAACTGGTGCTTCACTTGTATAAGTTTTCTTTATCATTCTAATTTGAATATCTCCAACTTGTGTTGGTTTTATAGTAAGTGTATTGCCATTAACAGAATATTCTGCTCCACTTACACTTATATCAAATTTTTCTAATACATTATTTGTATCAGTTAATGTTGTTGTTTCTCCAACATTTAGATTAATTGTCTGACCATTAAAACTTGGTCTTGTATAATGATTTGCTATTAAAGATTCTATTTGATTTCTTTCAGCAGATACATCTATTTGATCTCCAGCATTCCATCTACCAGTTGAAAAAGAGACACTTGTATTTCCTAATACTGCTTCCCATATCATAGCTTGTGTTGCCATTCTGTAAGAATCAGTTTGATGTCCTGGATAATCATATCCGTAATAGGCAAGTAGATATACTCTTGTTCTTATACTATTACTTAATCCTGTGTTATTCCAATCTCCTTGATTGTAAATTGTACCTTCTTTTATTCCTGGTTCAATACAATAGGCTGTTCTATTTTCAAAGTTGTACTTTGTCCAATACCAAGAAGAGTTATTTCCATCACTGCCATATCTATTATAATAAGTTGTAGTTTTATTCATTGTTAAATTGTTTGACAATGCAAATACTTGCGTTGAACTTATTAATGATATAGCAAATACTGATATAGCAATTGCTATCTTTTTTATTTTACTTTTCATTATTTCCTCCTAATTTTTTTAATAAAAAAACTAGCCATCTAAGACTAGCAAAATTTATAATTTATTTAATATCTTTCTACATACAAATAATAACCTAATATTGTATATTGTGAATCTCTTACTGGATAACTCCAAAAACTTTTAACACTACTATCTGCGAATGATAATTCTATTCCTGCATTATAACATTCTTCATAAGTTTTATATTGAATTACTCCGTGATGAACAGGATAGTCTAAATCATTTGGATTAGGTACACCAATATAACTTGGCTTTTGTTCTTCAACCTTTACTTCTTGTTTAGATTCCTCTTTTTGGACTGATTTTTCATCAACTTGCTGTGTTGATTGTGTTATCTCTTGTTTAGTTTGGTTAGAACTATTATTTGTATCTTTTTTTGTTTGAGTAGATGTCGATTTACTCTCACTTTGTTTTGTTGTAGCACTCTTTTCTTCATCTTTGATTTCTTGATTAGAATCTTCTTTTGATTCTTTCGTTTCTTTAGAACTAATCTTACTTTCTTCTTGTTCTACTACAACTTCTTTTTCTTTAAGTGAATTATTTTGTTTTAACTCACTATCACTAACTTTCGTTATTCCAATTCCAACAGATGTCATTAGAATGAATAACACTGACACAATTATCTTTTTCATATTTCATCCCTCCATTTGCTTAAATTATAAACACAACATTTTATGAATGTCATCTCTACAAATCTACTTATTTTTTTTCAGCTAGTAATTATAGTTAGTAATATAATACTAAGGGTAGGTTGTAGGAAGGGATTATCGGAAAACATCATTACACTCTATCTTGCGTCATTATTTCTCTGTTTTTGCCTTTTGTTATGTTCTTCAACACATTGAATTATAAAGTTTTCGATTTGTTCATTTGATACTAGATTTTTCGGTATTACCTTTTCCAACTTATCTCTGTTAATTTTAAACTTTGGTATTTGATTAGGTTTTTCTTGTTCCAACATTTCTTCAATTTTTTCAGTTGTAAGAACTCCCTCTTGACTCATCTTTTTTAAATGAATTGCCTGTGCTAGAGATGGAGTGCAATCACTATAATCAATACAATCAAGTAAAACATATTGTTCTTCATCTTTTAGGTAAGATAACTCCACTGCTGGATTAAAAGCAATAATTTTTTCATCTACTTTTTCTAAAAGTTCTGGTATCAATTCAGTTAAACGAATAAATCTTTGAACCTGATTTCTGCTATCTCCATATTTTTCTCCTATTTGAGAGTCTGTTCTCAACTTTGTCCCAACTTGGGACGAAGTTAAATCTGTTCTCTTACCTTGATGTGATAAAGCCTCTAACTTTAATTTATAAGCAAATGCTTTTTCACTAGGAAGTATTTCTTCTCTTTGAAGATTGCTATCCACCATAATCAATGTTGCTTCATCATCTGTTAAATCTTTTACAATACAAGGTATAGTTTCTTTATTAGCCATTTGACTTGCCATTTTTCTTCTATGCCCAGAAATCATTTCATATTTACCATCATCTTTTTTTCTTACAATAGCAGGTACTAATACACCTACATCTTTTATACTATTAGATAGTTCTATCATCTCTGTATTATTTAATACTTTAAATGGATGTTCTGGAAAGTCTGATATATCTCTTATTGATATGTCTATTACTTTTTCTTGATTAACAGAATCTCTTTCTTCTTGTGTTGAAAACAAATCATCTACTGTAATCTTTGGAAGATTCATTTTGTTTTCGTTCTTTGCCATTCTCTACCACCTCCTTTGCTACAAGAGAATAAGCCTCTGCTACTTTGCCATTCTTATCATAAGCAAATACGCTTTTACCTTTTGAAGTAGATTCAGCAGTCTTTGTTGCCTTTGGTATTTCAATATCAAATATCTTAACTATCCCACCATACGCTTCTCTTAATTCTGCTTGAGTATCTCTTTCAACATTTGTTCTTCCATCTTTTAAAGTTATAAGAACACCTTCAACATTCAAAATAGGATTAATTTGTCTTCTAACCTTTTTAATTGTAGTTAGCAAATATCCCATTCCTTTTGCTGCTAAATATTGTGGTTGAACTGGAATTATAACTTTATCTGCACTTGCTAATGCATTAAGTGTTATTATTCCTAAACTTGGCATACAATCAATTAATACATAATCATATCTGTCTTTTACACTACTTAAAATGTCTTTAGTTACATATTCTCTACTCATTGCATTAATTAAACTATTTTCTATATTTGCAAGTGCTAATGATGAAGGAATTAAATCAACATTTTCATTATGATGCAGTATTGCTTGTTCTGTGTTTATCGGAACATCTGTTATTGCTCTTTGAACTAAATCTGCCATTGTTGTTTTCAAATTATCTTGATCATACCATCCCATATATGCAGTTAAATCTGCTTGTGAATCTGAATCAAC
>JAVXGI010000016.1:0-17821 GCA_036657515.1 Bacilli bacterium
TTAACCCAACATCTCACGACACGAGCTGACGACAACCATGCACCACCTGTGTGAACTATAACTATCTCCCTATCTCTAGGGCCTTTAATTCCATGTCAAGTCCTGGTAAGGTTCTTCGCGTAGCGTCGAATTAAACCACATGCTCCACTGCTTGTGCGGGTCCCCGTCAATTCCTTTAAGTTTCACTCTTGCGAGCGTACTCCCCAGGCGGATAACTTAATGCGTTAGCTTCGGCGCTGCAATCCTGCAACACCTAGTTATCATCGTTTACGGCGTGGACTACTAGGTTATCTAATCCTATTTGCTACCCACGCTTTCGTGACTGAGCGTCAGTATCGAGCTAGTAAACCGCCTTCGCCACTGGTGTTCTTTCATATATCTACGCATTTCACCGCTACACATGAAGTTCCGTTTACCTCTCTCGTACTCTAGCCGTCCAGTTTTCAAGGCTTATATGGGTTGAGCCCATAGATTTAACCTCAAACTTAAACAGCCGCCTGCTCACTCTTTACGCCCAATAATTCCGGATAACGCTTGCCACCTACGTATTACCGCGACTGCTGGCACGTAGTTAGTCGTGGCTTTCTGATAAAGTACTATCAAACGGACCGCATTTCCTCGGTCCGCCATTTATCCTCTATAACAGAGCTTTACAATCCGAAGACCTTCATCACTCACGCGGCGTTGCTCGGTCAGGGTTTCCCCCATTGCCGAAAACTCCCTACTGCTGCCTCCCGTAGGAGTATGGGCCGTGTCTCAGTCCCATTGTGGCCGATCACCCTCTCAGGTCGGCTACACATCCTCGCCTTGGTGGGCTGTTATCTCACCAACTAGCTAATGTGCCGCAGGTCCATCAATCAGCGAGGCTTTGAAGCCCCTTTTATGCATCTCCGATGCCGGAAATGCACATATTTCGGTATTAGCCAGAGTTTCCTCCGGGTATCCCCAACTGAAAGGCAGGTTACCTACGTGTTACTCACCCGTTCGCCGCTGAGGTATTGCTACCTCCGCTCGACTTGCATGTATTAGGCACGCCGCCAGCGTTCATCCTGAGCCAGGATCAAACTCTCTAAAGTTTATATTCTGTTCATAATTATTCTGGTATTATTGTTTAAAAAAATTGACGTTTTTTTGTTTGTCATTCTATTTAGTTTTCAAAGATCAATTTGCATGTTGGCTTTCACCCATCAATCGATGCATGCTTGAATATCTTATCACTACTAGATTATATAGTCAATATAGAATTTAATTAATTTTTGACAATTTTTTAATTCAGTATTTATCTATTTAAAGACTAGTTTTGATTGGATTATCGCGTTGTTTCTATGAAACGCGCGATTGATATTATTATATGCCAATCGATATTATCTTTCAACATTTATTTAAACTATTTTATTATTATTTTTCTTAAATACTTTTTTAGAAATTGGTATTAAAGAGAATAATAAGTAATTCGTTTAAAGATCAATGAGTAAGCTAAGATTTGATTAGCATGGTTAATTATGCCTTAAATCAAATCGAAAATAAAGGATTATTTTAACTTTTTTCAAAAATAAAAACCGATGCTGGATTTATCTCCATTTGCATCGGTTTTTAGTAGTTTTTTAGTAGTTATTTTTTCTTTAATTAGATGAATCACGAGTAATATAACTAAATAAAGTAAGTAAACGAATAAATATATAGATGAAATCGTTATAAAGTCTGAAAGCACAATAGATTGCAACCCCGGTTGTAGGATTTCCGTTTAAGGAATATTCTTTTACCAGTCTAAAATCAAATGCAACAAACAAAACAACAGCGATTAAGGTAGCAAAAGTAATGATCCACATAATATAAGCGTTACCAAATATAAAGAAATTTAATAAGCTTAAGATAACACTACCAAACGTAAGAACGATTCCAATAATAGCAATACTATTTAATCTTCCTTTACTAAAGTATCCAACTGCTCCCATTAACATCATTGCTAAGGCACTTACACCAAGTGCTAAACCAAATGTATAATAGCTAACAAACATTGAAGTAAAAGAAACTAATAAACCCATTAATATACAATAAGGAACATACATTAATATTTCAGTCTTTCCTCTTGCAAATAAGTAAAACTGATTAACAAGCATTAAAATAAACGTCACAGCAGAAATACAGCCAATAAAGATAAGAAATGGAGTAGTTATTTCAACAATTCCAATAGTTGATCCATCTTTAATTAATGTAATCCACCCAAATGCTTGATAAGCAAGTGGAGCACATATTGAAACAATCGTTGAAAGAGCAATACCAAGTCCTAAAAATAATAAAACTTTAGAAGTAAATCCTAGTGTGGCTTTACTTTTTGCTCCACTTTGCTCTAAAGGAGCGTTTTGTACAAATTTATTATCTTGCATAATTACATTCCTTCGATAAGCTCTTTATAGGAATCAATTGCTAAACTAGCTCCTCCAACAAGGGCTCCATCAATATCTTTTTCACTCATATATTCTTTAACGTTATTAGGCTTTACTGATCCGCCATAAAGTATTCTAACTCCATCTGCTTCTTCCTTATTATATAGGTCAGCAATTGTTGACCTAATAAGAGCACAAACATTCTCTGCAATTTCTTTTGATGCAGCTTTTCCTGTTCCGATTGACCAGACTGGTTCATAAGCAATAATAACTTTCGTTAAATCGGCTGGTGAAACGCCATTTAGACCTACCTTAAGTTGCTCAATTACAACATCAGATGTTTTATTATTTAAAAATTCATCAAGCGTTTCACCCACGCAATAAACAGCAATCATATCTTCTGCTACTAATTTTAAAATCTTCATGTTACATTTTGCTGAAGTTTCATTATCATACATTCTTCTTTCACTATGACCGATAATAACAGTCTTAATTCCAATCTCTTTAAGCATTGGAATAGAAATTTCTCCAGTATAAGCTCCGCTTTCTTTAAAATGAACATTTTGAGCAGCAACAATAATATTAGGATTGGTTTTAGCAACGATATCTAAAGCAAGAAAAGTTGGAGCTACTCCAATATCAATATTATGTTCTTTAGCTAAAGCAACTAAACTAACTGAGGCGGAAGCAAATTCTTTGGCTTCCGCAACAGTTTTATTCATTTTCCAGTTGCCTAATAATAATTTTTTACGCATTGTTACTTCCTACTTAATGATATCAATGCCAGGTAAATGCCCGTCATTTTCAATCATTTCAAGTGAAGCTCCACCACCTGTTGAGACATGACTAAATCCATCTTTATAACCAAATTGCTTTGCAGCACTTGCGCTATCTCCGCCACCAATTACGGTAAAAGCTTTAGTATTAGCAACAATTGCTTTACAAACTTCTTTTGTTCCAGTAGCAAATTCTTCTTGTTCAAAGACTCCAACTGGTCCATTCCAAAATATCATTTTAGCTTTGGCAATTTCTGCGCGATATAACTCTAATGTCTTTGGTCCAACATCAAGGCCTTGGAATCCTTCAGGAATATTTCCTTCAACAATTCTAACTTCGGTATGACTTTCGAATCCATCAGCACAAATGCTATCAACTGGAAGAACAATCTTGCCAGATGCTAAACATTTTCTTGCATATTCTGCTTGTTCAATTTCAACAGGAGAAGTTCCAGTTGATATTCCTTTTGCAGCAAGGAATGTATAAGTCATTGCACCACCAATTAAAATCTTATCGCATTTAGTAAGTAGTGTTTCAATAACTTTAATCTTATCACTAACTTTAAATCCACCTAAAATAGCAATATATGGTCTGTCACTATCTTGAACTTCAACACATCTACTTAATGCTTCAATTTCTTTTTCAACAAGATATCCAACAGCAACAGGTTTTCCTTCTTTCTTTAATAATTCAGGAACGCCAAATGTTGAAGCATGTGCTCTATGAGCACTACCAAAAGCATCCATTACGAATCCATCAGCAAGATTAGCCCAAATAGCACTAAGTTCTGCATCATTCTTTTCTTCGCCTTTTTCGTATCTGGTATTTTGCATTAAAAGTACTTCTCCTGGAAGAAGAGCTTTAACAGCATCAGTTAAGACGGCTCCACGCGTAGCATTAACAAAATTAACTTTTTGACCAAGTAACTCACTTAATCTAATAGCAACTGGAGCTAAATCATTTTTTGCTTTAGCCTCTGCTACGATTTCTGGAGCTTCTTTATGTTTAATTTTACCAAGATGTGACATTAAAACTACTTTAGCACCTTTACTAATTAATTCCTTAATAGTAGGAAGAGCTGCACTAATTCTATTGTCGTCTTTAATAACTCCCGATTTTAATGGGACATTAAAATCGACACGAACAATAATAACTTTTCCGGAAACATTTTCTAATTGATTAACGATTAACATATTTAATCCTCCTGTAATTTAAATAAAGGCGCCATAATTTACTATGGCGCCTTTAATATGATTTTTAGTAAATTATTTTATTCCTAAAACTTTTGCCATGTGTCCTGCAAGACGGACAAATTGACATGTATAACTATATTCATTGTCATACCATGAAACGATCTTAACAAGTTGTTGACCGGATGGTGTTTTAAAGACAACTGTTTGAGTGGCATCAAAGATAGAACCAGCTGTTGCGCCAATTATATCACTTGAAACAATCTCGTCTTCGGTATAATCAAGAACACCTTTTAAGGTAGTCTTGCTAGCAATTTCCATTGCTTCATTAATTTCTTCAGCAGTAACTTCTTTTTTAAGAATGAGTGATAAATCAACTAAAGAACCATCTACGACTGGAACTCTAATTGCACCACCTCTAAGTCTTCCATCAAGTTCTGGAATAACTAAACCAATTGCTTTTGCAGCACCGGTTGTTGTTGGAACAATATTAGCAGCAGCTGCTCTACCACGTCTTAAGTTTCCTTTTGCAAGGTCAAGAGTTGTTTGATCATTTGTATATGCGTGAATTGTAGTCATATATCCACCTTCAATACCAAATTTTTCAAGTAAGACTTTGCAAACTGGAGCAAGACAGTTTGTAGTGCAGGATGCACCAGAAACAATTGTCATTTCTTTTGTTAATAAATCACTATTAACGCCATATACGAATGTTGGAGTAACCTTATCACTTGGAGCACTGATAATAACGCCTTTTGCACCATTTTCAATATGGACAGCAGCATCTTCTTTACCCTTAAAGCGACCAGTACATTCAAGAACGATATCAACTCCATAATTTCCCCATTTAAGTTCTTTAGGATCTTTTTGTCCAAGAACAGGAATGGCTTTTCCTCTAAAAATAATAGAATTTGTTGTTTCATCAACACCAATTTCACCAACTCCCCATTGTTTATGAGCAGTATCATATCTTAATAAGTATGCTAAAGTTTTAGCATCTACTAAATCATTAATTGCTACGACTTCAAATTCACCTGATTCGATAGCACGACGGAAAGCTAAACGACCAATTCTTCCAAACCCATTTATTGCAAGTTTAATTGACATAACTGTAATGTCCTCCTTTGAATATTGCAAATATATTATACATAATATATGCAAATAAAAAAAGTATTATAGTTTAAAAAGTGTTTATCTTTAAATAATTTTACTTAAATAATTTACTTATTCTGATATTAAATTTTATATACCAAAGAATACCAAATAGAATATAAAAAAATAACTAAAATTTAATATCAAAAGAAGCAATAATTAGTCTTAAATAATTATAGATTTTCTGAATTATTTAAGACCGCCTTAAAAGCCTATTCTACTCCTTTTAAAAGTTCAGAAAGGGTAACTTCAAGACCACTTGCAATCTTGGAAAGAATCTTAATTGTTGGATTTCTTCTTCCGTTTTCAATATCACTTAAGTAATTACGATTGATATTTATTTCATTAGCAAAATCTTCTTGACTGAAAAGTCTTCCTTCTCGTAAAAACTTAATTCTATTACCTAATTGAAATAAAGTATTAATCATTTTTCCTCTCCTTTATAATGGGCGACCATTTGTTCAATTTTAATAAAAAGGTGATAAACATTACTTTTGGAAATGTTCTTTTCTAATCTTTCTCCGAGTTCCCTAGCAAGTTCTTGTAAACTTGCTTCTTTATTATTTAATCTAATCTCACATAAAACCTTTAGTTTTTCATTTTCAATGTGATCTAGACCGATATTTTCTTTTAAATATTTAATATTTTCTATTTGCTCAGTTGAACTATCAATTGTTTTCTTCATATTAGCGTTATCAAGATTAAATAATCTATTATCGTTATTAGTAAAATCTCTTTCTACTCTAATATCTTCAAATTCCATACAAGAAGATACCGCACCAATCATAATTATAAAAGAAGAAATCAAATCACTCTTCTTTAAATAAAGAACAAATTGATTTCTTCTTTTAATTAATCTCATATTAAAAGAAGCAACCCTTAATTCATTAATTAATTTTTGCATTTGAATGGCAAAAATTCCATCATTAAAAGCTAACTCTAAATGATAATTTGAAGAAAGAGGACTATTACACGATCCACTTGATAAGAAAACTCCAGCAATATAACCAAATCGTACTTGATCATTACATAAAAAACTACTATCAATTGAAGAAGAAATAAAATCTAATTTTAACTTTTCTAGTATTTCTTCTATTTTTTCATCAATTATTACAGAATACATTGTTTTTACTGCAAATTGACTTGATCTTTCATATGCAAAATGAGGTTCAACATTAAAATAAGTTAAAACAAGTTGATATATAAACTTCGCAATTTTAGAATTTTCGGTCTTAACAAAAATAGATTCTTTACCATCATGAATTTTAAGGCAACCATTTATTTTTAAAAAAGATGCTAAAATTGCGAGCTTTCGATCGTCACTCACGTCAATATTGGAAACTATTTCATCTTTTATTCTTTCAGCGAAAGATATATTGTGTCTCATAATTTTACGTTTAATAATTTTGCAAGTTCAGAAGATGAGGATCTAAAATAAGTCGGAGTACACTCTTTTGGTATAATGCGAGATTTATAAGTCATAATAACCGAGTCAACCTCAGCTTCTGAGGCACAAATTACATCATATTTTGTATCGCCAATAAATAATGTTTCTTCTTTGCTAATATTAAATTCTTCTCTTAATTTTTCAACTGATTCTTTATCAGGTTTTGGATTAACAACGTCATCACTTGAAACAATAGAAACAAATATATCATTTAAATTTAATAAATCTAATGTATATAAGGTTGCTTCATGCATTTTTGAGGTAGCAATTGTTAAAATGTATCCTTCTTCTTTAAGTTTTAATAATAACTCTCTTGTTTTAAAGAAAGTTGTAACGTATTTAACGTAGTTTGGACGACTATATTTTTTATACTCTTTAATCATAAATTCCGGATCATAAAGTGGAAATTCTGTGCTTAACGTTTCACGAAGTGGAGGTCCTGAAAAACCAATTACTTTCGATTCATCTAGTTTAACATTAGGACTATAAAGTTCATATAGTGTTCTATATGTTTCAATAAGCATTTTATCGGTATCAGCAAGCGTTCCATCAACATCAAATATTAATAGTTTATATTTATTAGTCATTAAGTGAATCATTTCCTTTAGTAACTTTTGGCTTTCTATTTTTAAGTTTTTCTTTTATCTTTGGTCCTACAACATATTGATAAAGAGCAAATAATCCAACAACTGCTAAACCAATTCCAATATATATTAAACTTTGAATATTACTCCATTGTCCATTTTCACCCATATTAAAGGACGGATCTCTTAATGGCTCAAGAATAAATCTAACAGCGCCATAATAAACTAAATATAATCCCGCAATTGCTCCAAGTGGAATAGCATTAACAATCTTATTCTTTGTCTCTTCTTTTAACTTTCCACCCGATACTCTATTACTTATTGCAGCTATTCCCTTCATAACAAGTTTATGTTCACCAAACCCATATACAAGAGCAAAATATCCAGCCACATTACATATTCCTTCTATTAAAAATAGTGGTGTATACATATAGGCTCCTGGCATTCCAGAACTAAAACTAACTGCCATCTGATTCTTAATAAATGATGGTAAATACCATACATTTTCAATTAATAACTGTGTTTGTCCATAAACTTCATGATTGAAGAAATTTCCCCATCTACCAATTGCTTGAGCCAGTAAAATAGTTGGAACAATAAAATCAATTGTATCAAGTAACTTAAATTTCTTCTTCGTTAAAAGTACCCATAAAACTCCAACAACAATTCCAAAGAAAGCTCCACCCATAATGGTGAGTCCACCATCCCAAATTCTAAACATCTTCCATGGATCTTCAGCAAAAACTGGAGCAAATTTTGTACTCCATTCACCAACTACGTACCAAATACGAGCACCAATTATGCCAGCTGGAAAAGCAATAAAGAATGTTGATTCAAGTAAACCATGTTCACCATATTTTTTATATAACTTATGATCGCATAGGAAATATACAAATACTGCTCCTGCTAAAATACATAGTGCATAAAATTGAATATTAAATCCATCATGTCCACTAATATAAGTATTCCAATGAATTCCACTTCCGTTAATTCCTACGCCATTTATGAGAGGATAGGTAATATAAGGAGCAGCTCCTTCAAGCCAAATCCAAAATAATGCTACCCAAAACAAAATAAATGAAAGCCAATAAGACCATCCACAAGCTCTTTTAAACTTCGGACATAAATTTTTCTTATAGTAATACATAATAAACGAAATAAAGAAATTAAGTAATAAATATACGGTTATAACCGAACCAAAACCGATCAATAATTCTCCGGTAATAGCAAGGTTTTGGTTCGTGACAAAATAAGACCCACGAACAATTGTATATATTCCAATTGCAGTAGCTAAAGGCAAAAGCAAAAAATAAAGATAATCTTGTTTTGTTGGTTTATAAGCCTCTATTTGACGACCAATAAGTAATTTAATAAAGTAATACGAAAGATATCCAAGAGAACCAGCTCCAATTAATGATCCGATAACACATAATGCAATTCCCATATAACTCATTCTCCTTTTTCTTTACGTAAGTATTTCTTTAAATATTGTCCTGTATATGACTTGTTACATTTAGCTATTTCTTCAGGAGTACCAGTAGCAATAATCTCTCCTCCACGATATCCTCCATCCGGACCAATATCTATTATATAATCAGCTACCTTAATTATATCCATATTATGTTCAATAATTAAGACACTATCTCCGTTATTTACAATTCTAAACAATACATTTATTAGTTTAGCAACATCATCACTATGAAGTCCAGTTGTTGGTTCATCTAATATATATAATGTCTTTCCTGTTGGTTTACGCTGTAACTCATTAGCAAGTTTAACACGTTGTGCTTCTCCACCTGACAAGGTAGTAGCAGGTTGACCCACCTTTACATATCCTAATCCAACGTCATAAAGTGACTTTAAACGACGATAAATTGAAGAACGATTAGCAAAGAAATTCATTGCATCCTCTATTGTCATGTCAAGAACATCACTAATTGATTTTCCTTTATAAAGGCACTGGAGTGTCTCTTCATTATAACGCTTTCCATTGCATTCATCACAAGTAATATATACATCCGGTAAAAAATTCATCGATATACGAGACACTCCAGCGCCTTCGCAGTGTTCACATCTGCCGCCTGGTACGTTAAAGGAAAATCTTCCTTTTCCATATCCTCTGGCTTTGGCTTCTTTTGTTTCAGCGTAAAGTTCTCTAATCTCATCAAATGCTTTAACATATGTTGCAGGATTACTGCGTGGCGTTCTACCAATTGGGTCTTGCGTAATATTTACGACTTTATCAATGTTTTCTAATCCTTCAATAGAATCGTATTTTCCCGGATGAGTTTCTGCTTTAGTTAAGTATTTTTCAACAGCTTTATATACTGTTTCATTTATTAAACTAGATTTTCCACTTCCACTAACTCCAGTAACACAGGTAAACATCCCTAAAGGAATTGAAACATCAACTGATTTTAAGTTGTTTACAGAACAACCTTTGAGTGTTAACATATTTGATTTATTAATTTTTCTTCTAGTTTTAGGAAGAAAAATTTCTTTTCTTCCAGCTAAATAGTCTCCAGTTATTGATCTTGGACTATTCATGATATCTTCTAAACTACCTTCACCAACGATTTCTCCACCATGAATTCCAGCACCAGGCCCAATATCAAGAATATAATCGGCCGCCTTAATTGTGTCTTCATCGTGTTCTACTACAATTAAAGTATTTCCTAAATCAACCATTTCTTTCATCGTGGCAATTAATTTATCATTATCCTTTTGATGAAGACCAATTGAAGGCTCATCTAAAACATAAAGAACACCTGATAAACGTGATCCAATTTGAGTAGCTAATCTAATACGTTGTGATTCTCCTCCAGATAGTGTTTGAGCAGTTCTGTTAAGAGTAAGATAATCAAGTCCTACATCACATAAGAACTTAACTCTATTTTTTATTTCTTTAATAACTAAATCACCAATTAATGCGTCATTTTTACTTAATTTACTAGGAAGATTAGTAATCCATTGATAAAGTTTATCAAGAGATAAACAAGTTACTTCATATATATTAAGTGAATCAATCTTAACACTAAGTGCTTCAGGAGAAAGTCGAGCACCTCCACACTTTGTACAAGGCACATCACGAATAAAAGATTGATACCATTCACGACTAAATTCACTAGTAGTATCGTTATATAATCTTTCAATACGAGTTTTTATTCCTTCTATTTTTCCAAATCTATTAAGAACGTTTCCAGAACTACTACGTAAAGAATATTTTATTGCTTCTTTAGAGCCATTTAAAATTATGTCTAATTCATATGGAGACATATTTTTAAGTGGCTTAGAAATATCTATTGAATATATTTCTAAAAGTTTTGCAAAATCTTGCCAATCAAGATTGGTAGTAAGAACGGTATTTTTATAGTATTTTATGCCGCCTTCTGCAATAGAAAGAGATTTATCAGGCATAATTAAATCAATATCTGCTTCTTGTTTTACTCCTAATCCATTACAATCAGGGCAACAACCAAGTGGAGCATTAAAAGAAAATAATCTTGGTTCTAATTTAGGAATACTAAATCCACATTTAGGACAAGCATTATGTTCACTTAGTAATTGTTCACCATCACTTGTATAAATAAGAACATAACCTTTTGATTCATTAGCTGCTAATTCAATAGCATCAAATATTCTACTTCTGCTATCTTCTTTTAAAACTATTCGATCAATAACAATATCAATATTATGTTTTTTATTTTTGTCTAATTCTTTTACTTCTTCAACAGTTGTAAACTCTCCATCAAGTCTAATACGTGAAAATCCATCATTTTTAAGACGTAAAAGAACTTCTTTTTGAGTTCCTTTTTCACGAATTACAATTGGACTTAATATTTGAATATGACTTCCAAGAGGATAAGTTAAGACAATATCTACCATTTTTGAACGTGAAAAAGCAATTATTGGTTCATTATGAATTGGACAATAAGGAACGCCAATTCGACCAAATAACAAACGTAAATAATCATAAATTTCCGTAACTGTTCCAACAGTTGAGCGCGGATTATGGGAAGTTGTTTTTTGTTCGATTGCAATTGCAGGACTAAGTCCTTCAATTGAATCGACGTCTGGTTTTTCAATATTGCCAAGAAATTGACGAGCGTAACTTGACAAAGACTCAACATAACGTCTTTGTCCTTCAACATAAATTGTATCAAATGCTAAAGTGGATTTACCACTTCCAGATAAACCACTAAAAACAACTAGAGAATTCTTAGGTATTGAAAAACTAAGATTTTTTAAGTTGTTTTCACGAGCACCTTTAACAATAATATATTTCTTGCTATCTGTTTCCATATTTATTTAATAAATATACCTACATAAATGGCAGCAAATTGAAGGAAAGAAGCTACTAAAACAAAGAAATGAAATACACTATGCATTCCTTTTTTCTTTGCACCAATTCCATAAAGAATAGAACCAACAGTATAAGAAATACCACCAAGTAAAAGTAATACAAATGGTAATACTCCCATTTGATCCATTAAAGGAGCAGCGGCAAAAATAATAGTCCAACCCATAGTAATATATAAAACCATTGATAAAACTTTGTATTTTTGAATATTAATTGAGTTAAAAGTAATTCCGATAATTGCTTGGACCCAAACAATAGCAAAGATTAGCCATCCTAATGGAACAACATTAAATATCATTACTTCGCGTAATGCACAAATACAAAATGGAGTATAAGTTCCGGCAATTAGTAAATAGACCATATCATGATCTAAAACTCTCATAACTTTTTTACCAGCATTTCTTCCAAGAGCATGATAAATACAAGATATTGTATATAAAATCATTATCGAAACACTATATACAATTGCTGCTCCAAGTTCGTATCCATCAATTGGATTACCTGTAATGTTACTTTTAGTAACAAGAGCAAGAATTGAAAATATCAGAACTAATATACCAAAAATAGCACCAAGTCCATGCGAAATACTATTCCATAATTCTTCAGCTAAACTATAGTTTGGAAGAGGAATACGTTCTTTTTTAACAACAACTTCTCCTGTTGCTTTGGCAGCATTAATTTGGTCAAGTTCTAAACGAGCGCGTTCAACCATGACACTATTATTACCAAAATACTCAATAACCGCAGCTAAATAGCTTTCATCAATTATTGGAAGTTCTTCAATCAATTCTTTTCTTCTTGTAGCATCTATTTGCCCTTCGGCATAAAGTGAATTTATTTCAAGTTCACGTAGTAATATTTTATTTTTTATCATAATATCTCCTAAGCCTATATTATACTTATTTAAACATATAATTCCAAATAAAAACCTTCGTTATATTTTTTATCTTTTTCTTGTTCTACTTTTATTAAAAAATAAAAAAGCTCCTGTTAAGGAGCTTCATATTTTGTTTAATATAATTAGTTTAATTTAAGTGATAATGCTTGATTAAAACTTGTTACAAAAACCAAGGATTTAACAAGAATATCAGTACCAGTAATGGTGACATCACTATCTTGTAAGTAGATTCCTCTTGAGCAAGAAGAAGTATAATAAATATAAATTGCTTCTTTTTTAATAGTAACGCATTGTTGGGTTGTTTCTCCACCAATTTCAGTGTTAACACAGTTCTCTTTGATTGATTCTTTTTGTAAGACATTTTTCTTGGCATCATCAAGTGGAGAAATGTGATATGAAACACCATACCAGTTCTTTAAATCAACTTTTTGTGCTTTATCATCTTTTTTAAATGAATTTGGAGCAAAATTTAATCCACTTTCATCAATATTTTTTGAATCTTTATAGGATTTAGCAATAGATTTAGAAATAAATGACATTAAAGTATCACTTGCTTCTACTTTGGATTTAACTCCGGTAATAAGTACACCAGTTTTTGGTTGATAAGTAACTGTTTTATCATCAATTGGAGTAGCGGTAGTATATGGAGTTAGATTATCTCTGATCTTAGTTCCCATAGCAGTAAGTTCTCTACTTGCAGAATTGTTTTGCATAACAAATGTTACAATTAGA
Organism: Bacilli bacterium; assembly: GCA_036657515.1. GTDB lineage: Bacteria > Bacillota_I > Bacilli_A > RFN20 > CAG-826 > Alectryobacillus. The sequence goes on from JAVXGI010000016.1 coordinate 13,528, forward strand.
GCAAAAACAATGATACCGACAATAATAAGTCCAAAGGTACCATATTTTTTAATAATCTTTTTCTTTTCAGCGTCAATTTTAAGTGTCATAGTTATCTCCTAACTAAAATTGTTTGTAGTATTTTTACGTGCTTTTATTATACCATATTTAAATTACTTTTTAATAAAAATATTTTTTGAATTAAATATAGAGCATTTTTCGCTATTTTAGCGCTGTATTGCGATAAAAAAAGTGTTTAGAGCAATAAATTGCTGCTAAACACTTTTACTAATTTTTATAAACCGAATTTTTTAATGCGAGCGTATCTAGCTTTAGCCATATTTTCGGATTTAGTTAAGAGTTCTTCAGCGTGAGCTGGATTAACCTTTGGTAATTGACTAAATCTTGTTTCACCCATAATAAATTCTCTAAATAAACTAAAGTCAGGTTCTTTAGAGTCCATAATTAATGGTGATTTGCCTTCAGATTCAAGACGTGGATCGTATCTGAAGATTGGGAAGTAGCCAGATTCAACTGCCTTCTTTTCAACCTTAATAGAGTTAGAAAGTCCACCCTTAATTCCATGGTTTACACATGGTGAGTAACAAATTACAAGGGATGGTCCATCATAGCTTTCAGCTTCTTTTAAAGCTTTAATAGCAGCCATTGGATTTCCACCAAGTGAAATTTGAGCAACATAGACGTGTCCATATGCCATAGCCATTAATGCTAAGTTCTTCTTTGATCCAGTTTTACCACTTGCTGTAAATTTAGCAATTGATCCTGTTTGAGAAGATTTAGAACTTTGACCACCGGTATTTGAATAAACTTCAGTATCAAGAACTAAAATATTAACATCATCTTCGTTAGCAATTACGTGATCAAGACCACCATAGCCAATATCGAATGACCAACCATCTCCACCGATAATCCAAACTGACTTATCAAGTAAATCTCTTTCATAGAGTAAGACTTCTTTAATTGCAACGTTCTTTGACTCTTTAACAAGAGCAACTAACTTAGCAAGAATAGTTCTGATGTGTTCTTTATTTTTAATATTTCCAAGATAATCGGTAATTACGGCTTTTGTTTCTTCTGTAACATCGCTTGCGCTTAATGCAGCAGTTAAAATTCGAGAAACTTGCATTAATTTATAGTTAGTAGCAATTCTCATACCATAACCAAATTCTGCGTTATCTTCAAATAAACTGTTAGCCCAGGCAATACCTTGTCCATTTTTATCGGTACAGAATGGAGTAAGTGGAGTTGATCCACTATAGATTGAAGAACAACCAGTTGCGTTAGCAACTAACATATCTTTACCAAATAATTGTGAAACAAGTCTATAGTATGGCGTTTCTCCACATCCAGCACATGATCCAGAAATTTCCATATAAGGCATTAAGAATCCAACACCTTTTACAGTGGTAACTGGGAATTTATCAGCTTTATAATCAACATGTTTATATAAATATGTTGCAGCTTCTTCTTGTGGGAATTGGGATTTAGCTTCAACCATTTCGATTGCAATTGCTTTGCCAGCTTTGTTAACTGTACATTCAGTAACACAAAGTCCGCAACCAACACAGTTCTTTGGAGAAACTTGTAAACGATAATACATTCCAGCAACACTTGGTCCCATTGCTTTACTAACATCATCTTTAGCAAGAGCAGGAAGTCCTGCTTTTTCTTCTTCTGTTAATAAGAATGGACGAATAGTAGCGTGTGGACAGACAAATACGCATTGATTACATTGAATACATGCTTCTTTGTGCCATAAAGGTACTCTATCGGCAATACTTCTTTGTTCTCTATAGGTAATATCTGGATTCATGGTACCATCTAATAATTCATGTTCAGTGAATCTTGAAACTGGTAAATCATCTCCATCAAGGGAACCAATTACGTTAACATAATTATCAAAGTAATCGTCTCCTGTTAAATGCATATCGCGTTTAGTAGTAAGTTTAATCCATTCTGGATCAATCTTAATTTCTTTTAAACCTTCTGTTCCAGAATCAATTGCTTTGTAGTTAAGTTCAACAACATCTTGACCTTTTTTAGCATATGATTTCTTAGCAAACTCTTTCATTAATGTTTGAGCTTGTTCATATGGCATAATACCTTGATTAAGGAAGAAGAATGAAGCTTGAAGAATAGTATTTGTATGTCTACCCATTCCAATATCAGCTGCAATCTTGTTAGCATCTATAATATAGAATCTAGCATTACGTGCTGCTAATTGATGTTTAACTCTATTTGGAAGAACTTTAATTAATTGTTCTTCACTCATATCGGTATTTAATAAGAAGACACCATTTGGTTTAAGATTCTTAATCATATCGAATTTATAAATATAAGTATCAAGTGAACAGGAAATAAAATCAGCATTCTCAATATAATATGTTGATCTAATTGGTGATTTACCAAATCTTAAGTGAGATCTTGTAACTCCTCCTGCTTTTCTACTATCATATGCAAAATATGCTTGTGCATATTGGTGAGTAGCATCTCCAATTATCTTAATCGAAGATTTATTAGCACTAACTGTACCATCACTTCCTAATCCATAGAATAAGCATGACTTATAATCACCTACAATATGGTAATCTTCATCAGTAGGAATTGATAAATGAGTTAAATCATCATTGATTCCAACAGTAAAGTTGTGACGTGGAGAATTATCAAGGAAATCAAAGACTGATTTAACGTGTTTTGGTTGAGTATCTTTTGAAGATAAACCATAACGTCCACCAACGACTTTAATATCTTTTCTACCAACTTGTTCAAGAGCAGCAACAACATCAAGATATAAAGGTTCGCCGATAGAACCAGTTTCTTTTGTTCTATCAAGAACCGCGATCTTTTTAACAGTTGCAGGAATTGCACTTGATAAATATTCTGGTGAGAATGGACGGTATAAGTGTACTGATACCATACCAACTTTTTCACCCTTACTAGTTAAATCATCAACTACTTCTCTTGCTGTTTCCATTACACTGCCCATAGCAATAATAATTTTAGTAGCATCTTTTGCACCATAATAAACAAATGGAGCATATTCTCTTCCAGTTAATCTTGTTGCTTCATCAAAATATTTCACAACATAACCTAAAACTTTATCGAAAACAACGTTTTGAGCCTCTCTTCCTTGGAAGTAGATGTCATCGTTTTCAGCTCCGCCTCTAGTAACTGGATGAGTATGTGGATTTAAAGCTCTTGCTCTAAATTTTTCAACCTTTTCCATTGGAAGTAATTTCTTCCATTCAGCATCATCAATAAATTCAACGTTTTGAATTTCGTGTGATGTTCTAAATCCATCAAAGAAATGACAAACTGGTGTTTCACTATCAATTGCAACAAGGTGAGCAACTGAAGCTAAATCTGCAATTTCTTGAACAGAATTACTACAAATCATTGTAATACCTGTTTGTCTAATAGCATAAATATCTTGGTGATCACCAAAAATAGATAATGCTCTTGTTGCTAAACTTCTTGCAGATACATGAAGTACTGCTGGTAAAAGTTCACCAACCCATTTATAAATATTAGGAATCATTAATAATAAACCTTGGGATGCTGTATAAGTAGTGGCTAATCCACCTGCTTGTAAGCTACCATGAACTGCACCAGAAGCACCACCTTCGGATTGCATTTCTACAACTTTTACTTGGTTGTTGAAAAAGTTAACCTTGCCTTGTGAGGCGTATAAATCTACGAGTTCAGCCATTGGTGATGATGGAGTAATAGGATAAATACCTGCTATTTCTGTAAAGTTGTAACTTTCAAGAGCAGCAGCAGTATTTCCATCAACCGAATGCATTGTCTTTTTTATTTCTGACATTCTAAAATTCTCCTTTTTGATACACAATAATATTATAGATAATATTAGATTTTTTTCAATGCTATTTGAAGATAAATACGATTAATATCGTAAAAAAGAGAATAAAAAAATAAAATACGGCAAAACTTCTGCAATAAAGTTCTAATGTATTTTATTTTTTTCAATTTATTTAGTTTTTGTTTGTAGGAATTCCATTATTTCATCATGCATATCTTCGCGACTCAATGCTTGATCAATAATAGCTTTAACATATCCACATTTGCTGCCAATATCGTAACGATCACCAACAAATTCATATGCATACATTTTTTCAGATTCTAACATTTTAGCTAAGGCATCGGTTAACTGATATTCATTTCCTGCGCCACGTTTAATATTAGCAAGATACTTCATTACACTATTTTTAATAACATAACGTCCTAAACAAGCATAGTTTGTAGGAGCTTCATTAAGTTTAGGTTTTTCAACAAT
>JAVXGI010000017.1:0-16997 GCA_036657515.1 Bacilli bacterium
ACCGACTTTTTCAATAAAAGATAATCCAAGTGTATTAGATGCACTGACGAATTTTACTGAAGGTTGTTTGATTGTCTCCACTACTATAAAATTTGAGACTTTTACTATGACAGTAGTTAATAAGATTCCATCTTCGTCTTCTTCAATAACTTCTATTTTTAAAGTTCCATTAGTTTTATCAACTAATTCCACATATTCGCTAACAAATGGTTTTGTAAAATTACCAACAATTATATTAAAATTTGATGTATATGTATATATTTTTTTGCCTCCAGACGTTTGATCGCTTTTATGTACAAGACAAGGTTCAACAACAGTTACTGCACAAAAAGAAGGAATTCCGTTTTCAATTGCTTTTCCGGATACAACAATGTTTCCTAAATTTCGTTCTACTTTTGGACTATTTCTTGAATCGCCTTCAAGTGTAAGAGCAATGGTTGTAGGATTAAGATATTTAAGAGCTTTCACTTCTCTTCCAACTAACATATATTTAAACGAAATATCTTTAGCAGTGATAGTTGATTTAAAAGTAGAGACCTCGATTGGAGTTTCTCCTTGATAATCTGGGGCTCGGAATTTTAGTACAACATCTTGCGTACCATAAAAGGCGATATTTCCAGATGAGGAAGCAAGTGTTTGAACAGCAACTGTTTCTTCTCCCATGCACGAACTTGTTGTGCCAATTATGCCAATTGTTAAAAAAGAAAATAATAATTTAAGAAATTTGTTCATATTTTACTCCTTAGGTATATTTTTAATACACTTTTTTTATTAAAAAAGAAATATATTTAAAAATTTAAAATTGTAGTTGTTGTTGGGTTGCTAATAATGCGACACAATTTTGTATCTCTTAAATAATATAATTACTCAACTCTTTTAGTTTTTCAAGTTCAGTCTCATTCGGTTACTTAAATCCTAATACGAACTTAAGCATTTCATTGTATCTTTTGTTTCATGAACGTTCTTGTTTTCTTAAATTTTTTAAACTATAAAATGATAAATGATTATAAAATATTTCTTTGTCTGTTCTATGGCTTCTTTCTACTTTACCATTATGTTGTGGTGTTAAAGGTCTAATAAAAGGACGTTTGACATTTCGATCTTTTAAAAACTACTCAAAAAATTATCATAGAATCTTGTTCTTTTGCCATTAGGTTTTAGCGATCTATGAGAAGAATCGATTAATGAATCATTAGAGTCATCAAATCTTGATAGCAATCTTTAAAGAGACAATCTTCTTGTATGCAAGTAAGAGTGTATTTTTTTAGTATCAAATCCAGAATTTTCTTTTCATAAGCAGCAATTAGAGCGAGTTTTTAGTCTATTGACAAATAGTTACATTGTTGTATTAAAACATTCATGGTAATTCCTTATAAATTAAGTGCTAACTAAATTTTATACGAGATACTTTTTTATACATCGATTTTATCTCACATCATTTGATATTAAAAAAAATAAGAATGGAAGTAAATACGTCTTTTTACCAAAAAAGTTTAATAAAATGCCTAGTTTTGTATTACAATAATACATATGTCTAAATTAACTTTTTTTATACGTAATAATCCTTTATTTAATTTATTTGATAAATTTTTAGGTTCATACCTTTATATATCTATTGTAGCTTTATCAAGTTTTATTATATGGATAATAGGTTTCTTTTCTATTGATGTCTCGCTAATATTATTTGCTATTATATATACAATCTTATGTATTCTTTGTATTACTTTTGCAAAAGATGGAAAAGCATTTTGGCCAATAATTTGCTGCATAATGTTTTCGTTTAAAGATTTACCAGATACTGGAAGATTACCAATTGAATTTATATATATGATTTCATTTGGTGCACTATCTATCATTCTTTTTGCATTAAAAAAATATTTTATTTTTAAGAATATTAAACAAACATTTGGTCAAATGAACAAATCGCTTCTTTTAATTTGTTTTCTTTTAGTGCTTTCAAATATCGTTAATATATTATCGTTTAAAAGTGATAATAATATGAATGGCGTTCTTTTTGCATTACTATGTGTTGGTTTTACCTTTTTATCAATAGTATTAAATATTACTTCAAATACTAATAATGAAAACTACAAAAAAGATTACCTTAATTATATATTTGTTTTTATGCAGATTATTTTGATTGTAGAATTAATAACATCTATCACAATGTCCTACATTGAAAAAGGATCTATTGATTACACATTAATGAATCTTGGATGGGGAAATAGAGCAACCTATGCTAAGCTTGCTTGTATTTCAACAATATTTATTTACTTCCAATTTATTAAGAATCCTAAAAAGAATTACCTATTATTAGTTCTTCTGCTTTTAGGCATAATTCCTATTTTTATTATTAATTCACGAGGTGGTCAAGGAGCTATCTTTGGTATTATTATTTTTATGGTTATCTATCCATTTTCTAGATATAAAAATAATATAATTAAAATAAAGCTATCATCAATTCTTATGATCTGTTCTTTAATTCTATGTTCAATATTAATATTATTTCCACAAATAATAGAATTCACCTTTAAAAGATTAATCGAAGAAGGTGTTGGACCTAATGGACGTGTTGAAATATATGAAGAAATATTACCAACTATCTTTGGAAGTCCATTAAGAACATTTTTTGGAGGATCTACCATCTATTTATATGATGTATCTCCATTATTAAATGTTAATAAAGGTGTTACCTTCTTTTTATGTCATAACACCTTTTTAACATTCTTTGCGACTCTTGGTCTACTTGGAGTCGTTGCTTTCTTCCTTCATGAATTTGAACTAATATATGATGTATATAAATATAATAAAGGCGAGGAAAGGACTCTACTTTTAGTACTATTAGCATATACCTTCTTATTAGGTTTAATCGATAATACTCAGTTTGAACTTTCCTTCTCTATTCCTTTAATCATTATCTTTGCTAATATGCCTTACACTAAAAACAAGTATTTCGGTTATAAATTAAACAAGTCTAATCTATCTATATAATATCTATTCTATATCTTTTTTAACTTTCTTTAAGTTCTTCATTTTCATTAGCTTCTTTTTTACTCTTATAAAACCTTGATATCTTAGTATCTATTATTATCGTATTACTTGCAAAATCAAGTAAGGAACGTGAACCTTTAGTAAAAAAGAAAGTTAATACATTAAGTATAATTGGCACTACATATAGATACACTGAAAACGTAATTAAAACACAATATAATGTACCTCTAATTAATGTATTAACTTTTGTAATACCAATTCCATTAGTATTACAAAGTCCAATATTAAATAAGAACATAAATATAGTCTCACCATTTTTAAAAAACATAGGAATAAGTAAAAAATATAAAAAACTAGAGATAAAAAAACATATTGATAATTGATAAATATTAACAAGAGATAACTTATCTTTTAAAGATGTAAAATCACCAACTTTAAAGAAGTCATAAACTGCTATATGTATACTTCCTTTTTTACCATCATAAAAATAATTATGAATAGCAGTTTTATAGGCTTCTTTATCTGATGTTTCAACTAATTTGTTTGTTGAAACATCAGTAACGCTACTTTTAAGTATAAAGGTAGTTGGATCGCTTTTTATATCATTAATGATAAACAAAGGATGTTCAAGTTTATCATTAATTAAAAGAACTTCTTTATTAAATTCTTCATTGCTAAATACATAATCTTTAATGTATTTAGCTTTGTAAGTAAAATAATATGTTTTTAATCCATTAATGTAGTTTATATGAAAATTATCTTTTTCTTCATCTGCTTTTAAGTAATTTGCTCCAACAAGTTCTTTTTTATCATTTAAGATAGGTGAAAATAAACCTGAATCTATTTGAAGAGTATATATTTCTTTTTTTAATTCATTAGTTTTAAATCCTATATCATACATATTCATATCAAGAGGAATAAAAAGAGCTAAAGCAAAAACTAAGAATAAGAAAACATCTAAAATAGCACTAACTATTCGTTTAGACTTTCTTGCTTCATAGATATTTACTTCCATATAATTATTTTATACACTTTTCATTATTTATATCAAATAAATGTATCTTATCAACATTAAATACAATATCGATCTTTGTATGAGCTTTTAACTTATTATCTGCTGAAATCTTTGCTATTATTTTAGATTCATTTATTTTACTATGAACATAATATTCACTTCCTAAAAGCTCAACTATATCAAGATCAATGGTAATTGCCATTGATCTATCAAAGATCGAATTGTCTTCTGAAAGTTTAATATCTTCTGGTCTAATTCCAAGACTTATTTCGTGGGAATTTAGTAAATATGATTCAAATTTTGCAATAAGAGTCTTAATTTCTTCGCCTTTTTTTGCTATTAACTCGTCTAGAGTTAATAGGTTTGTTTTCTTCTTTAAGATATTTTTAATACTAAACTTATTACTTCCACTAACAATGGCTTTTGATACTATCTTATGGATTTTAATTTCGTCTAGTTCAATTTTAGAAAATGAAACATTTTCATCGTTTCTTACTATTTGATTATCTTGAATTGTTTCTTCTTCTTTTGGAGTATTTTTCTTATCGGTTCTATGTGGAAGAAGTTCACATTCAAATTTAATATTATCAAGTCTCTTGTGTAATAGTTCTATTTCATTTTTATAGAAGTTATTGTGAACTTCTTTAATTTCTTCATTTAATTCAAACTTTGTTCCATTAACTAAAGTAATAGTCCCGTTATTATATATTCCATCAATTATATTCATTGCTGGGCTTCCAATAAAGGTCGCAACAAATTTAGTAGCTGGATGATTATATATTTCTTCTGGCGTTCCAATTTGTTGAATAAATCCTTTATTCATAACAACAATCTTCGTAGCCATTGTCATAGCTTCGGTTTGATCATGAGTTACGTAGATTGTTGTAGCGCCAAGTTCTTCATGTAAGCTTACAATCTCACCTCTCATTTGAACACGTAATTTAGCATCTAAATTACTAAGTGGTTCATCCATTAAGAATAGCTTTGCATCACGAACTATAGTACGACCTAATGCCACTCTTTGCATTTGACCACCACTTAACTCTTTTGGTTTACGATCAAGATAGTCGGTTAATTGTAATGTTTCTGCTGCAGCAAAAACACGACTATCAATAGTAGATTTATCAACATGTCTCATTTTTAAACCAAAAGACATATTATCATATACTGACATATGAGGATAAAGTGCATAGTTTTGAAATACCATTGCAATATCTCTATCTTTTGGAGATAGATTATTAGAATATACTTTAGCAATATATAATTCTCCTGCAGTAATTTCTTCTAACCCCGCAATCATTCGTAAGGTAGTAGATTTACCACATCCTGAAGGACCAACAAAAACAACAAAATCATGTTTATCGATATCAAGATTAAAATCATATACAGCTTGAACTCCATTCCCATATACCTTATTAATATGTTTTAAAGATACATATGATTCTATCTTAGTATTGACTAAATGAGAAAACTTCTCTTCTATTGATAAAGGAGTCTTACTACTAGTTTCTTCTTTATTCTTTTCTTCATTAATATCCTTATTTTTCATATATATCTCCTATTTTATTTTAGTCGGAACAATAACATTATCATTTAACGCCTTAAATATTTTACTATTAAACTTATAACTTCTATCATAATTTAATAATCCATTTTGTTCCGACTCTACATCATATAGTTGGGTATAGCAATACCCAACTATAGCCGTAGAATTCCTGATACTTTTATAGATTCTATTTAATGTTTCTTCAAATTCTGCTAAAGAACTAGTTGCAGTATATCCCCATCCATTAGACGGAGAAGTGCTATAAGAAATGCCACCAAATTCAGTTAATAATATAGGTTGTCCATGATATGCGTATCCATCAGCAAAGATATTTCTACCAGCTGGAGTGGCTTTTATTATAGAAGAAACATTACTTGTATCTTCGATAAAGTGATGTTTCTTATCGATTTCGTTTTCTCCGCCATGAGAATAGTTATGAATACAGCATAAGTCAGTATCAACCATTTCCCATCCATCATTTGAAACCACAAGTCTACTTGAATCAATTGATTTAGTAAGATGATATAAGGATAATGCAAACTCTTGTTGACAAATATCACTTTTTATTTGTGGTACACCCCACGATTCATTTGTTGGAACCCATGTAACAATAGAAGGATGATTAAAGTTTTGTAACACAACATCTCTCCACTCGACAATTTGTTCTCTTACTAATCTTTTAGAAAAAGAGGCTGCAGATGGATATTCACACCAGACAATAAACCCTAAGAGATCGCATAAGTAATAAAAGTATGGCTCTTCAACTTTTTGATGTAATCTGCAGCCATTAAATCCTAGTTCTTTTGCTAGTAAAATATCTTTTTTATATTCATCAACTGAAGTTGGTGTTAATAATCCATTCATATAATAACCTTGAATTAATACTAGTTTTTGCATATATGGTCGATTATTTAAACATACAATTCCTTGTTCAGTAGAGATCTTTCTCATTCCAAAATGAGTTTTATATATATCTAATACCTTTCCTTTATTATTTAGTAATTCAATCTCTAATGAATATAAATATGGATTTTCAGGACTCCATAATTTTTCAGTATTATGAATATAGGTATTTAAAATTTCATTTTTCCATACATCAAGAGTAATTGAAATATCTTTAGCATTAATAAAAGATGTTACTGAATTAATAATCTTATCTTCTTTATCTTTAATGCAAATTTTACAATCATTTACATTCTCTGTAAAATTTGCAGATATATTTACGCTTCCTTTATCGATATCAGGAATAATAAAACATGAAGATAAATGAGTTTCGTTTAAAACTTTAATAAAAACTGATTTATAAATTCCACTTGTTCTATTATACCAAATTGACTCACTTTTTTCTTTCCAGTACTGTTTTCCTCTTGGCATATCTTCTCTTGTTGAAGGATCAAAACAGTAAATAGAAATATCGTTTGTTGCTTTTAAAAAATCAGTAATATCAACTTCAAAGCTCGTTGCACTACCGCGATGAAGTTTAACTAGACTTCCATTAAAATAAACTTCACATTCATAATCTACTCCATTAAAACATAAAATAACTCTTTCGTTTTTCTTATGTTTAATGTTCTTAAGAATTTTATGATACCACATATGATCATGAAATCCCGTTTCGTTTATTCCACTTGCGTTAGTTTGAAAAGCAAATGGCACTTCAATTCGCCTTGAATAGACGTGCTTTTTATACCAATGTCTTTTATGTCCAACATTGTTATCATCAAACTCAAAGTCCCAAACTCCATTTAGTAAGATTGGTTCAGTATTTCTTTCTTCTGCGATAAGAGGGTTTTCATTTCTAATCATATTTAATTACTCCTTATTTCATTCCCGTATGTGAGACACCATCTATTATTTTATTTTGTGCAAATAAATAAACAATAATAACAGGAATTGCACTCATAATTGAAGCAGTAATAGGTAAACCTTTATCTGCTCCTTGTCCACCTGTTACAGTAGTAAGACCATATGCAAGAGTATAAAATTCTTTATCAATTCCTGCAAATATTAAAGATGGCCACATAAAATCATTCCACACACCCATAAAAGCAAAGATCGCAGCAACCATTAATGCTGATTTACCAATAGGTAAGATAATTCTAATAAATATTTGTAAGTCATTTGCTCCATCAACTTTTGATGCTTCTATTAATTCCTTAGGAATACCTAGAAAAAATCCTCTTACAAGGAAAAGTCCAAATACTCCACCTAGTCCTGGAATAATTAAAGATAAATAAATTAGATATGAATTTTCAAACCACCCAAATTTTCCTTGCATAACATAGTTTGGAATAAGATTAATAATACTAGGTATCATCATTGAAGCAAGAAGAAAGAAAAATATTGTTGAACGCATCTTAAAATCAATAAATACAAAGGCATATGCTGCCATTGCAATAAATAATAAGTAAATAACCGTATGAAGTGAAGAGGCAACAATTGAATTAATAAACCATCTAACCATTGGTATATTTTCATTTGTTAATAACTCAACATATCTAAATCCAGTCCATTCTCCAAAAGCTGGAAATAAAGACGTTGGATTTAATGTTACATCTGCTTTAAAAGATGTTCCAAAAGCCCATAACAATGGTATTAACCAAATAAAAGCTAATAAAGCTAAAATAACAAATGCACATGTTTTAGAGATAATCTTCTTTGTTTTATTGTTCATTTGTTATTTTCTCCTTAAAAGAAACAGGCGTTGGATGCTCAAGTTTATAAGCTTTATATTTCTTAATAGCATATCTACGTCCTTTCTTTTCTCGTGTTAAATAAAGTTGTGCTAAAGAAATAGCAATAATAATTAATCCTAATACAACAGCCATCGCAGTAGGAATACCAGTATCGGTATTTACTCCTAAAAATAACGCTCTTATTCTCATTAATAAGACATATGTTTCTCCACCAAGTTTAGATCCACCTTGAGTAAGAATATATGGTTGACCAAAGACATTAAAAGAACCAATAATCGTTGTTATTAAACATATAATTATTTGGTTTTTTATTGAAGGAATCGTTATATGAACTGCTCTACTAAAAGAACTACATCCATCAATTGAAGCAGCTTCATATAACGATTTATCAATTTGTTTTAATCCTGCTCCCATAATAACCATATTGGTTCCAATCGTCCACCAAATTGTAGTTAATATAATAACAAACCATTGCGATACCGCATCTCCTGTTAACCAATTAACTCGACCTGTTCCAAATATATCTTCAAATAACTTACTTATAAATCCAAAATCAGGATCAAACATATTTAAGAATATATAACATACTGTAGATACTCCTAATACTGTTGGTAAAAAGAATACTGCTTGAAAAAACTTATGTCCAAATGGCTTCATATTAATTAAAACAGCTAAGAAAAAAGGTACTATTATTAAGAAAGGAACACTTACTGCTGTAAATATAAACGAATTAGTAAGTCCTTGATAAAATTGTTTAGAATAAAGCAATCCATCACTTCCAAAAAGAATACTCGCATAATTATCAAATCCGACAAATTGAGCGTTTTCTGGAGCATAGTACTGCCATGAGAAAAATGACATGACAGTACCATATATAAATGGATAGATAAAGAAAACACAGAAAACGCTCAAATATGGGAACAAAAATACACAAACTAAACCATACTTCTTTAAAAAAGCTATTATTTTAGAATACTTTATTTGGTGTTGTACTTTTTGTTCGTAATTTTGTTCCATTTTGTTATTTCCTATACAATTGTATTAGCTCTAAAAGCAGTAAATAAATTAGTCTTACATTCTTCAAATACTAGAGCAATTATTTCATCTAATTTTGCATCAGTTAAATCGACATCAGATGACATAGCTTCAGTTGATACTTTTTGGAATGGACCATAAGCATCTTCGAAATATGGATCAGCTTGAGCAATAACGAAGTTATTTGGATCTCCAAACATGGCATTAAATTTAAGTGCTTCATATTCTGGAAGACTTCTTACTTCATTATATGCTGGAATTTGTCCTGATTTAGCCCATTCTATTGAATTTTTGCCCATCCAGTTAATAAATTCTAACGCAGCATGTCCTTTAACAAGTTTTCCTCTTGCATAGTCATTTCCGCGAGGAATAACAAATGTATGAGAAACACCAAATATTTTGCTTGCGTTAGGATTAGTTTCATCTTCTGCAAACATTTTTGACATAGGTATAATTCCGAAACCATTTTCACCTAAACTATCTTTAAATTCATTAGTATTCCATAATCCATCTAAACAGAATAAAGCAGATCCATTTTTAAATGCTGTAAGATTAGCGTCTAATCCAACTGAATGATTCGATATTTTTTCTTTATAGATTAAATCACTTATCATTCTAGTAGATTTTCTTCCAACATTATCAACAAGGAAACCTGGTTGAGAAGTTATTTCTCTTTGTTTATTTGCTGAATCTTTAAACATCATTGTAGGATCATATCCTTTATCACCTGTATGAATTACTGCTTGTCCACCATTTTGAATATATGATGTATTAGCAGAAAATTGTTGAGGAAGAGAGGCATATGACATTGGCATACCCCAGATATTTGGTTCACCTCTACTATTTGTTCCGCTTTCAGTTTGTATTTTTTTAGAAGCAGCAATAAGTTCATTTCTATTAGTAGGAACTTCAATATTATATTGAGCCATTAAAGCTTTATTATAATAAATTCCTGTAGTGTGAACATCAAACGGTACAGCCCAAAGGTCATCATTAACATTAACATTATCCCATGCACCTTTAATATAATTTTCGCCACTAATATTAATTCCTGCTCCCATTTTATTAGCTTCAGTAATAATTGGTTGTAATGGAGATAAAAATTGTGGTTTTCCTTTAGAATTTCCACTTGTAATCTTTTTTCCACTATAAGTTAATACTTTATAGTTATGTAAAATTGCAATATCTGGTCCTCTATTACGTGAAACACTTAGTTCAAAGTTATTATAAAACACTGTTTGATCATTACTTCCTTGAACATCTTTTACTTTAATCTTTCCTTCATATTCTTGATTAAATTTAGCTATCATTGCTGAAAGATTTGTATAATCACTTCCAGTAATTGGATGCCAAAAATTTAATTCTACATCTTTATATTCTATTTTTCCTTCGGAATTTGTACTAACACTTTCAATAGATTGACTATCTCCTGGATTAGTAGCGCCACCACAACTGCTTAAAGCTAACATTGTTAAGAATGGAAAAGTTAATATATATCTTTTTTTCATTGTTTATTCTCCTTTTTTCAATATTTTTGGGCCAAGAATTGGAACATCATACGTCATAAATTGTCCTTTATTCTTAATATATGGAAATCCATTTAATCTAAAATGAAGTCTTTCCATTACTAATTGACGATTCTTACTAATATCTTTACTATCATATCCATGAGCAAGTAACCAATATTCTCCTGCATCATCAATAAATATCGAATTATGTCCAGGACCAACAATTCCTGAAGTTGTTCCTTTAATAATTAATTCTCCTCTTTCTTCTCCTAACATATCTTTATTAGCTATGTTAACAAATGGACCAGTAGGAGATAGACTTCGAGCAACTCTAACGTGATAAGTAGAATTTATTCCTTCACAACATTTACCAGAACTAACAAACAAATAATAGTATCCATCTTTTTTAATAACATAAGATCCTTCATAAGTTGATCCGTTCCAATTACCAACAATACCAGCAACAAGAATCTTAGTATTCTTAGCATTTTCTCCATCTTTTAAACTAAGTCCATCTTCATTTAGTTCTACAACATAGTTTCCCATAAAGGAACCCCACATCATATATAACTTTCCATCCTCTCCATAATATACACAAGAATCAATTGAGTTTTTAACTCCTATTTCATCCCCTGTAAATATCTTACCTAAATCAGTAAATGGACCATACGGATTAGAAGATGTCATAACTCCAATTCCAGCATTATCTACTGTTCCCCAACCAGAGTTACTATAGTAATAATTATAAGTATTTCCTATTTTAACAACATCTGGTGCCCAGATGCTGTTAGTTGTTGCTCCCCAAGCAACAGTTCTTGCTATTCTTGGAAGCTCGATAAAATCAATCATATTATGAGACTTGTAAGCTACTCCACCTGTTCCATATATGTAATACATGCCATCACTATCTCTAACTACGGACGGATCAGCACAATCAGGAGCAATCGGATTAGTATAATTTTTCATTTCATATTTCATATTTATATCTTCTGTTGTGCTACTTTCACTACTTGAAGTGTTACTAGACGGTAACTCTGTCGGAGAAATTGATGTAATTTCTCCGACACAAGATGTAGTCATGAATAATAAAGGAATAAATAGTAATTGCTTTATTTTCATATTAACTAAATCTTTTGAGATATAACGATGCTTTTTAAAGTAATTGTTCCGCCAGCGTTAACTTTTTCACCAAATAAAGCACTTACTCTACCTAATTTAAAATCAAATCCTTCTGTAATTGTAATTTCATGAGTATACTCTGCAAAATCAAGTGTTAGATTATGCATTGTAGTTGCACCTTGGAAAATTTCTGAGAAGAAAACCATGTTTGCTTTACTTGCTTTTGCAGTATAAGTAACAACATATGTATTTCCAACAACCCATTTAGCAGTTGGAGCGGCTTGGAATACTTGAATAGCAAAGTTTCTATTACCAGGTAATCCAGCATCAACTGCTACTGAGATAGTTTTATCTGTAGTATTTGCTGCAAACTTTGCTTTATATTCAGCATCATTTGCTTCACCAGTCCAGTATTCTAATCCATAAGTGAAATCTTCATTAAATAATGAATATTCATGTGTTCTTTTTGGTGTTTCATCTCCTGCTACTCTACTAACAGAGATGCTATCCCAAGTAATAGTACCATTTTTATTTTCAGCATATCCTAATAAATTAGATATTCTACTCCAATTATTAACATCTTCTGCCATATAGAATGGTCCTACTTTATAATCAACATAAGTATCTGCTTCTGTGAATATTAAATCAGTATGAGATTTTGCCCAATGAGCGTTATTATTAATTTCAGTATGTAAATGCATTCCTACTTTACTAGCTTTAACTCTATAAGTAACGTAATAAGTAAATCCTTTTTCCCAACTAATTCCACCTTGCCATAATTGGATCTTCCAATTAGCATCAGTTGGAATATTATCAGCAAATGTAGCACTTACTGCTCCACCTTCAGCTGCAAAGTTAACTGTATTTGTACTACTATCTTCATAGTTCCAATAAGTTAATCCTCCATCAAAGTTTTGATCAGCTAATTCATATGCTTTATCCTTAGGAATAACAAGAAGTAATTTTCTATTAATAAATGAAACATTACCATTATCATGTGTAATTCTGTAAGATTTTTGAAGTCCTGATTGAGCTTTAACAACATTTGGAAGTTCTCCTACTTCAACAATCTTACTGCTATCAATTACTGCTCCAGTACTATCTTTTGCTACGACTTTTGCTAAGGCATCATAACCCGTTTTACCACCCTTTAAGCTAGCAACATCATCAGCATTTTCCCAAGTAACATTTTCTTTATTAACTTTATCAGTAACATCAGTTAATGCTAAATCATCAATATATAATGTATGTTTTGCTTCAGGTGTAGCAGTTGCGTCAAAATCAATTCCATAACCCATAGTAATGACTGGTTGAACGCCAGTTGCATCATCTTTAATAGGTAAATATTGAGTATAAGTTTGCCAATCTGAAGTTGATGCAACTGGCATAAAACCCTTATATAACATGCCTAAACCGGCATTTTCAGCTCCACCCGATACACTATGTCCGTCACCTTTAAATCTAAATGTAAATTTATAGGTATGACCACCAATAAAGTCTAATGGTTTAACATATTTTAATTGTAATTTCCATGATTCAGTACTTGCAGCAGATATTTCTACTTTAAGTTCTTCATTAAGAACTTCACGTGTTCCAGTACCTCCTCCTGGTAAGAATCCTTCTTTTTCAGTAAGGAAATAACTTGCTAAATTAGGATCAGCAAAGTTACCATTTTCAATTGTAAGGGAGGATAAAACACTTATAATTCTTTCTTTTGTTTCTATTACTACATTATCTCTTTTTGCTTGATATTGAATGTAATAATCACTTGCGTAAGCTGCATCAAATCCACTATCATCACTTACTACAACAATTAATGGTAAGTTATTTTGATCAACTGCAGTTACTCCTGCTAATAAATCAAAACTTGTAACACTTCCTGCATGAAACTTTGCTTTTTCTAATCCAGTCCATGTAACTGAGGTAACAGGAGCGGTAGTAACAGTTGTCTCAGTTGAAGGTGGTGGCGTAACAGTTGTTGAAGTTGTTTCTCCACATGATGCGAGTACTCCAGCACTAATACTTGTAAGTGCTGCTAAACATAAAAATAATTTCTTTGATTTCATAATTTCCTCCTCTAAAAATTATTAAGTTTCTCTAATATATTTAACTTGATTAGTATCAAGTATAAATTAAATTAATCCAACATATAAAACTACATTAAATGGTTCTATTTTCTTATTAAGATGCTCTGTATTATCATTAGTTAATTCCACTATTAAGTTAGTTGCTGCAACAGCAATCTTCTTATAATCGTATTCAATTGATGAAATATTATGAGCAATGTTTAAGTTTTTATATAAACAGTCATAGCCAACAATATTAACTTTATCTAGTATTTCTTCTTCTTTTGCCAAACAATAAACATTGCTTGCTATTTCATCATTAAATGAGAAGAATCCATCATATTCATGAATCAATTTATGAGCATTGCTCATAAATTCTTCGTAATCTACGTATTTATAAGTAATACTTTCATTCTTTTCTTCATTATATTCATTTATATAACTTTTTAAGCCATTATAACGTCTAATAGCACATTCAACTCCTTCAACTCCGACATATAGTATTTTCTTTTTATTCTTTTCTATTAAATATTTAGCAGCTAAGGTTCCGCCTTTAAAGTCATTAGTATAAACACATTTAACATATTTATCTTTATATATTCTTCCTAATAAGAGTAGTGGAATATTATTTAATCTAGCTGTATCAACAGCATCTTGAGTAGGTTCAACAAAGCTTATTATTCCATCTACTCTTTGCGATATGCATTGAGAGATAGTTGATCTATCAAAAGTTAATTTATCAACTGGAATTAATACTCCTAAATACTTATTATTCTTTAACTCTGCTACTAATAAATTAGACATTATTGAAAAATATGGGTTTATTAAGTTATCAATAACTATTCCAATAAATCCAGATTTTCCATTCTTTAAGGATTTAGCAATTGCATTAGGAACGTATCCTAATTCAATTGCTTTATCTCTTACTTGTTGTTTTGTTTTTTCACCAATATCACTACAATCTCTTAAGGCACGTGAAACAGTATTAACACTTGTGTTTAATTCTATAGCTATTGTTTTTAATCCGATGTTTTTGTGCATTTGCATATTTTGTAACCGCTTACAATCATATTTTATTTATACATTATCGTTAATGCAATACTTATTTTTATTTAATTTCTAGAATATCGTTAGGATTGATTTTTGAGCAAAAAATACATTAATAATAAAGTAAAAAAATTACTATTATAATGTTGCTAACGGCAAAAGAGAATTAATGTTCTAATATAAAAAATAGAAACATTGCTGTTTCTATTTGTTTATTTTTGGGGCTGGTTTTGTTTCTCCTAATGAAGCAGCATGATTAGGAAGATATGGATAACCTTTTTCATCCCATAAGAGCTTATCAATGAACAAACGTCTTTGAGGATTACTTTCTCTACTATCAAATCCATGATAGACCATCCAATAATCTCCTGCATCATCTCTCGTAACAGAGTTATGTCCTACTCCTATTGCACCATCCTTTTTTCCTTCTGCAACAAGTGTTCCAACATTACTATTTTTTAAACTAGAATTATTCTTATCTTTATAGTCTCCAAATAAAGTAGAAGATTTTCCTGCTAATACTTTATAAGTAGAATTTAATCCATCACAACAGCTTCCAGAACTACCAAAGTATATATATTCATTATCTTTTTTAATAATATATGATCCTTCAAACTGAGCTCCATCCCAATAACTTGTTTCAACTCCTGCAATTAATGTTCTATCCTTTGCCATTGTCTCTTTTGATAAAACACTTAATCCGTCACTTGCTAATTCAATTTTAAATATACCTTGAAAAGAACCCCAAATCATATATACTCTTCCGTCTTCAACTATTACTTGAGGATCAATCGAGTTCTTTACATTAATTTCGTTGCTATCAAATATCTTTCCATGTTGAACCCATGGACCAACAGGTGTATCACTTGATGCACATCCTATTCCAGGATTAGCATCTCCCCACAGTGCAAGTGAATAGTAATATACATATTTATTACCTATTTTACATATATCTGGTGCCCAAACATTAGCTCCACTTGCTCCCCAAATAGGTTCATCTTTACCATATCTAAATACACTTCCAGCATAATCCCAATCAATTAGATTTCTAGACTTAAGAATAGGTCCTTTATCCTTTCCATATCCTCTATCTCCTCTAAATAAGAATGTTTCAGTACAATATAAATAATATGTACCATCACTATCTCTATAAACTGAAGGATCAGCCACAATTGTTTTACTAGATTGATTATTCCCAGCATTATCATATATATTAACTATATTTTGATATGTTGTCTTATCTTTATCAGTTGACGTAGTATTTGTTGAAGAAGATGTAGTGTTACTAGTAGTAGTATTTGTATTACTAGTAACATCACTACATCCTACAACAAATACAAATGGTAATATAAACATCATCTTAAATTTATTAATCATAGTTATTCCTCTTTTTCTTTAATGATATATATGCATCATCTTCTTAACAATCATTAAATTTAATGTTTTTTAAAAGATGATGCATATTTTTTCTCCTTAATTATATTAGTAAATTAGCATTTATAATAACTAAATATAAATTATCTATGCTACAATATAAATCGGCAATGATAACTTATAGGAGAGTAAATATTCTATGAACTATTACAATATGAAGATTAATGACAAATTCTTAGATTCTGTTATGACTGGTGTTAAAACACACGAATTTAGATTAAATAATGCTTTTAATAACAACATTATAATAGGTGATAAATTGGTACTTATCTCAACGACTGTAGCAAATCACTTAGTTAAAGTTACTATTAAAAGCATTATGAAATATAAAACCTGGGAAGAAGCTATTTCTTCTAATTGGAATGATTTTAAAGATGTGTTTATAGATATACCAGCAGCTTTAAAAGAATGTAGTATGTTCTATAGTAAAGAAAGTGTTATAAGAAATGGTATTATTTGTTTTGGTATAGAACTAGATAAAGATCAATCTAAACTATAATACTTTATATAGATCGTTACCATAATACGATATTAAGAAGA
>JAVXGI010000018.1:0-12916 GCA_036657515.1 Bacilli bacterium
TTTTCATATTTCTCCTATTGCAAATAAATTTTATCAATAACTAAAAATGAATATTTTGTATCACTATTAGTGCTTATAAAATCTATAATAGCATTATTACTTGTGCTTTAATTTTAGCAGATTAAAAAGTTAATAAAATACTAATTATTATTTTAATAAAAAGAATATCATTTTTAAGCAAGAATATATAAAAACACTCATTTAACAAGATCGTTAAATGAGTGTTTATTATTTCATCAGATTCACAAAATAGTGGGGTTTTGCAGTCTAATTGACTATAATTTCATTGCGACATCCCATGCTCTTGAGATAACATCACGTAAATTGCCAACTACATGAGCATCTCCTACGATATGGATATGTTTAGCATTACTTACTAAAGGAGCACTAAAGTAACCAATTGAAGAAATTACATTATCAACTTCAAGATTTATATCTTTCCCATCAATAGATGTGATAATAGCTCCAGTAGAAGTTACTTCTTTTATACTAGATTCAAGATGTATCTCGACATTATGTAGTGCAAAATATTCTCTTAAGTAGGAGCTATTAGCAAGACATACTCCTTTTTGAGCAATAATATCTTGTTTTTGTTCAACTATAATTGGAGTTTTACCTTTAAGATATAAATCATATGCTATTTCAGCTCCAGTTAATCCTCCACCTACTACTAATACTTTCTTACCTACTTTAGAGTTATCTAATAAGTAATCAACTGCTTCAACAACTTTGGCATTATCTAAACATTTAATGGTTTTAGCTTTAGCGCCTGTTGCAATAACGTATTCATCTGCAGCGATATCTTTTAAGTCTTTTACTTCAACGCCAAACTTAACTTCAATTTTAAGACGAGCTAATTCATGTTTATAAAACTCAATAAGTTCACGATCTTTTTCTTTAAAAACTGGCGTTGAAGCGGCGATAAATACGCCACCTAGTTCGTTGCTTTTTTCATAGATTGTAACCTTATGTCCACGGAGGGTAGAAACAATTGCTGTTTCCATACCACCAATTCCACCACCAATTATAGCAATATGTAATGGATGTTTAGTTGGTACTATTTTATATTTTTTAGTATTCATAGTAGTAGGATTAAGTGCACATCTAGACATATGCATTGTATCACTTAGATCTTGATCATTACCTACTCCTTTATAATGAGCCATATTAAAACAAGCATTATGACAACATATACATGGTCTTATTTCTTCTTCACGTCCTTCAATAAGTTTAGTAACCCATTCAGTATCACATAAGAACTGACGAGCAACTCCCATAGCATCTATCTTACCTTCATTTATTGCTTTTGCTGCAACATTAGGTTCCATTCTTCCAGCACATACTACTGGAATACTAACATGTTCTTTTATAAATTCTACATCTTTTAAGTTGCAGTCTTTTGGCATATAAACTGGTGGATGTGCCCAGTACCAAGCATCATACGTTCCATTATCGCAGTTAAGCATATCGTATCCTGCAGCTTCAAGATATTTAGCAGCTGCAATACTTTCTTCATAATCTCTTCCCACTTCAACATATTTTTCATTTGGTAAAGCTCCGCTATTAAAACCTTTTGTTTTAGAAATAACACTGTATCTTAGTGATACTGGGAAGTCATTTCCACAAGCTCTTTTAATAGCTTTTACTATTTCTACTGGAAAACGGTATCTATTTTCAAAACAACCACCGTATTCGTCTGTTCTAAAATTAGTATATTTAAGAGTAAATTGATCTAGTAAATATCCTTCATGAACGGCGTGAACTTCGATCCCGTCCACACCACTTTCTTGACATAACTTTGCAATACGAGCAAATCCATCAACCATTTCTTCTATTTCTTTGACACTTAATGGACGGGATATTACTTTTTCTGACCATCTGTTAGGTGTAGCACTAGCACTTGCACATAAACGTTCAACGTCTAAAATAGGTTTAGAAAGTACTTTAAGAACAGGATTAGTAACAAGCTTTTCCATAATTTCGTTAACTGCCATTGAACGACCAAATCCTGCTGTTAACTGAATAAACATCTTACTTCCAGTTTTATGGAATTCAGTCATAAACTTCTCTAACTTCTTATACATTCCTTTAGATTTATAAAGCCATTTACCACCTAGCATATTTCTAATAGGAGCAATACCTGGAATAACAAGACCGACGTTATTCTTAGCTTTGTCCATTAAGAACTTAGCAGCTTCTTTATCAAAGTGATTAGGTTCCATCCATCCAAAAATTGATGTTCCTCCCATTGGACAAAGGACAATTCTATTTTTAATTTCAACATTGCCAATTTTCCATGGAGTAAATAACGAATTATACTTTTCTTCCATAACTTTATACCTCTTTCTTCTTTCATATTTATTATATAACAATTACTATTAAATATATATTTCAATAGGAAAAATATATTACTTTTATCCCTTATTTATTTCTCTCCTTATATATTTTTCGATTTTACTTATTGAATAGATTAAATCTAGTATAATATAATTATGTTATTAAAATTTTGTAGACTAATTAACGAAAATATATAAGGAGATAATATATGGATGATTTATCACTAATGGAACCTGTTAAGCAATATAATTCAACTTTAAAGAGTAATTTTTTAGCTAACTCTGAGAAAGCTTTTGATAAGCTTGTTGCAAGATCTGGAATAGATGTTGCTAAAAATAGAAAGACTGTAGCAGAGTATAAACATATGTTAAATGAGACTAAGAAAGTAAGAGATAAGAAAGGAAAACTTAGATTCTTACAAATAATCTTATGGATAATATCAGTTGTTTTACTTGTTACTGCAGTTCTTGCACTTATTGCTTATTTTGATTCTACTAATCCATGGAACTTACCAACCTATGCCTATATACTTATCGGTGTATTTTTTATTCTTACTGCTATTTCTTTTATTCTTATTATCTTTCTTGTAATAAACAAAGCATTAAGAAGACTAAAACACTTAGATGATACCTATTCTGCTAAAAATGAAGAATTATTAGCACTAGCTTATCGTCAACTTGCTCCACTTAACGCCCTTTACGATTGGAACATGCAAGTTCCAATCGTTAAAGAAACTACGCCTCTAATAGAGGTAGATAAGTTCTTTGATGTTAAGAAGTTTGACTATATGAATGGTAAATATGGGTTAAAAGAAAATACTAGTAAAAACGTATCTACCTATGGCGTTGTTTCTGGATCAATTGTTGGTAATCCATTTCTAGTAGTAAGAAACTTCTTAGAAAAAACAGGAATAAAAACATATTATGGAAGTATTGTTATATCTTGGACTGAATACGATACTGATAGTGATGGAAATAGTAGAACTGTAACAAGAACTCAAACCTTAACTGCAAGTGTATCTAAACCTTGTCCTGGATATCACTACGAAACTAAGTTAGTGTTTGGAAGTGAGGTAGCACCTCGCTTATCATTTAGTAGAGATCCTCGAGTTGATATTAAGTGGGATGAGAATGATATTAAGAACTTTGTTGAAAAACAAGAAAAGAAAGATCATAAAAAATCAATTGAATCTGTTGAAAGCTCTGGTAACTATACCCAAATGTCTAATCCAATATTTGAATCTCTATTTGGTGGAACCAATAGAGATAACGAAGTAGAATTTAGATTACTATTTACTCCTCTTGCTCAACAAAATATGTGTGAATTATTAACTTCTAAAGAACCATATGGTGATGATTTTAGCTTTACAAAAGAAAAATGTTTAAACTACATTGAATCAAAACATATGCAACCTCAAGTTTTAGAAGGAGATCCTGCTTTCTTTATTAATTACGACGTTGATAGTGCACGTAAAGTATTTAATGATTTTAATACCGAATACTTTAAAGCATTATATTTTGATTTAGCACCTATCTTATCTATTCCTCTTTATTCTCAACATAAGTCATTCGAGTATATCTATAAAACAAGTTACACTCGTAACTACACTTCTTTTGAAGAAGAAAGTATCCTTAATAGTTTCCCTGCAGAACTATTTGCTAATGAACTTTCCGCAACCGACTGTATCTTAAAAACAAAAGTCCTAGGAAAGGAAGGTAACATTGATAAAATCAAAGTTACCGCATATAGTTTTAAAGGAATTCCTCGTATTGATTTCATTCCTGTAATGGGAGGAGATGGACATATGCATAGTGTACCAGTTAGTTGGATTGAATATCTTCCAGTCTCTAAAGATACAACGGTAGGAATAAGTGATACTAATTTAACTGAAGAAGAATATAAATGTGTTAATAAAAGTAAAGAGTGGAAAGATTATTTTGCTAAATATAGTAGAACAAATGGTATAATGTTTAGAAGAGGATTGATTGCTTTCTTAATTAGTTCTGAAAATAACGAAGTTAGTTACAAAGAATTATCCTCAATAATTAAACATAAATAAAGGAGAACAAATTATGCCAAACGAATTAGATGAAATGACTGGACCAGTCAACGCAGAAGGAAGAGACGTTAACGTTATTGAAAAACAGATAGCAGTTAAAGTCGGTACCGGATCAAAAGTATTTGAAGTTGTCTTATGGTGTGCACTTATTATTCCTGGTGCTGTTTTTCAAATTAAGAAAATTAAAGCTCAAAACTACTTAAGAGGATTACAACAACGTATTCAAGGACAAGCATCACAAATTGATAACTATTTAGAACAAAGAGTAGTTATCTTACAAAATGCTGCTAAATTACTTGATAAAGCAATTGAATTAGATAAAACAACCTTTACTGAAATTGCTGCTTATAGAGGTGGATTAGATCCTAAAGCTGATGCTATTCGTAATACAGTTCAAGAAAAAGTTGATGGAATGTATAACAAACTTAATATGGCCTTTGAAGCTTATCCAGATCTTAAAGCTCACCAAGAAATAGCTGATGCTTTACAACAAAACAACTATTTACAAAAAGAAATTACTGCAGCTCGTGATTTATATAACGATGCTGTTTATCAATGGAATAGAGATATCAATGCTTGGCCAACTAAAATGATCGTTGCTGCAAAAGCTGGTTATACTACTCGTATCCCATTTACTACTTCTCGCGAAATTAAAGATAAAGCCCGTGGTGTTTTCTTTTAATTAAAATAATTCTAAAACAAAAAGAGAAGATTCATTTCTTCTCTTTTTTTCATTTAAAAACCACATTAGAATTTCCTAATGTGGTTTTTGTTTAGTAAACGAAATTAAATGTATTCAATTTCTCCGCCAATAGTTGGTATTCTTGCAAAGCGATCGGTCATATTACTAGTTTTAACATCTAATCCATTAATTAGGAAATATACAAACCCACCATGTATTGCTAAACTGCCAATAAATGAATCTTTTGGCATATTTTCTTCTGCTATAATTGGCTTCAATTCACTGTTAGGATTAGAAAGATCTTTAGAATGTAGACTTGCTATTGCTCCAATTGCTGAAGTTGCATCTTCTCTTTCAATTGAAAGATATAAAACATCATCTTTAATTACCATTCCTACTGCAACAGTCTTGTCATTTGTAAAAACAGTTTTATTAACAATTGAGAAATCAGGATTTGCTACAATTATCTCAGCAGGAGAGCCTGGAACATTTTTACTATAAATAACATATTTATCACTTGTCATAACACTTTCTGTTTTAATTCCTGAATCAACGGCAACAACTGAACCTGTAAGCCCTGTTGCAACTGTTAATATTTTGCTAGTAGCATCTTCATAAATATATAATTTATCATTTAAATAAGAAATCATTCTTATAAATTGCCCTTGGCAATATAAAGCGTTGTTTGTTCCATCAAGATTTGCTTTATAAATAGACACAGTAGTTTGAGTGCTTGGGTCAGTATTTAAATCACTTTGTAAATAATAAATATTTTTCCCATCATTAACTATATCGCCGCTACTATAACCAGCATTCCTAAGATCAAACAACTTAGTTGGATTTTCAAACGTATTTAAATCCAATGAGTACATTATATAACTATTGTTTCCTTGTTCTTGTACCTTAAAATATAGCTTTCCATTAGTTTCATCAAATGAAAAATTACTAATAGAAGTTGAAGTAATCTTTATATTGGTTTTAGTCGTTGTATTATATTGATATAAACAATTAGCATTAGCAATTGACGAATAATATATAAGATTTCCATAATTGAAGGATGGAATACCTGAACCATCTCCGGTTGTTACTTCAGTATATTTTCCTAATATTTCATCTTTAGTGTCTCTTACGATATCATATTCAATTAGGTTATAAGTATCAGTTTCGTAATAATACAAAATATTGTTAACAGAATATAGTGAACAAATATTTGTATCTTTACTACCTGCTACTTCTGTTCCAGGTTGATCTCCAGTTGGAGTAGTTAACGAAACAAAATAAATTCCTTTGCCACTAGTCGTATTAACTCCATCAGACTTAATATAATATAATTTATCTCCATCAACGTTTAAGTCGATTCCATCATCCGTTGTTAATTTAGTAGCTAGAAATGGAAGGTCTAACGAAATTTGTGACATCTCAAGATAATTTCCAGCTGTAGAAGCAACATTATAAAGTAAATAATTTTCTTTAAGAATAAATGTATTAATAGCTTTTTCTATTACTATTTCAGTTGTTTTATTCGTAAGACTAAATCTTTTTAAGTTATGACCAGCTCCAACTGTAGCATCAATAAAGTATAAATAGCCATCTTTATAGGCTAATTCAGTACATGCACCTTCATATATTTTTGTTGGAACAGCCATATTTCCATCCATGTAGGTTTCAATACTATAAATTCCAGAATTTTTACCAAGTGGATCAGTAATAATAAAATATGCCGTTGTTCCTTCTCCTGCGGTAATATATTCAGCTGAAGTATAACTAAAATCTGCGCCATATCCATCTGAACCATAATTAACAAGAGTTGAACTAGCTTTAGCTTTACTTTCGTAAATTATTCTATCGGCAACTAAAGTTAAATAATAAGCTTCATCAGGTCTTACTAAACTAATGTCAGCATCTGGACCAAGAAGTGGATTATATGCATATAAATTATTCCTATCAAATGCGTTTTGGAAATATAGCTTTCCTTTATACATTAACATCGATCTATCATTATACGTTCCATCAATTGAAAGCACACTACGCATTTTTTTCGTTACATAATTTGGTGCTTCAATTGTGGCTTCAATACTATACATCCCAACTAACGTTGCGGTGTTAGTAATCAAAGGATCAGGATTATTAAGACATTTATAAGTAACAGTGCCGTCTTTTGGTAATGTTCCTTTTACTTCTATTTTATGTGCAGCTCCATCAAACTTAACTCTTTTCATTTCAAATGTTAATCCCGTAATATCAATTCCGGTAATAGTAAGTGTAGCTTCAAGAGATTTAGGATTATATCCTGCTTTACTTACTACTGCTTTTATAAGATATGTACCAACATTAATAAATGGACCATTATCAGTATAAGTAACAGTGGCTCCTTCAGGAGCTCCTGTTACAAGTAGTGTATGAGAAAGTCCATCATAAATAACACTACTTGAAGTTAACACTACTGTATCGTCAAAATCTTTATTATTAATAGATGTGGTGGTAGTTGTAGTAGTTGTTGTTGTAGTAGTCGTCGTTGTCGTTGTTGTTGTAGTAGTAGTTGGTGGAATAATAGACGTTGTAGGTTTACTTTCTCCGCCACACGATGAAAGTGATAATGCTAAAATAGAACAAACTAGAAAAAAACTCTTTTTCATTTTTCTCCTCCTTTTGAAGATATTAAACTAGAATAGTCTAATATAAACTTTACTAAAATAGTATAAAATATAGACATTCGTTTTGGACTAATTTATAAATAAAAAACCTCTTCTTAAATTTATTATAGATTATTAAAAATAATTTTCAAATATAATGTAAAAATTAATCGCGGTCAATAATAAACCAAAGTTTCTTATATTTACCAGGACTAATAAATTTTATAAATCCCATATCTCTTAAATGTTGAAGAATTTGACGTATTTTTGGCTCAATATTCTTATTATCTGGATGCATTTTTGAAAGTTCTTTCGAAAATGCATAAATATCAATAAGAAAAAATACTTCTTTATTAATAAGATTTAAACAATTAAACACATCTTTTTCCCAAGGAGAAAAATGAGCAGATAAATTTTCGTTTTCTGCAATTGGTAAAATAGTATCTTCGGTATAATCAATTTTAGTCAAAGAATTGCTTTTTAACTTTAATTTTAATATTAGTTTTTCAATCTTTGAAATTGACTTTAAGTCTAATGCTCCACTTAATTCACTATCTAACATTGCTACAAAATCAGTATAAATTTGATTAGTAGTAACTTCATCATTTTCTATTAGTACACCATATTCATAATTATGATAAAGTCCATTATTTGTTAAATTAGCTGAAGTAATTAATGCTCTTATACTATCAAATAAGTAAATCTTTGCATGCAAATTTTGATAATTTATCACATTACATCCATTTTCAAGTAGAGTTTTAATAGCTTCAATATCAAGAGAACCATTAACAAAATTTGCAATATTGGATGAGGTAATTACTTCAAGCTTAGTTAAAGGATTTTTAAATCTTAATATATCTTTAACAATATCTAATTTAATATAAGGAGCACATAATAATACTTCTTTAGAAGAATTTTGTACTAATGTAAGAAATGGATCATATGTTGGGGTTTTTACAACACTTATCATTTTTATCTCCTTTTTATAACACTAATTGTTAGATCTAAAAATGTATTTCTTACTATTGATATGTTATATCTTTTCTATAATACATTTTTAAATATATCTATCTAACTTATTTATTGCTGCAGAATAACTTAACTAACTTTCAAATGTTTTTTTACACTTTCTAATATTATATCCGAATCAAATCCATAAAAACACATATAAAAACCAAGTAATTTAGTCGTTACTTGGTTTTTATTATCTTTAGATCAATATTTAATTAAATTACGCAATTAAAACTGTTTCTTTAGTATGAACATTACTTGAATAGAAATGATAATCAGCAGCTATAGCATTAGTAAAATATATAAAGTTATCAAGAACCGTCATTCCTTTTGGATTAAATGGTGCATCAGTAATAGCCATGATAACTCCACCATTTATGTTAACTTTATATATTGATTTATTATTTCCAGCAACAGCTGATAAATAATAAATCACGTCGTTAGCAATTACTAATTCATCTCCCATACCAAGGGTCGGAACAGTTATTTGAAGTTTGTTACTACTTCCATCAAGATCAACACTCATAATTTTACTAAGATTATATCCTGCGGATGTAATATAAAATATCTTATTATTAACTATTTTATAGGTTGTAGCTTCAATATTTAAATCAACTGGTAATTCACTTACGCCTGAAGCAATATTAAGTGTTTTTATATGATTATTAAAGGAACTATGTTCGATAAAATATAATTTATTATCAATAACCGATAATTCCGAACAGTTTTGCTTATATAGTAAAGTTGGTTTACTTCCATCAAGTTCAGCTTTATAAATAGCGGATTCTTCTCCTGCAGAAGATAGATAAAATATATTATTGTTATTTTTAGTAATGCTACTTACTGCACCTAGATTACTTAGTAAAACTTTTCCTGCTGCAGGAGAAGTAACTTCAAAACTAACGATACTAATGTTATTGTGACTTACTTCAAGGGCAGCATATAAGCTAGTATTACTAATAGTAAAGTAAGTAACTTTAAGAGAAGTTAGTTTTAAGTTTAATTTAGTTACAGTATCAAAAGAATATAAAGCTCCATCTTCATAAGATGAAATATAATATATTAAGGTACCATAAGTTAAAGACATATTATTAACATTTGTATTTAACTCTGGTTCTTCTTTATAACTATTTAATAAGTTGGTAATAGATTTATTATTAGTGTTATATGACATTAAGTTATATGACGATACTTCATAATAATAAATCTTATTACCAGCACCATATATTGAACATACTTCTTTTCCAATATCTATTAAAGTACCAGTTAAACTAGGATTAGGAATACGGGTATCTACGTAATAAATGCCGTTTCCTATTATACTTGTAGGAAGGCCTGGCTCTAACTTTAAATAATATAGTTTATCACTTAAAAATGTTAAATTCGTAGCATTTTCATTAGCTAATGTTACTTTACGTAACGTAGTAAGGTTAAGTGAATTAAGAGTGTTTGTTGAAGGAAAGACGTAAGTTGCGTAATAAATTGAGTCATTAGCTAATGAAAATGACGTCACATATTCATCAATCACAACTTGTTTTTGGTTGTTAGTTAGGGAAAAAGAATAAAGTCTATTCATTTTAGTTAAAGAAAATGTTGTATCAATAAAATATAATACTTCATTACGATACATTAAGTTTTTATAACTACCAGCAAGAAGTAAACTACTACCAGTATTATTAAATCTATAGATACCAGAGGTAGCGCGATCTAAATTATTAACAATATAAAATAAATCAGTACCGTTTCCTTCAACAAGATATTCAGCAGGCGTAACTTCTAAGGTATCGCTACTATTATTACTTGGATTTATTGCTTTAAGAGATGAAACTAAAGTAGCTTTACTAAGATAAGCTATTCCTTCGCCGTACTTTGTTATAAAATGGGCTTCATCGTTATTAACCTTACTTACTTTTTTAGAAGTACTAGCTTCCGTATAGCTATATAACTTATTGTTATCAAGCCCATTTTGAAAATAAAGTACTTTACTAGTAGGTTCAAAATACATTGATCTATTATTGCCTGTTCCTATAATAGTAAGGACTGCACGACGAGTTTCTTCTTTATAATTTGCTGCAACTAACGTTGCTTCAATTTGATAAGTACCAGCTTCTGTTGCTTCATTTTTAATTGTTTCATCATTACTACATTTATAAGTAACAGTAGTTCCATTAGGAAGAGTTCCTTCTACTTCTATTTTATGTGGTTTACCATCATATATAAAAAGGGCAGAAGAAAATGTTATTCCTTCAAAGACTTTTTCAGTAATAGTAAGGGTAGCTTCAAGAGTTTTAGGATTATATCCAGTTTTAGTACAAGTAACACTCATAGGATATGTTCCTATTTCACTAAATGGACCATTATTAGTATAAACAACATTTGTTCCTTCAGGAATATCTCCTGCTACTAACGTATGTGGAAGTCCGTCATACGTTACACTTTTAGAAACAAATGTAACAGTATCAAAATTTCTTAAGTCTGAAGAAGTACTAGTAGTACTACTATCTGTACTACTAGTAGTAGAGATAGTAGGAACAGTATTACTATAAATACTAGTAGAAGCTGCTCCTCCACAACTAGATATTGATAACATAAATATAAATGATCCTAATAGTAATAATTTCTTCATTTTCTTTCCTCCTAATTACGTAATAATACGTTATTTTATTAATAATCTTTTTAAAATCTAAGAATATAGAACAATACGCTTTCTTACTTATATTATATACTTTATTAATAAAAGTGTATTGTTCTATACTACTAATTTTTTTATTCAAGTTCTTTAAGTGCAACTTAATAAATCAATAATAAAAAAGACAATTAACAAATTGCGATATCACTTTATTTAGATATCATTTATGTTAATTGTCTTTTTTCTTTTAACTTAAATTTCTTCGGTCTTCAGCCAATGTTTAAGGATACGTTTTACTTCTTTTATTCCGTCTTCTTTACTAATCTCTTTTTTAAGATAATGATATATTAACATTCCAATACTAGTAGCGTCTTCAGCACTACATCCCCTTGAGGTAACTGCTGCAAATCCAATTCGTAATCCACTAGTAAGTTTAGGAGATAGTTTATCTCCTGGAATCATATTTTTATTTGTTGTAACTCCTATTTCTTCTAATGCTATTTGTGCTTCTTTACCATTTATTCCAAATGATTCAATCGTATTAAGTAAAAATAAATGATTATCAGTATCACTAGCAGTAGCACCTAGTGTTACTAAAGTATCTCTGCATACTTTAGTATTAGAAATAACTTCTTTTGCATAAGTTTTAAAACTAGGACAATTTGCTTCAGCAAAGCAAATTGCTTTACCAGCAATTACGTGTTCTAGTGGTCCACCTTGATAATAAGGAAAGATAGCACTATTTACTTTTTTACTTATCTCTTCGTTATTAGTTAATATTAATCCTCCACGTGGACCACGTAAAGTTTTATGAGTAGTAGAAGTAACAAGATCTGCGTAAGGAACAGGAGAAGCATGTACTCCTGCTGCAACAAGTCCGGCAATATGAGCCATATCTACCATAAATAGTGCATGTACTTCATCTGAAATAGACTTAAATTCTTTAAAGTCTATTTCATAAGGATATGCACTAAATCCTGCAAGGATTAAGTCTGGCTTTTCTTCTTTTGCAATACGTCTAATAGCTTCATAATCTAACCTTCCACTTGCATCAAGTGGATAATGAACAAAGGTATATAAATGACTAGAAAAACTAACAGGACTACCATGAGTTAGGTGTCCTCCATCATTAAGTACTAAACTAAGTATCTTCCCGCCCTCTGGTAGGAGTGCTCGATATGCTGCAGCATTTGCTTGGGAACCTGAGTGAGGTTGAACGTTTGCATATTTTGCTTTAAATAAGTTGCAAGCTCTAGAGATTGCTAAACGTTCAACCTCATCTACGTTTGAGCATCCTCCATAATATCTTGCACCAGGATATCCTTCAGCATATTTATTAGTAAGAATAGATCCTGTTGCTATACGTACATCTTTACTTGTATAGTTTTCGGAAGCAATTAATTCTATTCCTTCATTTTGTCTTTTAGTTTCTTCTTCAATTAATCTTTCTATTTCTTTATCCATATGTGTTTATTACTCCTTTTAAAGATAAAATTATAATAGTTCCATTTGCACATTGGCAAATGGAACTATTTTGATCGTATAATATTGTTGATTTAGCTTAT
>JAVXGI010000018.1:13016-15112 GCA_036657515.1 Bacilli bacterium
TCTTCACGAAGTAAATATTTCCAGGTTGATTTAATGTTGCCATTAGTATCATATATTTCAGCATGGAAGACATCAACGAACTTTAAGTTATTTAAAGCTGTTCCCATCTCACTTATTTTAGTAGTAGCTGGAATTGCTTTTAAGAACTTGTTATCGCCTACTTCTATTACTTGTCCAATAGTAAGATTTGTAATTGTGGTAGATAAAGTATTAAGAGTTGCTCCTGATAATGCTTTTAAGATTAATGGAGTACTAGCTGCAGTTGTATCAATCATTTCACTAATTTTTAAAGTATAAAGAGCTGTACCTAATTCATTTATTTTAACATTTTTATCTGCTAATGACTTTAAGATTAAAGGAGAAGTAGCATCAATCTTAATTACTTGTCCAATAGTAAGATTGTCGATATCTGTTCCAATTGAAGTTAATGTTGAATTAGCAATAGATTGTAACATTATTGGAGAAGCATCAGTAATACCTAAGATATCTCTCATTGTAAGCTTGTTAATTTCTGTGCCTAATTCAGTAATTTTTTTACCAGATAATGCAACTAAGATTCCAGGAGTACCAGGAGCGGCAGTATCAATTGCATCTCCAAGAGTAAGATTATTAACTGTTGTTCCAAGTGTAGCTAAAGTAGCTCCAGCTAATGCTCCTAAGATTCTTGAAGAACTTGTATCGACCATTTGACTTAAAGTTAATCTTGAAATTGTAGCATCCATATCAGTAATTTTAGCATCTGCTAAACTTTGCATAATCTTTGAAGAAGAAGCATCAATTGTAATAACATCTTTTAAAGTAAGAATATTAATTTTAGTACCAATATCTTTAATAGGAGTATCTTTTAGTGATAATAAGATCTTTGAAGAAGAAGCATCAATTGTAATAACTGTTCCAAGAGTTAAATCTTGAACACCATTATTAATTTCGTTAATTTTCTTGTCTTTTAATGGCCAAAGAATCGTATCAGCTTCTGTTACTTTTATTAATTGTCCTAATGTAGCATTATTAAGTGCAGCATCAAACTCTGAAGTTTTAAAATCACCTAAATATACGAGTGCAGGATAAGAACCAGGCTGAATGTCAATAATATTCTTCAATTGAAGATTATTGACATCAGTATTAATGTTATTTAATAGTGAATTTTTAAGGTTAAATAAGATTCCACTTGTACCAACATCAATTAAATCTCCTAATTTAGCTTCGTTAAAAGCGTTAGGAAGAGTTTTTAAATTATAATTTCCTAAGAACTTTAATGCTAAAGGAGATTCAGGAGTTATTTCAATAATTTCTGATACTTTAAGAGTATTCATTTTAGTAGCAAGTTCTGTTACTTTAGTATCTCTTAAGTTATATAAGATACCAGACGTACCAACATCTACTACACTTCCTAAAGTAACTCCTTTAATAATGCCATCCATTCCATTAAGTAAATCATTTAATGTTCTTGGATGTGCTACATCAGGACTTCCATCTGGAAGAGTGTTATATGCTAAATATTGTAAAATCTTTTCTGAATTTGGAGAAACTTTTAATAATCCTGGGATCGTCATTTCATTTTTAAGAGTAGTAAATAAGTAATCTCCAATATTAGCTAGATCAACCTTATAAAGTTTCTCCACATCAAATTCATATCCTAAATTATCTTTTAATAACCCATTAACTGTTTTAAGGGCGTCTCCAACAATTGGAGTAAGTTCACTAATGCCACCAAGGGTATTAAACTTAACTTTACCACTAGTTATATCTGTTACTATTTCAAATATAGTTTTGTTTCCATACTTTTCAGTTAAAAACTGTGAAGAATTAACTCCAAATAGTCCTAATAAATCTTTACTAACTGTTGATATTGAAATAAAGTACACTGATCCAACTACTGATACCACTGTAAATAATATTCCAAACACAAACACTGATAAATATCTCCACCAGTAATGTTTCTTTTTTATTTTCTTTACTTTAGGTTTAACATTATCTTCTACCACTTCGAAATTATCTTCGACGTCTTTTTGTTTTTTACTCATAAATATACCTCTTCTTATATAATAGTTGATTGTCTTAACTAAATAAAGTAAATAAAAATGAATATTTTAATT
>JAVXGI010000019.1:0-14768 GCA_036657515.1 Bacilli bacterium
AACGAAATATATGTATTTTATTTGAATATTTTTACATTAATCATATAATTAAAGTGTAAGGGAAATAAGAATTAATAATAAATATTGTTACTTATTTTTCTATTTAAAAAAGGAGAAGCTTATGGGAGATACGAAAAGAAAATTGACTAATGAAGTTGGCGCACCTATTGCTGATAACGAGAATTCTATTACTGCTGGATCGCGTGGTCCGGTAGCACTTCAAGATGTTTGGCTTCTTGAAAAGATGGCACATTTTAATAGGGAAGTAATTCCAGAAAGAAGAATGCATGCTAAAGGTTGGGGAGCATATGGTTATTTTATTTGTACGAAAGATATTTCAAAATATACGAGAGCTTCAGTCTTACAAAAGGGTGAAAAAACAGATTTATTTATAAGATTTTCAACAGTTGCTGGAGAACGTGGTGCAGCTGATGCTGAACGTGATATTAGAGGTTGTGGAATTAAGTTTTATACTAAAGAAGGCAACTGGGATTTAGTTGGTAACAATACTCCAACCTTCTTTATTAGAGATGTACATAATTTCTCTGATCTTAATAGAGCAGTTAAACGTGATCCTTTAACTGGTAGAAGAAGTGCTCAAAATAACTGGGATTTCTGGACTTTACTTCCAGAAGCATTACATCAAATTACGATTACGATGTCAGATCGTGGTATTCCTGCTTCATTTAGACATATGGATATGTTTGGTGAACATACTTTCTCTTTATATAATAAAGAAAATAAACGTGTTTGGGTTAAATTCCATTTTAAAACTGAACAAGGTATTAAATGTTTAAGCGATGAAGAAGCTGCAAAAGTAATTTCAATGGATCGTGAATCACATGGTAAAGATCTATATGAATCCATTCTAAAAGGCGATTATCCAAAGTGGAAAATGTATGTTCAAATTATGAGTGAAGAACAAGCAAAAGAAATGCCATACAATCCATTTGATATTACTAAAGTTTGGTTCCATAAAGATTTTCCACTTATTGAAGTTGGTGAATTAGTACTTAATAGAAATCCTGAAAACTATTTTGCTGAAGTTGAACAATCAGCATTTAATCCAGCTCATGTTGTACCTGGAATTGGATTCTCTCCAGATAAATTCTTACAAGGAAGATTATTTGCTTATGGAGATGCTCAAAGATATAGATTAGGAGTTAACCATAATGAAATTCCTGTAAATAAAGCACATTGTGAAGTTAATGAATATCATAGAGATGGATTTATGAGAGTTGATGGAAATTATGGTGGCGAAGTTGCTTATACACCAAATTCCCAAAATGTATGGGCCGCTCAACCAGATGTCATGGAACCACCACTTGATTTAAGTGGAGCATTATATAGATATGATCCAAAAGACGATCCAACTGATGATTGCTTTGATCAACCTGGAAGATTATATCGACTATTAGATAGAGAACATAGAGACATTCTTATTAAAAATACCAAGAATAATATCATGAGTGTTACAAAGAACATTAAGTATCGTCATGCCGTTCATTGTCTTAAAGCAGATGAAGAATACGGCAAATTATTGTCTGATGCTTTAGAGCTAGATTTTGCTAAAGTTATGAAACTTGCCAAATTATCAAACAACGAATTAAACATTGCAACAAAAGACGACAACTTATAGACAACATTATTGAGTTTACGCATTATTAACTATAAAACCATACCCAAATATTATAAAATATAAGGGTATGGTTTTATTATCTTGTAACAACGTAAAAAAGATGTTTGGAGCAGATACATTATTCGATAATGTATCTTTTGATATACACGATAATGAGCGTATTGCGATAATCGGAAACAACGGTTGTGGTAAATCTACTTTATTTAAGATAATACTTGGAGAAGAAGAAAAAACAACTGGAAATATATCTTTTGGCAAAAATACGAAAATAGGATATTTAAGTCAAGATATCATAAGCTCTCTTGAAAACACGATGCTTGAAGAAGCATCTCTTGTGTTTTCTGATTTAATAAAAGAAGAAAAAGCTCTACATATTTTAGCAAAAGAATTAGAATTAAATCCTCATGATGAAGGATTAATGAAACAGTATGGAAATAGATCTCTTGTTTTTGAACAAAATGGTGGATATGAATATAGTTATAAGATAAAAATGATATTATCGAAATTTGGTTTTAGTGATGAACAAATGAATCGCAAAATATCTACTTTTTCTGGTGGAGAAAGAGTAAAAATGGCTTTTGCTAAACTTTTACTTTTAGAACCACAACTTTTATTGCTTGATGAACCTACTAATCACCTTGATGTTTCAACAATTGATTGGTTAGAAAGATATTTACTTAATTATAGAGGTGCCATATTATTTGTATCTCATGATAAATATTTTATTAATAGATTAGCTAGTTCTGTTCTTGAAATCGATGATCAAACTGGAACTTTATATAGAGGTAATTTTGATTCTTACTATACTCAAAAGAAAGAACATTTTTTACAAATGAAAAAAGAATATAAGTTGCAACAAAATCAAATAGAAAAGATGAAGAGATTTATTGATTATTTTAAAGAAAAACCACGTTTTGCCTCTCGTATGCAGGATAGGGTTAAAAAGCTAGAACATCTTGATATTAAAAATCCGCCAAAAGAAGAAAAGAAAGGAATTTCTTTTAACTTTGATGGTTCTTCTCGAGCTGATAAAAAAATAATGTATTTTGATAATGTATCTGTTGGATTTGAAGATAAATTGGTTAATCCATTTTCTTTTCTTCTGTTTGGTGGCGATAAACTCGCCATTATGGGTGATAACGGAACTGGTAAAACAACCTTATTAAGATATATTACCAAAGAATTAATGCCGTTAGATGGAAAAATCGATTATTTAATGCCACTTAAAATAGGCTATATTAAACAAAATGACTTTGAATTTACCGGAAATATTTCTATTATCGATTTTTTCAATCGTGAATTTCCACTTTTAACAAATGGAGAATTACGTAATCATTTAGGAAAGTTTAATTTCAAAGGTGATGACGTTTTTAAGACATTTGATGTTTTATCAGGTGGAGAAAAGATGAGAATATTATTAGCAAGGATTGTTTTAATGTCTTATGATGTTTTGCTACTTGATGAACCAACTAACCATTTAGACATGATGACAAAAGAGTCTCTTATTTCTGCAATGCAGGAATTTAAAGCCTGCATAATATTTGTTTCTCATGATAGATATTTTGTCGACTCTATTGCAACTAAAATTCTTTATTTTAGCGATAATAACGCAACAATATTTGATGGTACATATTCTGAATTTAGAGGCATTGAAGAAACACTTAATGCACCTGTTCCAAAAGTAACTATCAGTAAAGAAAAAGATGAATCAAACATTGTTCCAACTGTTAAAGTAAAATCATCTAAGCTTAGTAACAATGCAATTAAAAAGCTTGAAGATGAATTGGAACTAATAGATTTTAGATTAAAACAAATAACAGAAGAATTAAATGATGAAGAAAATTATGATGATTTTATTAAACTTAATGAACTAAATAAAGAAGAACAAGAATTGGAAAGAAGATATGAAGATATCTATTTGGAGCTTTATGAAGAATAATAAAAATAGAAAGATTGCAATAATTGGAGCTGGTGCAAGTGGCATCGTTGCTGCTATTAAACTTAAGGAAAAGAATCCGTTATTTAATGTTGTTTTAATAGATAAAAACAACAAGATTGGAAAAAAGATTTATGCCACAGGAAATGGTAAATGTAATATTGGCAATGTCAAGATTGCTGGTAATTCGTATAATGCTGATTTTGTGAATAAATTAATAAACGAAAAGAAAGTAAAATCATATATTGAAGATCTTAAAAAATTAGGAATATATGTTAAAGAAAAAGATGGATTATTGTATCCGATCAATGAATGCGCAGCTTCTGTTGTTGATGTTTTAGCTGAAAAAGTGAATAAACTAGGTATCAGATGCAAATTAAATACAGCTGTAATTAATTATGCAGCATCAAACAATGGTTATGTTTTAAATTATGGTGATAATACTAATGAAGAATTTGATGAAATTATTATTTCAACAGGCGGAGCTGCAAATTCTTTATATGGTAATTCTCCAGCTATTTTTGAAGTGTTAAAAAAACACGGATATCATATTACCTCACTTTATTCAGGATTATGTCCGATTAAAACTACTTTAATAAATAAGGAATTGAGTGGCGTAAGAGAAAAAGCACTTATTACTTTATCTTCTGAAGGAAAAAGTGTTTATATCGAAGAAGGAGAAGTACTTTTTAAAGATGATGGGCTTTCAGGTATTGCTATTTTTAATATCTCTTCATTAATCGCTCGCAATCCTGATAAAAAATATGAAATTACATTAAACTTCTTATATAACATTGATGATAAAAAAATCCTTGATTATACAACTGTTATTCATCCGAATTTATTAAGATTTATCTATTTGAAATTTGGTAAAAATGTAGACCTTGATAAAGTTCTTAAATCATTTACCGTTGAATATCAAAAGAGCTATGATTTTGCAAATAGTCAAGTTTGTGTAGGTGGAGTTGATACAAGTGATATCGATATTACTACGTATTCATCGAAGATTGAGGACCACGTTTATCTTATTGGTGAAATTCTTAACGTTGACGGATTATGCGGCGGATATAACCTTATGTTTGCAATTATTTCCGCATTAGAATTAGTATCATTTTTTCGTTAGAAACAAGTGAATTTTTTATTTTTTTTGGTATAATTATATATGTAAGTTTTAAGGAGAAAAACTATGTTTAACAAAAATGAAATTGCAAGATTAAAAAAATTAAAAGACACATTTTATAATTCATTCGGCATGGAGCCAGGCGAATTTATTAGATCTTGTGGAAGACTTGAAATAATTGGAAATCATCTCGACTATAATGGTGGACACGTTATGAATGCCAGTGTTGAAAATTTATGTATCTTAGGCTGTGCTGCAAAGATGCATGACAAAATAGTTATTAGAACCGAAGGATATGATGATATTATTCTTAATTTAAACGATTTAGAATATTCAGCTTCTGAGAAAGAAACTTCTGTCGCTATTGTTAAAGGAATTTGCAATAGATTAAAAGAATTAGGATACAAACTTGATGGAATTTGTTTACAAATCGATTCAAATATACCAAATGGCGGAGGTGTATCTTCATCTGCTGCATTCGGAGTATTAGTTTGTAAAATTCTTTCAGTTTATTACAATAAGGATGAATTAACTACAATAGATATTGCAAAAATCGTTAGATTTGCTGAAAACAATTATTTTGGAAAAGGCAGCGGATTACAAGATGAAATTGGATGCTGCTCAAAAGGTTTTTCAATTACTGATTACTATGATCAAGCAAATCCAATCGTTACAACCTTTAATACTGATTTAGGCAAATATAAATTTTTAATTATTAATACATTATCATCACATAGTGATTCAACAAAAGACTTTGATATGATTGTAAGTGAAATGAAAGAAATTGCACATAAATATGGTGAAGAATATCTTATAAATGTTGATTATGTAACATTCTTAAATGATTTTAAAGATCCACAAAATGGTTCACAAAGAAAATATAAAAGAGCTTATCATTTCTTTAATGAAAATAAAAGAGTCCTTGAAGCATACGATGTACTTAAAGAAAATGATATTGCATCTTTCTTGAAGCTATTCGAAGAATCTGGATTAAGTAGCGAAAATAATCTTCAATCAATTATTGCAGAAGGACAAACAACTAATAATCTTAGAAAAGTTCTTGATCTAGGAAGAGAAATAATAGTAGATGGTGCTATTAGAGTTCACGGTGGTGGATTTGGTGGAACGGCACTTGTCCTAATAAATGAAAAAGAAATTAACAGTTTTAAACTTAAAATGAGCAAATTAGTTCCTGTAAATTGTATTTATGAAGTTGAGCTCAGTAAAAATCCATTATTAGTTTCTTCTATCTTAAGAGTAAAAATGTAAAAATAAAAAAGTTCTTCTTAGAAGAACTTTTTTTATGCTAATTTATTTCAATTACACTGCAAAACTCAACTATTTTAATATAATTGCTCTTTTAATAAGAGAAATTATATCTATATTTAAGTCTTGTTTAAATTTCAAAAATCCCTGCAAAATAAGGACTAATTACTTTTTCATTGGTAAGTGGAATGCTGGACATTATACATTTTTTCCCAATTAGTTCCTGAGTTTTGATTGATTTTTTAGAAAGATTAACAACAACAAATAATGATTTTCCTTCCATTTTACGTTCGAAATAAATAACGTTTTTATTTAATTCTAATGGAATAAATTCACCATGCTTTAAAATATCGGAATTGTTTCTATATTTAAGCATTCTTTTATAAAAATTAAGAATGGAATCTTGTTCAGCAAGTTCGCTTTGAACATTAATTCCAGAGGCATAATTAACATTTGTTTTTAACCAAGGTTTTCCGGTTGAAAATCCTGCGTTGATATCTTTGTTCCATTGTATTGGACTACGAGCGTTATCTCTATTAATATTGTATAAATGTTTCATTAAAAAATTAAAAGGAACATGAAATTTTTTGCCAATTTTATAACAACTTAAAATTGCAACGTCATTAATATCTTCGAATTTAATTTCATTATAATTAAGCATTCCTATTTCTTCGCCATTATAAATTAAAGGCGTTCCACGTAATGTCAATAAAAGTAAAGCAAGAGCTTTTCCAGATTCCTTATAATAATGTTTTATATTTCCAAATCTATTTATACTTCTAAGTTGATCATGGTTTTCTAAATATAACGCATTCCATGGAACTGAAGTTTGCCACATAAATAATGCGTCTCTTAATTTTTTAACTTTAAACCTCTTTTTAAATACTGGGATTGATCTTTTATCAATATTCATATGGTCAAATGAAATAAACATATCAAGTTCATGATCAAAAAAAGCTTTTCCTTGTTCGATTGTCATAAAAGCATTTTCACCTAAAAACATCGAATCTTCTCTTTTGTCAAAAACGTTTTTACGTAAAGTTTTTAAAACTTCATGATTTCCAGGTTGACAGATATAGTGCTCAACACCTTTATTAAAGAATCTAAACTTTCCATCATCTAATGTTGTTTTATAAATTTGATCAATAACATCGCATCTAAAACCATAAACACCTTTGTTTAACCAAAACTCAATAATATTTTCAACTTCTTTAATGACTTTAGGATTATGATAATTTAAATCTGGCTGTTTAACTCCATATAAATGAAGATAAAA
Organism: Bacilli bacterium; assembly: GCA_036657515.1. GTDB lineage: Bacteria > Bacillota_I > Bacilli_A > RFN20 > CAG-826 > Alectryobacillus. The sequence goes on from JAVXGI010000019.1 coordinate 7,238, forward strand.
CATTCCTGGTTCATTTTTAAGTTCTTCCCAGGCAGTACCGGTAAAAACTGAGTCCCAGTTATTTGGTGGCAATTTGAAATTTTTGCCTTTTCCTCTTTTAAAATAGTAATAGTCTCTATAAGGAGACTCTGGATTTTTAAGAGCTTCCACAAACCATTTATGTTCATCAGAAGTGTGATTGACAACTAAGTCCATGACGATTTTGATGTCTCTTTTATTAGCTTCTGTTATTAATTCATCAAAATCGTCCATAGTTCCATAGTCACTATGAATAGAATAATAATCAGCAACATCGTAGCCCATATCATCGAGGGGCGATTTATAGATTGGAGAAAGCCATATTATTCCAATACCTAAATCCTTTAAATAATCTAATTTTGAGATAATACCTTGTAAATCGCCAATTCCATCTCCGTTTGAATCCTTGAATGAACGAGGATATATTTGATAAATTACACGATTTTCATATTCTTTATATTTCATTTTGTTTGCCTCTTTTTATATTATATTATTTTTAATTCATTATTTCATTAAACTATTAATGTTTATGTAATATAATAATAAAAAGAGGTTTTTATATGAAGATTAACGAAACGTACGAAGGAAATAAAATTCCACGTAGTACAAAACGGCTTTATTCATCTGGAACGATTGCCCGTGATGCTGCCTATACTCTTGTTAGTTTATTTTTCTTAACTTATATTCAGTTTTGTGCTCCACTTGGGTATGCTACTGAAATAATTGAAGGAACAAGAAGCAATGATTTATACATTTATCAAATGCTTGTAATCTCAGCAATAGTAATTGTCTGTCGAGTTTGGGATGGATTTAATGATCCTATTATGGGATGGATTATTGAAAAAGCACATTTTAAAACTGGAAAATATAAACCATGGATTTTAATTGGTGGATTAACTAATGCTGTTGTTTTATTCTTAATGTTTTATTTACAACCTGTTGGCTGGTATTATGTCTTAGCTTTTGCTGCTTTCTATTTATTGTGGGACTTTACGTTTACAATGAACGATATTGGGTATCGGAGTATGCTACCTTCGTTATCAAACGATGAAAAAGAACGAAATCAAATTACTACTTTAGTATCAGTATTTTCTAGTGTTGGTGCTTTTGCTGCCGGAGGAATTATTCCAATGGTTGTAAGTGGTAATGCTAAAAATATGTACGCTATTGTCGGAGGAGTGATTGCTTTACTATTTGCGATATCTCAAGCAATTTTATTCTTCTTTTGTAAAGAACATAAGCGTGATGCAGCTCAAACTGAAAGTGAAAACAAAGCGAAGTTTACTGATATGTTTAAGTTGCTAAAAACTAATGATCAGTTACGTGTTATTACCATTGTTATTCTTATATATTATTTAGGTAGTGCTATTTTAAATGCTTTAGGCTTAAATTATTTCTATTTCTTATATGGTTATGCTGAAGGTGGCACTATTCAATTTATATTTACAGTTGTTTATGCTGCAGGAACAATTCTTGCTCAAATTGCATTCCCATTCTTAAGTAAGAAATTTAATCGATCTCAATTATTCTTTATTTCATTTATAGTCTTAGCTATTGGATATGTTATTTTCTTTATTTATCAATTACCTGTTAGTCCAACTCTTACACTTGGACCGAAACTTGGTGGAACTGCAGATATAATTATCTTAAGTTTTATTGGTGTATTTATCTTTGCAGGACAAGGATTATTCTATCTAATTATTCTTGTTATGATGGCTAATACTATTGAATATAACGAATATAAAACCGGAGAAAGAAAAGAAGCTATTATATTTGCCTTTAGACCATTAACAGCTAAACTGTCTTCAGCTATGCAAGCAGGAGTTGTCGCTGCTACCCTTGCTATTACTGGACTCTACGCTATATCAAGTGGTATTAGTGATATCGAACTTAATCGTGGCTTAGGACTTGCAGAATTTGCTGGACTAACCGAAGCAGAAAAAACTATTCTTGCTCAAGAGTTAGCTCAAAAAGAAATAGACGTTATTAATTTTACTCAAATAATCGCACTTAAAGCGACGATGTGTTTATTACCATTAGTATTATTTATAATATCTTTTGTTCTTATTAAAATGTTCTACAAGATAGATGAACCTACATATCAAAGTATGTGTAAAGAAATCGAAATGAGAAAAGGCTCTGTTAATTTATAACAGAGCCTTTTTTTATTCAACACTAATTGGAATTGAGATGGATTCAGTATTAGACGAAATATTTAATTGGCCATTTCCTAATAATGAAGTTGATCTTATGTAGATTGTTGTATTACCACCTTGAAGTGAAACAGTTGTTGGACCATATATTTCAAGTGGACCAGAACAAGATACATTTATGGCTTTAGAAGTATAAATACATACGTTATTATTTTCATCAAGTAAACTAACTGTTGCTTTAATTACATCGTATGTTGTTTCTTCGTGAAGGAATGGTTTTGACAGTTTAACATCAAGATGAGTATTGCCTGATGTTGTTATTGATTTTGAAGCAATAACAACATCATTTTTAATAGCTTCAAATTTATAAGTAGAAGATTCATTACCCCAACTATTAATGTATTTAGTATAGATATTTACTATGTCATTAATGGAAAAGTGATGTTTTAATATTAGCATCAAAGCGTGATATAGGAATGATGGATATATCTTTTTATAACCATGTCTTATTATATATCTTGCTAATTTTACAAGATGTAGTTTATCACGCTTTGAAAAATCTTTTTCATCAACTCTTTCTCCTAAATAATCATCAATTGTAATAAGTGGATGAGGAGTATGTTTGTATTTACGTTTGTTTGGATAAAAAGAAGATATGTATTTATCATTAATATATAGTTTAACGAAATCACCATTAGTTGCTACTATTGTTTTGCCAAGTAAGGCAGCTGGTTTATCTCCAGGAGAAAGAGTAGAAGCAATTTCTAAAAATGGTTTGTTTTCATTTTGAGCTTCATAAATATATGAAGCATATTTTTTGTTTCTAAAGATATCAGTTAAGCCGTGATAACAAATATGATCACCAGAGCCAAAGTCTTTATGAGTGTTGTAATCAGCAAAGCACCAAGCGATAGCTCCAGAAATATGCTTAGATTTATAGTTATCATCTAAAACTTTTGCGTGAAGTAATAAATGTTTTAATCTAATTTCTTGGTTATCAAATGATTTAGTTGGAAACATATGTCCGAGATATTCTGTTACAAGATAACCTTTATGATCGTTATGAATTGTAAGCATGCTAGTTAAGCCATGTTTAGTGCTCGAACAAGAAAAGTCGTTATATGAGTAGAAATCTTCTAGTAAAAAACTGTTTTTAAAATTACGTACTCCTGTTGTCTGACGATAATGATCATTTTGACGAGCTACTAGACCACTCTTAAAATAAAGATAATAATCATCTCTGCTTTCATTAATTCGTACACCATATCCGACAACTGAAGGATGATTTCTTTCTTTTAAAACCATTCTTTTGATAAAATCTAAGAAATTAGCTCTCCATTCGTCGTCCTCTCCAATATGTTGCCAACCTGGAACTTCTGTTAATACTAATAATCCAATTTCATCGCATCTTGATAAGAAATATTCAGATTGAGGATAGTGTGATGTTCTTACGATATTAAAACCCATTTCCTTAATTAAATCAGCATCATCTTCTTGCATTGATTTAGGCATGGCGTATCCAACATATGGATATGATTGATGGCGATTTACTCCAACTAATTTTACTTTTTTATCATTTAAAAAGAATCCATTTTTAGTAAATAATGTTGTTCTAAATCCAAATCTGATAAGTTTGGTGTCTGTTTTGCCATTATTTTCAAAACAGACTTCACAAGTATATAAAAACGGAGATTCTATTGTCCGTAATTTAGGATTTGGTAAAGTAAAGTAAGTATCAGTAGTATCTATTATTAATTCATCATTATCAAAAATTCTAAAATTGATTTTTCCATCTCCGAAGGTTTTATATTTAATATTAACTTTTCCTAAGTTATCAGCAAATATTTGAACTTCTTTAATATAAGAAAGAGGAAGAACTGAAATATAGACATCTCGATAAATACCACCAAATGTTAAATAATCAACAACGTTTCCAAATGGAGGAATAGTTTTGTCTTCTGAAGAATCTAAAACAATGATTAAAACATTATCCTTATTTTTTAGATATTTAGAAATATCGATTTTAACTGGTAAATATCCTGAAATATAATGGCCTAATAAAGTATTGTTTAAATAAATGTCGGCTTGAAGCATAAATCCTTCAAGATTAAGAAAAAATGTGTGATCATTGATATCTTCTGCGATATCGAATGTTTTACGATAGGTAGTTTTTTTCTGATATGATTTTTCATCAATATAGTTTGAATCAAAAATTTTGATTGTATGAGGTATATTTATAGTTTCAAAATCATTTGGAAACAATTTTAAATATTCATTAGAAAAATTATCTAGAAACTGCCAATTACTATTTAAAAAAATGTTCATAATTTACTCCTTACTTAATATATGTAATATATTATATAATAAATAAAGAGGAATAGTTATGATAACAAAAAATAAAGACTATTTTAAGTTAGAAACAAGAAACACTTCGTATATTTTGCGAATTGATGAGACAAAACAAGTTGTTTGTGAATATTATGGTGAAAAAATTGATATAGATGAAATAACATCAATTAGTGAGAAATGGCCATATTCATATGGAAGTAGTATTGTTTATGATAAAACATTATCAAAAAATAAATGTCTAGATTTAATGTCATTAGAATTAAGTTCTGTTGGAAAAGGAAATTATAATTCTCCTAGCATAATTTTAAAAAATAAAGCAGGTTATGTTTTTGATTTTAGATATGTCAGCGCAGAGATTGTAGAAAAGATTTCAAATTATAAAATATTACCAATGCCACACGATATTGATAATGAATTAATCATATATTTAAAGGATGAAATAGCAAATATCACTGCAGAACTCCACTATTTTGTATGTGAAGACAGTGATTCGATATGTCGCAATGTTGTATTAATTAACAATTCTGAAGAAGAAGTTATTATTAAAAAAGTTATGTCCATGCAGTTAGAACTTATAAATAATGACTATGAAATTATTAATTTATATGGTGGGTGGATAAATGAAGGAACAAAAGAATTTACCCCTATTAAACACGGGCTATATATTAATGATTCAAAAACTGGAGGATCATCAAATAGACATAATCCTTTCTTTATTGTAAAAGAAAAGAATGCAGATTATTTTAATGGTGACACATATGCTTTTAATCTTATTTATAGTGGGAATCATTATTCATCAGTTGAAAGAACAAATTACGATAAAATAATAATTCAAAATGGTATTAATGAATACTGTTTTGAAGAAAAACTTAAACAAAATAAATCATTTATTACGCCGATTTCTATTTTAACTTTTTCAAACAATGGTATAAATGGTGTTTCTTCAAATATGCATGATTTTGTAAATAAACACATAATACCAAAGAAGTTAGCTAATCTTCCTAAACCAATTGTGATAAACAATTGGGAAGCCACATATTTTAAATTTGATGAAGGAAAATTAATTTCTATTGCAAAAAAAGCTAAAAAATTAGGTATTGAGATGTTCGTCCTTGATGATGGCTGGTTTTCAACAAGAAATAACGACAGCAGTGGACTAGGGGATTATAATGTAAACCTTAAAAAAATACATAGTGGTTTAAAAGGTCTTGCTGAAAAAATAAATGATATTGGTCTCAAATTCGGATTGTGGTTTGAACCCGAAATGGTAAATGAGGATTCTTTTTTATATAAAGAACATCCAGACCGGATTATTAAATGTACCAAAAGAATACCTTCAGAAGGAAGAAATCAATTTGTTTTAGATTTACGTAAAAAAGTTGTACGTGATTATATAGTTAAAAATATAGATGATATTTTAACTGATTCAAATATTGAATATGTTAAATGGGATTGCAATCGCCATATTAGCGATCTTGAAGCCATTGATGAATTAGATACAGCTTCGTTTCATAATTATGTCTTAGGACTTCATGAAGTTTTAAAACTAATTACATTACGTCATAGTGGAGTACTTTTTGAATCTTGCTCAAGTGGCGGAAATAGGTTTGATTTAGGAATGCTAAGTTATATGCATCAAACATGGGCAAGTGATGATACTGATGGTCATCAAAGAGCCATTATTCAATCAGGATTTAGTCTTGGATATCCATTATCTAGTATATCTTGTCATGTATCAAGTAATACTTCACATCAATTGTTAAGAAAAACACCGATAGAAACGAGATTTAATCTTGCTTGTTTTGGAGTTCTTGGTTATGAATTTGATTTAAACAATCTTAACAGTGAAGAAGAAAAAATAGTTAAGGATCAAATTGATTTCTATAAAGAACATCGTAATTTATTACAATATGGTAAATTTATGCAAATAGAAACATTTGATGAATCTAATAAAATGGTTTGGGAAGTTATAAGTGAAGATAAATCTGAAGCTATTATCGGTATATTTGCATCTCTTCAAGAACCAAATCCAAAAACCACAATACTTAAAGGTTATGATTTTATACCTGATGCACAATATCAAATTAGTGTTCGTAAACAAAATCATAATATTAAATTATTTGGTGGTTTAATAAATATGATTTCACCTATTAAACTAAATGAAGAAGGATCTATTGTAAACTTTATATCTAAACATAAATTAATGAACGGCGAAGAAGAAACGTATATCGTAAAAGGCTCAACCTTAAATGCTGGTGCAATTAAACTTAAAGCTGAATGGGCCGGAGTTGGGTATGACGAAAACGTCAGAGTCATGGGAGACTTTGGTTCAAGACTTTATTACATTAAAAAGATTTAATACGAGATCTGCAGTGTAATTGAATAAATTTTGTAAAAAATTGAAGAAAAAAAGAATAATTTAAATTATTCTTTTTTTATTTTAATTAAGTTTATTATTACTTTTGAATATTAAACATGATAGAAATTCTTGCTCCGACACCGCCTGGTAAATAAATGGTAACATAGTCTCCACCATTTAATTGATTTGGTTGTGTTGCTTCACCGGTGAGTGGATTAATAAGAGCTTGTCCATTAAATACAGAAATAACGCCGGTTTTTGGTTGAACAAATACAGGAGCCTGAACAAGTTGTGGTTGACTAATAACTGCTTTAATTGTTGGGTCTTCGTAATCAATGACATTTACTTCATCAGCAACGAATAATCCTGAACTTGGTGAAGAAGTGCTTGTTTCAGCATTAAATCCTTCAAGTTTCATAACACCAGCGCAATCAAATTTATCAACACCACTAATATTTTTTGTTATTTTAGTTCCATAACTTGCAAGTAATACTGCAAGTTGTTGAATTTGTGCAGCATAAGCAACAGCGCCTGTTGCTATAAACCATGCTTCATCTCCTGCAACGTAAGAATGACCTTTTGTATTTTTATATGTTATCTTTGGAGCATATTTGTTGCCATATGCTTTTGGATTGACGTGATCTGCTAAAAA
>JAVXGI010000020.1:0-14170 GCA_036657515.1 Bacilli bacterium
TTTGTTAACTTTATTAAGTTCGTGGGTTCAAACGTTTATGATACTGTCATTATTTTTAATTAAAAAAGCTAAACACAAGGTGTGTTTAGCTATGTTTATTTAATGGCGGAGAAAGAGGGATTTGAACCCTCGCACCCTGTTACAGATCTATGAGCTTTCCAAGCCCACCCCTTCAGCCGCTTGGGTATTTCTCCGGCTGATAATAATTATAACATGTTTGTTGATTTTTGCACGAAAAAACTTTAAGATTAAGAGGTTATGATAGAAATTAATATTACTGAAAAAGATAGTAATCAAAGAGTTGATAAATTTGTAAGGAAATATCTTTATGATGCTCCTATTTCTTTTATATACAAAGTATTTAGAAAGAAAGATGTTAAGATAAACGGACATTGGGCAAAGATTGAACAATATATCTATGCAGGAGACGTAATACGCATTTATATAACTGATGAACAACTAGAAGAATTTAAACAACCAGTTAATATTGAGAAATTAACTTTTTCTCGTGAAATAATATATGAAGATAATAATCTTCTTGTTATTAATAAACCAAAAGGGTTATTAGTTCACGGAGATGAAGAAGAGAAACGTTTAACTTTAGCAAATGAAGTTCTTTCTTACTTATTTAAAAAGGGTGAATTTTCACCAGATGATACATTTAAACCAAGTCCTGCTCATCGAATTGATCGTAATACTAGTGGATTAGTATTTTTTGGTAAAAATATGGAAACACTTCAATGCTTAATGAATTTATTTAAAGAAAAGAATCAAATAGAGAAAACCTATACTGCTCTTGTTGATGGAGTAGTTAAAGAAAGTGGAAAGATAGATAAGCCACTTTATAAGGACGAAGTACATAACCTTGTTCGTGTAGGCGTTACCGCTACTTCAAAGTCTGCTTTGACCTATTTTGAGGTTAAACGTAACTTTGCTGATGTAACACTATTAAGTGTTCGTATTATGACGGGTAGAACTCACCAAATTAGAGTTCATATGCAATCTATTGATCATCCAATTATTGGAGATCAAAAATATGGTAATTTTCCTAAGAATAAAATATTTAAAGAAAAGTATGGTTTAGATTATCAATTTCTTCATGCAGGTGAAGTAAAATTCATCAATATTGAAGGAAAATTAGCATATTTGTCTAATAAAACCTTTAGTGCAAAACTACCGGAAGAATTAACAAATATTCTAAATAAACTAGCATAATTTTGATATAATATATTAAAGATATAAATTTTGGGGGTACATTTATGAACGCTGTTGATACATATAATAACTGGTTGGCTTCACCTAATGTTTCAGAACTTGATAAAGTAGTTTTACGCACAATGTCTCCTGAAGATATTGATGATGCATTTTACACTAATATTGACTTTGGAACTGCTGGAATGAGAGGACTTCTTGGACCTGGTAGCAACAGAATAAATGTTTATACAATTAGAAAAGCTACTATTGCTTATGCAACGTATCTTTCTTCAAAATTCCGTGATGCCATGGAAAGAGGAGTAGTAATATCTCACGATAATAGATATATGTCTCGTGAATTTACTTTTGAATGTGCAAGTGTTTTAAATAAAATGGGTTTTAGAGCCTTTATTTTTGACTCACTTCGTCCAACTCCTGAATTATCTTTTGCTGTAAGATTTAAAAGAGCTTGTGGTGGAATTATGATTACCGCATCACATAACCCAAAAGAATATAACGGTTATAAAGTTTATGATGAAACAGGTTGTCAACTTGTTCCAGCTAAAATTAAAGAATTAATTAAGATAATTAATGGAATGCCTGCAGAAATTGATTGTGTTATCAAAGAATATAAAAATCCAGGTGAATTTGTAATTTTAGATTATCAAGTTGACCATGAATATGTAAATCTTATTAAATCTATTCAAATTAATACTAATTTGAGCAAGAAAGACTTCAAAATAGTCTATTCTCCTCAACATGGTACTTCATTTATTAACGCTATTAGAATATTTAAAAAGTGTGGTTATGAAGTCTTTCCAGTGCTTTCACAATGTGCACCGGATCCAACGTTTAGCGGCACACTTACTCCAAACCCTGAAGATCCAAGATGTTATATTGCAGCTCTTGATTATGCACGTAAAATAAATGCAGATTTAATTTGTGTAACTGATCCAGATGGCGATAGAGTTGGACTTGGAGCTAGAATGCGTAATGGAGATTACCGTATTTATACGGGAAATGAAGCTGCATGTTTACTTGCAAACTATATTTTCCAAGAACGTGAAAGATTAGGAATGCTTAATTCAAATGGTGTTATGTATAATACCGTTGTTACCTCATCTTTAGGAGAAAAGATTGCTACTAGTTATGGAGTTAAGACTGAACAATTCTTAACAGGATTTAAATATATTGGAGATAGAATTCATTATAACGAGACTCATAAAGGACCAGAATTTGAATTTGGATATGAAGAATCATATGGTTGCTTAATTTCGCCATTTGTAAGAGATAAAGATGGTATTCAAGCTATATTACTTTATAGTGAGATGGCATTATTTTATAAACTTAATAACCTTACACTTGATGAAGAATATAATAAGATCCAAGACATGTTTGGATTCCACAACAATGTAACTTATAGTATTTTCTTTAAAGGAAGCGCTGGAAAAGAAGAAATGTTAGCAATTCTTGATAACGTTAGAAAGAATCCTTTAGCAGATTTATGTGGAACTGTAGTTATTAAAACAAATGACTATTTAGAACAAAAATCATATGAAAAAGGTGAAATAAAACCAATTGAATTAGGACCTTCTAATTTAATTAAGTATTATCTTGCTGATGGTTCATCTCTTGCAATAAGACCTTCAGGAACTGAACCTAAATGTAAAATATATGTTGAAGCAGTTTCTTCTTCAAACGAAGATGCTGAAGAGTATGGTAAAAGATTGTATAATGATTTTATTTCTAGATACGGCATTAAAATTGAAGATTAACGAATATTATTATCTATTAAATAAGAGACAGCACCATTATGGTTGTTGTCTTTTTTTGTAACATTTTTAGTAAGGTCTTTAACAAATTGAGGAGAATTTGCCATTGCAACGCCATTTGCACAACCTGAAATCATTTCAACATCATTGTCGTTGTCTCCAAACGCATAAATATTAGAATCTTTAATTCCTAAGCGCTTAGCAACATTTTTAATGGCAACGTGTTTATTAATATCTTTAAAATAAACTTCACAATAATTGTGGCAGGTCCAAAACCTGACATCAATTGTAGGAAATTTTGTGACGATGCGTTTAATTGTTGCTCTATTATTTGGGGTATCAACATATTTCATAATGAAAGTAAGTACGTCTTTATCAAGCGTCGCATCAAAATTTCCTTTATGCACAGTCATACCTTTTTTAAGATAGAAGAAAGATAAAAACTCATCGTTTTCGTCGACCCAAATATTAAAATTGTCTTCAGACATTGCTGAAAGTAAGATATCTTTTGGTATCGTGTTATATATATCAAGAATTATTTTGCGATTAAATAGACGTTCAGTATATACTTTTTTAGTATTTGGGTCGATAACGTAAGCGCCGTTATAGCAAATCATTGGCGTGTTTAATTTTAGTTGTTTATAATATTTTTCCATGGCTCTAAAAGGACGGCCACTACTAAGCACAACAAAAATATTATTTTTTTGTGCGTGTCTAATATATTGTTTTGTAGCATAAAGAATTGTTTTTTTATCAGTTAATAAAGTGCCATCTAAATCAAAAGCTATTAGTTTTTTCTCATTTAGTTGTTTCATATAATCCTACAGCTTTTCTAACTTTTTGAAGAGTTACTTGAGCAATAGCTTTTGCTTCAGCTGCGCCTTTATTTAAAGCATCATCAACAAGAGAGGATGCAAGTATACTGCGATATCTAGCTTGGAAAGGTATTAATTCTTCAACAACGGCATCAGCAACAGCTTTTTTAAAAGGACCATATTGATGGAGATCTTTAAATGTTTCTTCTGCATCAGCAATGGTTATATCTTTTAAAGAAGCATAAATCATTAATAAATTAGAAATACCTGGTTTGTTATCTTTATCGTAAACTATTGTATCTCCACTATCGGTAGTAGCAGACATAATTTTCTTTCTTATAGTTTTTTCATCATCTTTTAAGAATATATCACCTTTTGGATCAGATTTAGACATTTTATGAGTAGGATCAGATAAGGACATAATACGTTTTCCTGTTGTACCTACAACTGCATTAGGTTCTTTTAAGATATCGCCATATCTATTATTAAATCTATGAACAAGTTCACGAGTGATTTCTACGTGTTGGACTTGGTCTTCACCAACTGGAACAATATCAGCGTTATATAATAAGATATCGCAGGCCATAAGGACTGGATAAGTAAATACACCAAGTCCAATAGCGTTATTATTTAAGTTTTTAGATATTTCTTTAAACTGAGTCATACGGGATAATTCACCCATATATAAGTAGTTAACCATGATGGTATCAAGTTCACTATGTTCACTTACCATGGACTGTAAAAAGATATGACACTTAGCAGTGTCAAGTCCAGATGCTAAATAAAATGCAGCAATATCTTTACTGTTATTACGAAGCTCAACTGGATCAATTGGTAGCGTTAATGCGTGAATATCTGCGATAAATATATAACAATCGTTTTCTTCTTGAAATTGTTTTAAGTTTCTAAGGACTCCAATATAATTACCAAGTGTTAATTTACCGGTTGGTTTTATACCGGTTAATGCTGTTTTTTTCATATATGTATATTATAAGATATATTTAGCGTTTTCAATATAATAATCTATATAATTTTGTCCATTAATGCTATATAATGGTAATGAGGCAAACAATGATAAAGATTTATACCAGTCCTAGTTGTTCTAGTTGTAGAAAAGTAAAAAAGTGGTTTGATGAACAACACATTCCATATGAAGAAAAGAGTATATTCTCTCCTTCTTTAAACGCGGAAGATATTCAAGAAATTTTAAGAAAATCTGAAAACGGAACTGCTGATATTATTTCTGAAAGAAGTAAGATAGTAAAAGAACAACATATTGATTTTGAAGATATGAAACTTTCTGAACTAGTAACATTCTTAAAGAAAAATCCAACCGTCTTAAAACGTCCAATCATTGTTGATGATAAAAAAATTCAAGTCGGTTATAACGATGAAGATATATCAATGTTTATTCCAGCTGCTTATAAAATAGCTCGAAAAACTTGTAGTCCAGAATCTTGTGAAAACTATAATAATTGCCCACATTTGTTAGATATTGATGGAAATATAAAATAAGCACGATTTTATTTGATAAAATCGTGCTTTTTATATGTACTAATAAACTACTAATTGCTATTTCTTTAATAAATTAAGGGTACGAGCAGCTTTACTGACGTGATTTAATTTATAAGAGACATGACATTCTTCACAAATTCTTTCAAGATCTGCTTCAGCTTCTGCTAAGTTGTTGCCTTCTTTTTCAAGTTCATAGTCAACAAGACCGGCGTATGTATTTTTATCGATTGAAAATAAACCAGATTCAAAATGAACGTCGATTCTTTCGGTGGTTAGTGATGCAAGGATTTCGAGTTTTTCAACTTCAATTTCCATCATTAATAAGAATAATCTAATTTTTGTTTCAGGAAAAATACCTTTTTCAGCCATAAGTTCATATTCTTTTTGACTAATTGGTTCAGTTTTTTCAAGTAAACCTTCGCTCATTGGAGTTTTAAGAGTGATAACGTATTTATCTTCTCTTTGTCTAATTCTTAAACCAATACCTTTAGTTCTTAGAGCAAAATCTTTGGTATCTATGTAGTAATTCGTTTGAAAATAATATGCTTCTGCTTGTTTAGTAAAGTGTTTAGCCACTATTTCATATTCTTTTTCGTTAATGAGAACTTTTGCTTCGATTTCAATGTTTGTTGCCATAAAATTCAACCTCTTTTATATGATTTATGATACAATAAATTTAATAAAAAATAAAGGAATACAAATAAATGATTTTAGAAATAGATATTAATCAAATATATACGATTATAGCAGTTACTGTTAGTTGCTTTGTTCTTGCTGTAATTGTCTATTTTGTTGGACATTTTGTAAAGAATACCAAGGTAACTAAAAAAGATCAAAAGCAACTAGCAGATAAAATTAATTATGATTTACTTGTTATTATTTTAGGTGGCGTAAATAATATTTCGAAGTTTGTAGTAGAAGACGCCAAACTTGTTTTTAATGTTTTAGATCCCTTACTAGTAAAAGATAACTGCATTGAAAGTGCGCCTTTTATCGAAGGATTTGAAATCGCTGAAAATACTGTCTATTTTACAGTTGCTGATCCTTATGGAATTTATAATGCCTTTTTATATAATAAGAAGTGATTTCAAATCCTTCTTAATTTCTTCAAGAGGAAAACCCATTACATTAAAATATGATCCAGAAATATGATTTACTAAATCATATTTTTTATCTTGGATTCCATATCCTCCAGCTTTACCAACCCATAATTTACTAGCAACATAATCAGCTATTAATTCTTTGCTTAATTCATTAAATGTTACATAAGTTTTAATTGTTTTATTTATCTCTACCATACCATAAAGTATTGTGTAGCTTGTTAAAACAATATGAGTATTATTACTTAATCTTGTAAGCATAGATTGAGCTTCAAGAGCGGATTTAGGTTTTTCAAATATTTCATCATTAAAAATTACGATGGTATCGCAGGCGATAATAACGTCATTTTGAGAAACAGAAGGTATGCTATATGCTTTTAATTTAGATAAATTTTTAGTCATGGTTGAAGGAGAAAGATAACGAAGTTCTTCTTCATTTACTGTTGGTTCCATGACAATAAATTTATCAACAATCATTGATAAAATAGTACTTCTTCTTGGACTAGTTGAGGCAAGAATGATCATGTTATTGGTTTTTATTCATGATAACTGGAATTATCATTGGATTACGTTGGGTTTTTCTAAAGAAATATTTAGAAGAAACTGATTTAATGTTATTTTTAATATCACCAAATGTAACTTTACCAGTTGCCATTAGTGATTCAAGTGATTCTTGAACTTGAGCAGAGGCATGACGAATAAGATGGTTTTTATAAGCTCCATCTGCAACAAAACCTAATGTTTTAATAACGGGTGGAGTTAAAAGTTTATTGTTTTTAGCATCAATTGCAACAAGAACTTCAACCATACCATCTTCTTTTAAGATTCTTCTATCTCTAATAATGGCAGTATTAATTCCATTAATATCATTTCCATCAATAAATATATCATCAGCTTGAACTTTGATTCCTTCTCTTACTTTATGATTTTGTAATAATAAAACATCACCATTTGCACAAATAAAGGTATTTTCTTTTGGCATTCCTAAAGAGATAGCTAAATTAGCATGAGACTTTAACATATAAAACTCACCATGTGCTGGCATAAAATATTTAGGATTCATTAATTTAAGCATTAAACGTAATTCTTGTTTAGCTGGATGGCCCGAGCTATGAATATCACTAAATAATGAATTAGTAATAACCTCTGCTCCACATCTTGTAAGAGTATTTACAACTCTATTAATACCAACCGTATTTCCAGGAATAGGAGAAGAAGAGAAAACAACTGTATCTCCAGGTTGAATATGTAAATAACGATGGTCAGCATTAGCAATACGCGATAATGCTGCCATTGGTTCACCTTGTGAACCGGTGCAAAGCACCAGAATTTCGTTTGGTCTATATGAACTGATATCTGCGATATCAATTACTGAACTATCTGGAATAGAAACGTAGCCATATTTGCGAGCAAAGGTGGTAACATTTTCCATACTACGGCCAATAATGGCAAGTTTACGTTTAAATTTTACAGCAGCATCAACGATTTGTTGAATTCTACTGATGTTACTTGAGAAAGTAGAGACAATTAATCTTCCAGTGGCTTTCGAAAATATTTCGTTAATAGAACTTACAACGTTCTTTTCACTTGGAGTATAGCCTTCTTTATCAGCGTTAGTAGAATCAGCTAATAAAAGATCAACACCTTCTTCACCAATTCTTGCTATTTTTCTAAGGTTAATATCTGGTCCTACTGGGGTAAGATCTATCTTAAAGTCACCTGTCGTAACGATTCTACCGTTTTTATGATCAACTACAATTCCATATGAATCAGGAATTGAGTGGGTAACTCTAAAAAATGATACCGTAAAATCTCCAGCGGTAATAATATCGTTTTCTTCATATTCAACTATTTTAACTTTATCTTTAATACGATGTTCTTCAAGTTTATTTCTAATTAATGCTGCCGCAAGGCGTGGAGCATAAATTACTGGTATATTAATTGATTGAATTAAAAAAGGAATACCACCAATATGATCTTCATGACCATGGGTAATAAAAAGAGCCCTGATTTTTCCTTGATTGTTTTTAAGTTGTGTATAATCTGGCACAACGTAATCAACACCTACTAGATTTTCTTCAGGAAATCTAACTCCAGCGTCTATTATGATTAAGTGATTATCACTTTCAACCACATATGTATTTTTTCCAACTTCTTCTAATCCACCAAGTGCATAAATCTTTAAAGGACTAGATAATATCTTATTATCGTTTGTCTGCATAAAAAACTCCCTATTTTGAAAAAATGATAGTATATATAAACATTTTTGTATCTACATTATATATTATTTATCAAAAGAATGATAATAATATGTTTTAAAAAAATAAAAAAAGAACAAATTTGTTCAAATAATTTGTTCTTTTTTTGGAAAATAAGAAAATGAAAAATAAATAAAGAGTTAATTGAAATACTCATTAACATTAATATGGCTACGTTCTAGGCAAATTCCAATTAATGAGAGAATTTCTAGTTCTTTTTCATCAAAAACTTCAAGAGTTAAAGCATGTCTAAATATGTGGAAATCAAAATGAATTTTTCCAATTAATTGCTCATTTTTAACGATTTCAAAATTCATAGGACTAACCATTTTACCTACAATTTCACCATCAGAGGTATCTACATGTATTTCTAACCATGATAATGGTTTATATTTAATAATATATTTTGGTTCATGCTTGTTTTCAAGATCGAATATTTCTCTATAAGCAGGAATTTTCATATATGATTTCTTAATAAGCAGTATTTTTTCTTTTTCAGCATTTTTAATTTTAATTTTGTCTGTTACTGTAAAAAATTTACGTCTTCCATAGTAAAAAATTTCTTTTGTTTCTTGTTCTTTAACAATTATTCTTGCTGGAATAACAAATAGTCTACGAATTACTTTTAGCTCCATAATTTATCTCCTTTTTTATATATAATTATTAATACATAAAAATATTAATAAGTTATATTTGTTTTTGCAAATTGGCAACCTTCTTTATATATTATAATTATTTATAAAAATAAGCAAAATATATTAATAATTAAGGTTAGCTTCGATGTTAAACTGAATTTCTTTAAATACTATAGTTATTATAGTCATATTTACGATATAGATGATCAACAATGGTCATAATAAGTGCTGCAAGAGCAATATCGTTATCATCTTTTACATTAATCCTATATATGGTTTTAAAGAAAAAGAATCCTTTTTCAACAGTGGCAATAAGTTCAACATCTTTATAAATAGACCATTTTAATTTATCATCAATATTAATAATAAGAGAGCAAACATCAGATTCAATTAAAAATTTCTGCTCATAATTTCTTATTTTTTCAAAATAGAATAATTCGTTTTCATTAGCGTTAAAAACTCCGTATTTATTTCCATTATATTTATATCCTGTTGCAATTAGCTGTCCACTTTTATCTTTAAAAGCTAATTTACGATGACAATTAAAATAGAAACCATTAGCAAAATATAATAATTCATGTGTACTTGCATTAGTTATCATATATTTTGTTGGATGTAATATCGGTCTATGTTTTACTTCAATAATCATTGTTTTCTCCTCTTTATAGTTATTTGTTATAAGTTAATAAAAATGGGCGCAACTAAAGGTACAAAGAAATGTAATATAAATAAAACACCAGCAAATACTAAGGCAATAATAATAGATTTCATTTTCTTTTTATTTTTTCTTGTTGGTTTACTGTAATATATACATAACATCGAAATTAATAAAAGAAGAAATATTCCTAAAATTATATAGAGATTATAATTTATTTCAAATTCTACAACAATTTTATACGCTTCTGTAGGATTGCCAAATATATTTGTAACAAAAGAATTAATTGATGACGGAGCAAAAAATATAATTAATGTTAAAATAGCAATAAGATAAGCAAAAACAGTGATTATTGCAGCAAATATATAATATGCAAACTGAAGTAAAGGAAATCCTATTAATGCAGAAGAACCAATAAGCAAAATAACAGCAATTACAAATAAAAATTTGCCTAATCCTCTTAAAAATTTACGTCCACTACTTAATGGGTATCTAGTACTTTTCTCTTTCATAATTTCATTATAGCACTATATATTTTTACTACTACTAATTTTATATTGACAAAAAAATAACAAATAATCCGTTTTTTTAAAGAAAAGGCATTAAAGAAGGATGGTGCCTTCTTTAATGCCTTGTTCTAATTTGTTGATTCTGTCGTAAAATAATATTCCTGAAAGATGATCGATTTCATGTTGGAGAACAATTGATATCATTCCCGTAGCGGATATTTCCACATTCTTTTTTGCTAATACGTCATAGGCAGTAACTTTAATTTTGTTATGACGATATACTATTCCTTTATGTTCTCCTTCAACAGATAAGCATCCTTCACCATGTTCTAATGCAATAAGTTGAACACTTTCTTCTATTATACGAGGATTAGCTAAAACATATTGATAAGGTTCACCATTCTCTACTTCTAAATAAATAGCAATAAGATTAATATTTCTTCCAATTTGTGGAGCAGCAAGTCCTACTCCTGATCTAATATTGTTTTCAAAACAATAATCTTCATCTTGAGATGCTTTAATATAATTTAGCATTTCAATACCTAGTTCAGTTAATTCATCACTTAAAGGTAGTGATAATGGTTTGCTTTTCATGCGAATTGACTTTTTGGTATCTTTCGTTATTTTAAATAATTTTTCCATGTATTAATGATATAATATTTAAGAGACATTTTGTATTAATAAATTATGGAAAAAGAATTAATTGAAAAATTATTTAAATTAAAAGATGATATCGCCCTTTCTAATGAAAAAGATTCATTAGATTTTTTAGATAATGAAATTAGTCTAAATAAAGAAGTTAATATACTTTCTAGTATTGTTGCAACTGAAGCCAAAGCATATAGTGATGCAATTAATTTACATCTTGGAGAGATAGAAAATACTAAAAATAACTTTGAAAAAGCTAAGTTAAATTTAGAAAATAATACACTAGTTATTTCATATTACGCTGCATATCGTGAGTATAAAGACATATTCGATTATTTTAATCTGAAGATAATTGAACCATTTAATGTAGGAATAAAAATATGATTAAAATAATCGGCGGAACATTTAGAAGCAGAGTAATTGCTACTCCAAGCGAAGATGTGACACGTCCAACTAAATCTTCTTGTAGAGAAGGAATTTTTAGTGCTTTAACCGACAACATAAGAAATAGTAAGGTTTTAGATTTATTTGCTGGGTCTGGCGCTTATGGAATAGAAAGTTTGTCTCGTGGATCAAGCTTTTCAATTTTTAATGAAGTTAATGCGAACTCATATAAGATTATTAGCGAAAATATCAGGTCATTAAAAATTGAAAACTGTAAAATTACAAAGCTTGATTACGTTGAAGCTCTAGCAAAATATAAAGAAGAAAATCTTGTCTTTGATATCGTATTTCTTGATCCGCCATACGCACTTGATTGTTATGATTTTATTATTAATTATATGTTAGATAACTCACTATTAAGTAAACTAGGAATACTAGTTATTGAAACTAATGTTAAAAGAGACTTTAGTAAATATAACTTTAGTAAGATAAAAGAATATAAATATGGATATAGTCTTGTATACATATTAAGGAGATAACCTATGAAAACTGCAATTTATCCAGGAAGTTTTGATCCTATTACTAATGGACATTTAGATATTTTACGCCGTGCTTTAAAAGTTTTCGATAAAATCACAATTTTAGTTGCAGTAAATCCTGCTAAAGGTAGCAGATTTACTGCTAGTGAAAGAGTAGAAATGATTAAAGAAGCAACAAGTGATTTACCAAATGTAAGTGTAGAAGCATATGATGGACTTACATTAAATTATGCAAAAAGTATTAATGCCACGCATTTAATTCGTGGGTTACGTGCAGTATCGGACTTTGAATTTGAATTTCAAATTGCTGCTGCTAATGAATATATAAATAATGAGATTGATTGTGTATTTTTTATGTCTCATCAAGAATTAAACTTTATTTCATCATCAACAATTGATGAATTAAAAAGGAACAAGGTAGATATTTCTGCACTTGTTCCTCAGTCTGTTTTAGCAATGTATAAAAGAAAATATAATATTTAGTTTTTAAATCTAATAAAAGATATCATGCGTCCAGTTACGCCTTCTTCAATTTGAGAAAAGAAGAGGTCGGTATTTTTTGATGTATCATATTCTGAGGTTGTGATATGGTCTTGTGCGACGCCTGTTTTAACAAGTTGAAGATAATTCATTTCATTAATATCAAGATAACTTGCATCTTCAACTTGTTTAATGGCACTTTCATATCCTAAATTTTTAATTTTAGTAATAAGTTTCTCATCAAGTTGAGTATGAGATAGCGATCTACCAGGACCAAAGAAAACGTAAATGTCGTTGGCATTGCATTTTTCTTTCTTAAGTAATAGATGAATTGTTTTTTCAGTTATTAAAGATAATGTATTTAAACGAGTAGCGTGGATTGCACAAATAATATCGCTATTCTTTATATAAATAAAGATAGGTGCATGATCTGAATGAATTAATGCTAATGCAAGATCTTTATTAGCAGTATAAATAGAATCGCCTTCACGATCATCAGTTATATTATCGATTTTAAGAACAACATCAGTGTTTCTTTGTTTTGAAACGACGAGATTATAACCTAAAATATTGGTTTCTTTTAAGAACTGGGCTCTATTTTTTTCAACATCATTAGCGTTGTCGCCAACGTTATATGACATATTATTAGATAAATATGGAGAAGAAGAAAAGCCTCCAGTTCTCGTGGAGGTTATAATCTCGATATTACTAATATTTGTTTTGTTTATAATGTAAGACATATGTCCTATTGATTACTTAATTTAAAGTCGCCTGTTCCATTCCAACAATCAATAAGTGTTCTTGCTTTTGCATTATCACCTGTTTCGCCTTTTTGTCCTGGGACGTTAAACATTAATTCAGAAACACCATTACTTCCAGTGTTTGTATAATCTATTAAGCAGATTGTTGGAGAAAGGAAGGCAGCGCTATCAGCACTTTCGAAGATTCCTAATGAGGAAGCATCGATTTTTCCATTTAAGAAATATGGAGTGTCATTGATATTAGAAGAAGCAATTTCGAAGAAGTTGCAATATTTAGTAAGTAAAGCATCAAATCCAGTATTTTTTGTAGTGGCATCAGTAACGGCTTCATCAACGAAGATGGTAACCATTTTAAATGGAGCTTTATCTACTGGAACATAATAATCGTTATTCCAATTCTTTTGTAAAATATCAAATCCTTTTTTAGCTTCAGTACAACCTGTGCAATCTTTTTTAACAAAGGTTAAGAAGAATTTTTCAGCTGGTAATTTTTTAACAGCTTCGTCGTGTTTAGCTCCTGTTTCGGTTGAAGCAGCGATCATGTTTGCAAATAATTGTCCAGCATTGGATTTGTCTTCTTTAGTAGTAATGATTCCTTCAAGAGAAGCTTTGTATCCTTCATAGAATGCTACAGTGGAGTTTTCATCGGTTTTAGTACCTTGAATTGCACCAATAATTGGAGAAAGAGAGAAGATAACAGCAAAGACGATGCCGACAATGAGTAAAGGTTGAATCCAAGCGGTTTCTTTAATCCAGTTCCAGAACTTGACAAAAGGTGTAAGAATAAATTTCATATATAGATATCTCCTTAATTAATTAACTTAATTTAAAATGCTTTTATATATTAACATAAAACTTGAAGTTATCAAATATTAATATATATATTAATTGAACATTTTTTTATA
>JAVXGI010000021.1:0-13775 GCA_036657515.1 Bacilli bacterium
AATAGGTCGTTTTTTCACTCATTTTGTTAAATATATAAATACTTTTATTTGATTAAATGCTAAGATAATAATGTATATAATGGAGGAGATTTATGAGCATTAAAATCGGTATCTTAACATCTGGTGGTGATTCTCCAGGAATGAATGCAGCAATCAGAGCAATTACCTATGCAGCAATTAATAAAGGCTTCGAAGTATTTGCAATTTATGATGGTTATAAAGGTCTTTTAGACAAAAATATTAAGCAATTAAATAAGGAAATTGTTGATGAAATATCATCACGTGGTGGCACAATAATTAGAACTGCTCGTTTACCTGAATTTAAAAAACTTGAAGTTAGACAACAAGCAGCTTTAAATTTAAAAGAACTTGGAATTAATGCACTTGTAGTAATTGGTGGAGATGGATCATATCGAGGAGCACTTGGATTAAGTGATCTCGGAATTTGCTGTGTAGCTATTCCAGGAACAATTGATAATGATATCGCCTCAAGCGATTTCACAATTGGATTTGATACTTCTTTAAATACAATTGTTAATGCAATTGATCAAATAAAAGATACAGGCAGATCTCATTCAAGATGCATGGTAGTTGAAGTAATGGGAAATGAATGCGATGATCTTTCAATCTATTCATCTATTGCAGAAGGTGCTGATGTCCTCATTTCGCGCAATCACATGTTATCTTCTTCTGAAGTATGTAAAATATTAAAATCAAAAAAAGAAAATGGTCAAAATTTTGCACTTGTTATAGTTTCTGAAAAACTAATTGATGTAAATGCTTTGATTACCGATATTACAAATAATACTGGTTGGGATACACGTTTAACAGTTCTTGGTCATATTCAAAGAGGTGGAACTCCAACAGCAATGGAAAGAGTTAATGCCACAAGAATGGGATATTACGCAGTTAATTTAATAAACGATGGAATTACTGGTGTTTGTGTCGGATTAAAAGATAATAAAATTGTACATCGTAACATTACTGAAGCTCTAAGTTTTAAAAATGAATCTTCTAAAGAATTATTAGATATTGTCGATCACATTAATTAATTAAGGATGGTAAAAATATGTTCAATACAACAAAAAATACTAAAATTGTATGCACGATTGGTCCAGCTAGTGACAACTATGAAACTTTAACAAAATTAGTACACGCTGGCATGGCTTGTATGAGAATCAATTTCTCACACGGTTCCTATGATGAACACGCTAGAAAAATAGCTCTTCTTCATCGTGTTGAAGAAGATCAAAAAGTATGTATTCCAATAATTCTTGACACAAAAGGTCCTGAAATTAGAACTCATTCTTTCTTAAATGGCTCTGCTACAATACTTGATAAATCAATTATTAGAGTTTCTATGAAAGAAGTTTTAGGAACTGCTCAAAAATTTAGTGTAACTTTTGATATGTTATATGACGATTTAAAAGTTGGAGACTTTATTAAACTTGATGATGGAAAACTTTCCTTAATTGTTATAGAAAAAGATTCAGCAAATAAAGAATTGATTTGTGAAGCTCAAAATACCCATACTATTAAAGATAGACGTGGCGTTAATATTCCAGGTGTTCACTTATCAATGCCTTTTATTTCAGAAAAAGATCGTAATGATCTAATATTTGGATGCCAACAAGATGTCGACTTCATTGCCGCTTCTTTTATCAGAAATCCTGAAGATGTTCTTGAGATTAGAAAAATATTAACAGATAATGGCCATGCAAATATTAAAATTATTTCAAAAATCGAAAATCAAGAATCTCTAAAAGTAATTGATGAAATTATTAATGTCTCTGATGCAATTATGGTTGCACGTGGAGATTTAGGAGTTGAAATTCCTGCTGAAGACGTTCCAATAGTTCAACGTACACTTATTAAAAAATGTCGTGATGCTGGTAAACCTGTTATAACTGCCACTCAAATGTTAGATTCTATGGTTTCAAATCCAAATCCAACTAGAGCAGAAGTTAGTGACGTAGCTACAGCAGTAAACGAATCTTCTGATTGCGTTATGTTAAGCGGTGAAACAGCAAGTGGATTATATCCAGTTGAAGCTGTACAAATGCAAGCAAAAATCGCTGCAAAAATGGAAAAATATCTCGATTATGAGAAATTAGCACAAGAAGCTTATGAAACATCATTAAAGAATAACAACGATGCCATTGCCAATTCAATTGCTAATACTGCTCTTCTTATTGGAGCAAAATTAATTGTTTGCTTTACTGAAACAGGAAATACAGCTATGAGAATTTCAAAAGCTAGACCATGCTGTCCAATTGTTACAATTACAAAATCTAAAAAAACAGCAAATCTATGTGGTTTATATTGGGGTGTTTATGCCACATATATTCGTTCACCACAAATGCCTAATTTTATTGAAGAAATGGAAGTTCTTGCTGTTCTTAAATCCTTAGATTATAAGATACCTGCTGGATCTCCTGTTATAGTCGCAGGTGGAACACCAACTGGTAGTGGAAACACCAACTTCATGAGAATTGTTTACGCTCCAACCTTAAAAGATATTTAATAATATAACCAAGCATTTTTTGTTGTAATGATAAATTAATATACTATAATAATATTGCGTAGATAAAGACACGTCTATTAAGTGAAATTTATAGAGAGAGAACGGTTGGTGAAAGTTCTTAATGAATCTTAATAGAAACTACTTTGGAGCATTTCTATAAAACTAGAACGTTAGCAGCGTTAATGCATAATTAAGTGTCAGCAATATTGCTGAAATTAAGGTGGTAACACGGTAATGCGCCCTTATGTTTTTTTAAACATAAGGGTTTTTTATTTAAAAACAAAAGGAGAAAATTATGGAAATCAAAGTAAAAGGTAAAAAATATGCATTTAACGAACAAATAAACGGATTCGTTTTAGCAAAAACCATTGATGCAGCTCTTGCAAAAGAAGCCATTGGTTTTAAAATCAAAGATAAAATATATGACATGGGAGAAATGATTTTAAAAGATTGTGAAGTTGAATTTATTGTTCCAACTTCAAAAGAAGCTTTTGCTATTTTAAACCATTCAACTTCACATCTTATGGCTGAGGCAATAATGAGTTTATTTCCTAATGCAAAACTTGGTTTTGGTCCATCTATTGAAGAAGGATATTATTACGATGTTGACTTCGGAGATTACAAACTTAAGGAAGAAGACTTAGCAAAAATTGAAAAGGAAATGATGAAATTCTCAAAAAACGGTGAGAAATTTATTAGAAAAATCGTTTCTAAACAAGAAGCCCTTGAAATTTTTGCCGCCGATCCATATAAAATTGAATTAATTAATGGCCTTGATACTAATGAACCAATTTCAACTTATACACAAGGAAATTTTGTAGATCTTTGTTTTGGAACTCACGTTCCTTCTACTTCTTACATTAAACATTTTAAATTGTTAAATTTAGCTGGTGCTTATTGGAGAGGTGATGTCAAAAATAAACAACTAACAAGAATATACGGCGTTTCTTTCTTTACTCTTGAAGATTTAGAAAATCATCTAAAAATGCTTGAAGAAAGAAAATTAAGAGATCATAAAAAACTCGGAAAAGAATTAGGATTATTTATGCTTAGCGATTATGGTCCTGGATTCCCATTCTTTTTACCTAATGGAACTATTCTTAAAAATGAATTAACTTCTTGGTGGCTAAAATATCATATTGCACATGATTATATGGTTATTCAAACTCCAATAATGCTTAGCAAGGAATTATGGATTACTTCTGGCCACTGGAGTCATTATAAAGAAAATATGTATACTTCTAAGGTAGATAAGAAGGAATTTGCTATTAAACCAATGAACTGTCCTGGTAGCATTCTTGTTTATAAAAATGATTTACATTCTTATAAAGATTTACCATTACGTTATGCAGAATTAGGTTTAGTTCATAGAAACGAGGCTTCTGGAGCATTAAATGGTTTATTTAGAGTAAGATCCTTTACTCAAGATGATGCACATACTTTTATTAGAAAAGATCAATTAGTTTCAGAAATTAGACATTTAATTAAATTATATGATGATATATATTCTACTTTCGGTCTTAATTACCATATCGAATTATCCACTAGACCTGAAAATAGTATTGGTGATATCGAAGTGCGGAATGAATCTGAAAGAATTTTAAAAGAAGCTTGTAAAAAATCTAAACATGATTTTATTATTAATCCTGGAGATGGAGCATTCTATGGCCCTAAACTTGACTTCAAATTAAAAGATTCTATGAATAGAATTTGGCAATGTGGAACTATTCAACTTGATATGAATTTACCTGTTAGATTTGATTTATCTTACATTGATGAAAACGGCCAAAAAGTTCGTCCAATCATGATTCACAGAGCAGTTCTTGGTTCAGTTGAAAGATTTATTGGCATTATTACCGAACATTTTGGCGGAGCCTTCCCAACCTGGTTAGCTCCTGTTCAAATCTCAGTTTTACCAGTTAACAACCAGTATCATTTAGATTATGCTAAAAAACTTGTTAAAGATTTACTTAAACATGGATTTAGAGTAAAACTTGATGAAGCTAATGAAAAACTAGGTTTTAGACTTAGAAATAGCCAAATAAATAAGATTCCTTATACCATAGTTGTTGGCGATAAAGAAAAAGATGAAAATCTCGTTACCTATCGTTTATTAGGAACAACTGAACAATTAACTATTAGTAAATCCGACTTTATTAAGTTAATTTCGAAAGATATTAAAAATCAAACATTACCTTGGAACAGAAAATAATATTTTATTAACTTTATCTTGCAATTATTACGTAGCCATGTATAATTATTAATGTAATTGAATACGTAGAAAGTTTAGGCGCTCGCTTAACACCAGATTAATCTCGAATTAATTGGTTAGATAAACTACAAAGAAATGTAAAAAAATCTTTAAATGAGCGCGTTATCTAACGTGCTCATTTTATTTTACTCAGGAGGTATATATTATAGGTAATTATCAATTTGGTCCAAAAGATAGGCCAAACAAAAATGGCGACGATCTTGTTAATGAATCAATTAGATTTCCACAAGTTTTAGTCATCGGACCAGATGGTCAGCAACTTGGTGTCATGGGTAGAAGGGCAGCTATTGAAAAGGCATATGAATTCGATTTAGATCTTCTATGCGTTGCTCCAACCGCAACTCCACCAGTCTGCAAAATTGTAGACTATGGTAAATTTCACTTCCAAGCTCAAAAAAAGGCAAAAGAAGCTAAAAAGAACCAAAAAATTGTCGAACTTAAAGAAATTCAACTTACTCCACAAATTGGAGAAAACGATTTACAAACAAAAGTTAAAAAAGGTAAGGAAATCCTTACTGATGGAAACAAAATTAAAGTCGGAGTTAGATTTAGAGGCAGACAATTAGCTCACAAAGAAGTTGGCGAAGAAGTTATCAAAAAATTTATATCTGAAGTATCTGAATTAGGTGCGGTTGAAAAAGAACCAATCCTTGATGGAAAATGGATAACAGCAGTTATAGGCCCAAAAATCAAAAAATAGGAGGAAGATTTTATGCCAAAGATGAAAAGCAAAAGAGCTCTCATGAAGAGAATTAAAGTTACAGGAAGCGGTAAGCTTAAGAGATCACATACCTCAAGAAGACACTTAGCTCCATTTAAAACACACAAACAAAAAAGACAATTAAGAAAAGCAACAATGATTCACATTTCAGACTTTAAGAGAATTAAGACGCTTATTACAAAATAGGAGGAAGTAAGTAATGGCAAGAGTAAAAAATAGCGTAGCTACAAGATTAAGACGTAAAAAAATTGTTAAGGCTGCTTCTGGATATTTTGGAAGTAAACATAGAATTTTTAAGACAGCTAAGGAACAAGTTCTACGTTCACGTAGATATTCCTACATCAATAGAAAAGATTTAAAATCAGATTATCGTAAACTTTGGATTAGAAGAATCAACGCTGCATGCAGAATGAATGATATCTCCTACTCAGTGTTTATGCATGGTTTAAAACTTGCAAATATTGAAGTTAACAGAAAAATGTTAAGCGAACTCGCAATTAATGATGAAAAAAGTTTTCAAGATTTAGTTGCAGTCTCAAAAAAAGCATTAAGTAAATAACAAAAATAAAACTCGTTGTAGAAGTTCTACAACGAGTTTTTTTATACACTAAATTCTTCTTCTTTTATAACAATTGTTCTAATATTTTCAATTGCTTCACTTACAAGGACAGGATAATCTACTTTTGCTTCATATTCTTCTACTTTTAAAATATTTGGCGAAGTTTTTGGATTTTTTGGTTTGAAGATTGTGCAACAATCTTCAAAATGTCTAATCGAGATACTAAATGTTCCTATTCTTTCTGCGATAGATATAATTTCAAGTTTATCAAAAATAGCAAGAGGTCTAATAACTGGAAGTCTGCATTGATCATCAATAACTTTAATGGAATTTAAAGTTTGTGAAGCCACTTGTCCAATTGATTCTCCATTGCAAACTGCCAGAAGCTTGTGATACGAGGCATAGATAGAGGCAATCTTGTACATTTGTCTTCTCATGATGGTGATTGCATATGATTCGTCACTGTTTTTGTATATTTCTTCTTGAATTTTTGTAAACGGAACAATGTGCAATTTTATGGATGCTTGGTACTTATTTAATATTTTTAAAATATCAGTAAGTTTATCAATAACACCATCTTGTGTATATGGTGGAGATGCGAAATGAATAAATTCTAGCGAAATTCCTCTTTTCATCAGCAAATAAGCGGCAACTGGTGAATCGATTCCGCCACTAAGCATCATTAATGCTTTTCCTGCAACTCCTAATGGATAACCTCCAGCTCCTAAAAATGTATCAAAGAAAACAAATACGCCATCTTGTCTAACTTCGATATTTAATTTGATATCTGGATTATGCACATCTACTTTTAGATTTTGATTTTTTAAGATAGCGGTGGCAACTGCTCTAATAATTTCTTCACTTCTATGCGGATATGATTTATCGCTTCTTTTGCAAACTATTTTGAATGTTTTTCCAGGTTTAGTTTTAACAAATTCACTGCAGAACTCAACTATATCAACAAGTTCTTGTGGAATTTTGTAAACAATCGAAAAGCTATGAATGCCAGAAATATCTCTTAAAATATTACAAATATCATCAAAATTAACATCTGTTAAATTGCTAATATAAATATGATCATGTCTAACAATATATTCTAAATTGTATTCTTTTAACGAGTGTTTAATATTTCTTGCTAAAATTGCAATAAAGTCTTTTTTATTTTTTCCTTTAGTTGATAATTCGCCAAATCTAATCATTATAAATTTTTCATTCATTTTGTTTCCCATAATCCTTTCTTGACAATATCATCAAGTTCTTTAATTAGCGTATCGATTTCTTCTTTTGTATTAGAACTTGAAAATGAAATTCTAATTGCATTCGCAGCTCTATTTTTATCATCAAACAAATTATATATTACATAAGATGGTTCTTCACCTTTCGAACTACAGGCCGAAATTGAAGAAACATATATTTCTTTGTTTGATAATCCTTCAAGCACCACACTTGCTTTAACACCATTCAATAAAGAAAAATTAAGTATATATGGAGAATAATTTTCTTTAAAAGAATTTATAAGAATATACTGAAGTGAATTTAATTTACTAATAGCATATTTATAAAGCTCTTCTACTATTTTATAGTCGTTTAACCATCTTTTTTCATTGATTTCAATTGCTTTAAAAAACGATGCAATTAATGGAATATCAACAGTTGAAGAACGAATACCATACTCTTGTCCACCGCCCAATATCTGTGGTTGTAATAGTATTTTCTCATCATATATTAATGCTGCAATAGATTTTAAACCGTGTATTTTATGTGAAGAAATTGTAAACATATCAGGTATTGAGCATAGTGAAAGATTTGTTTTAAACAGCGTTTGAGCAAAATCACTATGAAAAATAATACGTTTTCCATTAAGAGTTTTTTTAACTTCATCTATATTTAAAATATTCCCGGTTTCATTATTTACAGCCATGACTGAACAAAAAATTGTATTTTTATCAATTAAACTATTTAATTCTTCAATTGAAATTTGATGGTTATTATTTATGTGCAAATATCGAACTTCAAATCCATTAGATTCGAGAAATTTAAAGGCATTGAAAACAGATTTATGCTCAATGTTAGTTGTAATTATATTATATCCTTTATTAGCTTTTGGTAATAGATAACCAAAAATTGCAAGATTATTAGCTTCAGTAGCGCTTGAAGTAAAAATAATTTTTTTATTTTTTATCTTTAAAAATTCTAAAATTTTACTTTTAATTTTTTCTTCTAAAACAGAATTATTTTTGCCAGCTTTATATATTGTTGAAGGATTAAAGAAATTATTTTTCGAATATTTTATATACGTTTCTAGAACTTCATCGAAAGGAAATGTAGTTGATGCATTATCTAAATATATCATACAGTTTCTGGGGTTTCGCTTTCAATGCCACTATGTTTATCAACCAAACTTAAAAGAATTTTATATGCTTCATCATAGTTTGCAGCTAAATATAAGGTTTCTGCACGTGTGACATCTTCATCAATTGATTTAATTCCATCCCTTATTTTATTAGATGATTTAAATAACGAATTGCATTTATCTATGAGATCTGCAGTCTCTTTTACCATTCTTGTAGTTAAATCGTATTTATTATTGAACTCTAAAACCATTTTATCAATAGCAATAACATCTATCGGTTTTGTTTTAAGAGTGACAAAAATTAAATTTAATAATTCAAATGAACGAGCAAAATAACTTGTAAGTTTTTCCTTATCAGAATCGCCAAACTTCATAGAATTAAAGAGAACTTCATTTTTCTTAAGATCTTGAAAACTTGCAAATACTAATTTATAAGCATTAAAGCAATCGGATTTCAAAGTTAAGGCATATGATTTAAAAGAATCGATCATATTATTAAGAGTGCATGTCTCAGTTTCGAGCTCGTTTAATTTTTCAAGTATAATAGAAAATGGTTGCTTGTTTGCGCAGTGAATTGATGACTCAACTTTTCTTTTTGCCATAGCAAGTTTATCAGCTTCAGCATTAAGATCTACATCATAATTTTTATGGTAACCATCAAGAATATAATGATCTCTAATAGTTGGTATGTCGTTATAAAGTGTAACCAATGTTTCTTCAATATTATTTGCTTTTTTGTAAACACCAGAAAATCTTTTTTCAAACTCTTCTTTAGCATCAAATTCTTTATTGATTTTATTTTCAATATCGACAAAACACCCACTTAAATAATCAATATGTTTTTTAGCTTCTTCAATTTTTAAGAGTCGTACTTCATTTCTAATATCTTCAATTTTAACTCTATAATTTTCAAATAAATCCTTTGTACAAATATGAAATAAAGGAATATCTTGTCCTTCATATGATTCAAATTTAAGAATAAGAGAAGATAATTTTTCTGGTAATTCATTTTCAGCGGCGATAGCTAATTGTGGTAATTTATCAATTACATTATTAATTAAATTTAATACTTCATCGATTGGAGCGATTGTTTCCCTTGCCTCATCATATCTTGCACTGTCAATAAAAGCTTCGAATTGGTTGAATTTTTTATCAATTTTATTAAATAATTTATCAAAAGTGGGAATAGAAATTTGAAAATCATTATTTTTGTTATAATATTTTTTTCTTACCTGGATCATGTGTTCTTTAATTTGAAGAGCTTTCGTTCTGCATTCTTCTTCTGGTTTAATAATTTTCATTAATGAATCATTTAAATCGTTAATAAGTGCGACATAATCAGATAAACTAGCAACAACTTTTTGGTATTCAATCTTAAAATTCTTTTTCTTTTTATTTGTTAAAAAATCATTAAGTTCATAAATAACATCTTCAATTTCTTTATCTTTTTTATCAGAAATATCTCTATATCTTTTAAGAAATTGACTATGATAAGAAGAATATAATAAATTTGAGTGCGAAATAATTTCTAATCTCGAAATTATTTGTAAACACTGAGCGTTTAATAATGCGTGATAGTATTGGTATTTTCTTTCAACTTCTTTAATTAATCTTTTTTTCTTATTTGGTCTATAAAAAAAGATGTAAAATAAAACGGATAAACATACAATAGCTACTATTCCACAAACAATAGATGTAACAATAACGGGAACATTTACTTGTGTTTCTAACAATCTAGTCATATAAAATATTTTCATATTATTATTATATTATAAATATCATCATTATGCATAAAAATCTTACATTATTTCTTGTAATAGTCTAACTTTAATATGTATAATATATAAGCATGTAAAAGCATGTGAATATATATCCGTCCGACGATTTATCTAGAAGTAAGTATCTTATAGCTTAATAAGGGAAAACAGTTATAAATCACCCGGGATATAGAATTCACACCTATGCTTTATTTGACATGTCAATAAAGGAAGGAAATATAATATGAGAGACACAGGATCTACTTGGAAAAAGTCACGTCGTTTAGGTTTATCAATCAGCGAAACTGGTAAAGAACTTAAGAAACGTACTTATGGCCCAGGACAACATGGTAATGCCCGTAAAAAGAAAACATCTGAATACGGAAGACAATTACTTGAGAAGCAAAAGCTTCGCACACTTTATGGAGTTAATGAAAGACAATTCAGAAGATTGTTCCACATTGCTCTTAAATCAGAAGATGTTACAGGTTTGGCATTCTTCAGAATTCTTGAATCAAGACTTGATAACATGGCATACCGTTTAGGTTTTGCTTCAACAAGACAAGGCGCAAGACAATTAGTTAACCACGGACACATTACTGTTAATGGCAAAAAAGTTGATATTCCATCATACCTTTGCTCAGTAAACGATGTAATCGCAGTTAAAGAATCTTCAAGAGATATGAAAGTAATTAAAGCATCCCTTGAATCATTACCATTAGTTGTTGCTTACGTTGAAGTTGATAAAGAAAAAATGGTCGGAAAATTTGTTAGAATGCCAGAAAGAAATGAACTTTGCGGCGATATCGATGATGCATCAATTATCGAATTCTACAATAGATTACTGTAATCTATTCATTACTTCACCTATAAAATTAGACCCAATAATTCACATTATTGGGTCTTTTATTTTGCCTAAAATAAAACCCAATTAGTTGTTTACTAATTGGGTCGTTTCATTTCTCTATTCTATTTTATTTCTAATAAATAATAATTCTTTTTTCCTTTTTTAAGAACAATATATTTCTCAAACAATGCCAACTTTGTTGTTAAAAATTCTTCGGTATTAGTATTTTTTTCTCCATTAAGTGAAATTGATGAAGTATTAATCAATTCACGAGATTCGCGTTTTGACTTAGCTACTCCAATTGATATTAATGCATCTTCAAGTTTTGTATTTTTTTCAACACTATGAGTTGAGTTTGCAAATAATTCCGTAATTTGTTTTTCGTTTAACTCATCAAATTTATTAGTAAAAAATACTTCCGACATTTGAACAGCTTCAAGAGCTTTTTCTTCGCCATGAACAATACGGACTATTTCAAAAGCTAGTTTCTTTTGAGCGATACGTGCTCCTAAATTTGCTAAGTGTTCTTTTTCAATTTCGTAAATTTCAGGAAGTGGTAAAAGCGTAAATACTTTTAAATAATGTACAGCATCTTCGTCATTTGAATTAATAAAGAATTGATATAATTTATAAGGCGAAGTTAAGTTTTCGTTTAAAAATAATGCGCCATCTTCGGACTTTCCGAACTTTTTACCATCGCTTCTTGTAATAAGTTTTAAAGTCATTACTCCAACTTTTTCTTCAGATCCTTTTACTTTTCTAATTAATTCAAGTCCTGCAGTAAGATTGCCCCATTGATCACTTCCACCAATTTGTACATTACATCCCATTGTTTCGTGGATATGTAAGAAGTCGATCGATTGAAGAATCATATAAGAAAATTCGGCATATGAAATTCCAGCATCAAGACGTGAAGCAATAATATCTTTTGAAAGCATGTAGTTAATATTGAAATATTTTCCAAAATCTCTAAGATAATCTAAAATATGAATATCTTTAAGCCAGTCATAATTATTAATTAAAATACCTTTATTAGGATCGCTTAAATCAATAAATTTTGATAATTGATTCTTAATATTATCGGTATTGAATTTTAAAGTTGATTCATCTTGAAGATTTCTTTCCTTGGATTTTCCACTTGGATCACCAATCATTCCAGTAGCGCCTCCAGCAAGAGCAATAACTTTGTGACCATATTGTTGAAATCTCATTAACGTCATGATCATTATAAAGTTTCCAATATGCATTGAAGCTGCAGATGGATCAAATCCACAATAAACAGTTTGTCTTGTTTCAAATAGTTCTCTTAATTCTTTTTCATTTGAAAAGTCTTTAATTAGACCTCTTTCGTTTAATTCATCAATAATATTTTTCATTTTTCTTCTCCTTAAAATAAAAAAAGTACCTCTATAAAGGACGCTTTATGCGTGGTACCACCTTTTTTCCTAGTATAAATACTAGCTCATTAAGTTTTAACGCAACCAACGTTTAATTTCTTAAAATGCTCCTAAGATGTATTTCTCGATTTAGCTTTTCACCAACCAGCTTTTCTCTATTCATCAATACTTCTTCTTAATCTCAGCACAATTATCTTATCATTTAAAAATAAGATATTCAACAACGATGTAAATAAAATATAGCGTATTTAAAAAACATTAAAGCGAATTTACTGTTGTGTCTTGTTTTATAAATTCTGGAATAAATACCATTACTTTATTTGATAATTTTCCATCAAATAAGGAAACTAGCATTGTAACTGCACATTTACCAACTTCAGAAAAGTTGATATATAAAGCAGAAATATTAGGTCTTATAATATGACTATATTTTGTTCCAACAAGTGAAATAACTTCAACATCTTCAGGAATTCTTAGCCCACTATCAAGAGCAGCGTTAATTATTGAAGCAGAAATTGAATCACGATAAGCAATAAAATAACCAGTTTTATGGGTTGTAAAATAAGTTTTAAATTCTTCGTAAGTATGAATATAGGAATCATCACAATTAACAACATCATATTCTTTAAGTAAAGCTTGATGCGTTTCAATAAATGTTCTTTCAACTCTATTAACAAGACGACCACCATTTAATATATGAACAAATGTCATTTTTTTGCCATTCTTTTCAGCATTTTCTTTAATAATTTGTTCAAGAACTTCTTGATGATTAAAAACTACACATCCAACTTGATCTCCCGTTACTTTATGGTTAATAACTATAACAGGAACACTATAATCATTTATACTTCTAATATCTTCACTTGATAATTCATCATCAAATACAATTGCTCCATCAACATGTGCTTTAATAACTTCTTCAATAACATCTCGCGCATCACTATTTGAATGTGATGTAAAAAATAACATAACATTATATCCATGTTGTCTTGCTACGAGTTGAATTCCATTAATAAAATTAGAAATATAAACATAGTTTGCACTTGGAACAACAACAGCAATTGTTGTCGACTTCGAAGTAGCAAGACCCTGAGCAAGTCCACTTGGTTTATATCCTAAACGTTTAATTACAGCTTGTACTTTATCTTTTGTTACTTTTGAAACGGAAGCAGAACCATTCATTACACGAGAAACGGTTGCTAAAGAAACGCCGCTTAATCTTGCGACTTCATATATAGTAACACGATCTTTTTTTCCACTATCTTGGTTCATTTGCTTTCCTCTTATAACTATCATACCATAATAAAAAAATTATGAAAATATTTTCATAATTTTTTTATTATAT
>JAVXGI010000022.1:0-13137 GCA_036657515.1 Bacilli bacterium
ATGATCTTATGATTTTTTTCATAGAATTATCCTCTTTCTAAATGTTTAAGTTAATGTTTAATGTGACACAAAATGTTAGAATCTCACTATACTGAATTTACTATATAAACCATCTATTAACATACTCCACAGTATTTTAATTACAATTAGCTAAATATTGAAGGAATGAATCATTTGACCTGTTCTTTTGACTAAATGCTTTTTTCAAGATTAAGCAAATGTATTAAAAAGTTTCTGCTATATCTTTGCTCATTTAGTAACAAAATTGCACCTCTATCTAAATGAGCTTTTAAATAGACTTTAAAATATTCGTCATTACTCAAATGCTTTTTTTCGAACATTTCAATTAAGCTTTTGTAAACAATATCATTTTCTCCAGTAATTGTTTGACGGCTTAATTCTAATCCATTATTATCTGATTTAAAATCTTCGCTGCTTAAACTTATTTTACTTTTAATCGATAGAGCAATTGCTAATTTTGATAATACAAAAGGATGCAATTGTTCTGAATTCTCAATCTGTTGGAATATTTGCATTGTTTTTTTTGATGTTCTAATCTCAAAAGTCATATTATTTATCCTCCTAAAAATAGCAATCTTTTTTTACTACTGTTCTTTTATTGTCATTATTTTCTAGTATATATGTTACTAATATATTAGGTTCTAAAATTTTTAAGTGATCCTTATTAATTTCTTCATTAGTAGATAAAATAAAAACTTGTCCCTTGAGTTCTTTAAAGAAATATTTCGTAATATTTGCTCTGTGTTCTGTATCAATACGTGCGAAGGGAGTATCTATTACAAACGGCACCTCGTAACGGCATAATTCAATTAAAGATTTATAAAGAGCCATGATAAATATTTGCTTTTCTCCGCTTGACATAGTATTCTTATCTATTTCCATTGGGATTATATGATTAGCATTATTATTAGTATCAATAGAGAAAAGAACATTTGATGCTTTTTTGCCATATATTTGCTGGATTTGTTCTTCATTATATGTGCTGATAATTTTTATAATTTGTTGAGTATTATATCTTTCATTCCTATAAATTGAGATATTGAAATTTTTATCTATACTAATGTCATCAATAAAATTTGCTTTTCTCATCAAATTATTAACCTCTTTTCTAAAACATCTTTCTACTTTTTCAATTTGAACTTTAAATAACTTATCTTGCAATTCATCAAGAAAAACAATGGCTCTTGTTGATAAATCACTTATTGATCCCTTTTTTAGCTCTTCTTCATATGCTTTTTTACTCAATTCATACATATCTAAAGTTTCCTTTTTCTTATCTTCTGCTAAAACTATTTCTTTTTCAATATTGATTCTTTTCGTAGATAGCTCCTCTATTGAATTAAGTAGCCCTTGTTTTTTTGTATAATATTCTTGAACTGAGTCAATATTACATTTTTTTAATTCCTCATTTATTTTTTTTGTTTTATTTATAGATGATTTAATATATTTAAAAGCTCGTTTTATCGATAATTCATCAAAATCACGAATGCAATTTACTGTGTGCAAGACTGCACTCTTTTCATCTAAAGATAAAGACAAAATTTGTTCTTCTGAAATCTCTTGTTTATTTGCTGTTAAATCAGCAAGTGCATTTTTAATATCTTTTTTATTAATACTGTTATTTGTTTTTTTCAAAGAAGAAACTAAAGAGGTCACAGTTTTTTCACTATTTAGTATTCCAACTAGCAGATTTGTTTTTTCATTTTCTTCTTCGATAATAATTTGATCTTTTAATTGTATTATGTTTTCTTTAATTATCAATAAAGGAATGACATCATTTGCAATTTTCTTTAACCATTTATTTTTTTCATCTCTTTTCCTTTCCGATGATTTTATTATGCTCATTTTAGAATCCCATTCTTTTTGTGAAATACCTCCATTTTTTTTATATTTAAGTTCTAATTCGTTAATTTTACCATAATTAACTTCTATCTCATATATACATTCGCTTAACTTATTAGCTAGAACATCTAAATCACTCTCTGAAATTTCAAGGCTTTTTTTGCAAGATAAATAATCATCTATTAATAATTTATTACTTGTTGTACTACTATTAACTCTCTTGAAATTTTTATTCATAATTTCAAAAGTATCGTACCCGCAAAGTGTTAAAAAAGCATTTTTAAATTGCGTGTTATTACCCTCACTCAGAAAAAAATCTGCAATATTTTCGCCATCAAAGAAATACAAATCAAATAACTCAGGAGGAATCATATGCATAATATACTTTTCAAAATCCATCGATTCCTCTACATTTAATTTTCTATTATTCTTTTGTATAGTTAATACTTCTTCAAACTCATTTTTACTTCCTAATCTCCACTCTCTTAGAATAATGTAACTATCTAATTCGTGCCCGTTATTTATATTAATATCAACCTCAACACTTGCCTTACAAGGTTTTGCCAATTTACAAGTGTTATTTATAAATTTAGTAATCTTCTTATTATAAAAAGAATTCGTTGATTGATATCCAAAACAATTATATCCATAAATACACAGACGAATTGCTGTAAATAATGTTGTCTTACCAGATCCATTCTTACCTCCAATTATTATAATGTTTTTATTATCATCTGTATTATGCAAATCAAATATGGTTTTTCCTTCATATGACCCGACATTTAGAAGTGTTATTTTATTAATTTTCATATTCATCAAACCCTTCTTTAATATTATTAAAATGCAACCATCCTTGATTAATAATCTTATCAAATGCTATATTAGTAAGAGAAGTTTTTGTATAGTTTTTGTTTTTTTCAATTTCAACAATTAATTTAGAAATTAATTCAAATTCAATTTTATTTTTTTTACACAATATTTTGATTTCATTGATAATATCATTTTCAAAAATTGGAATTTTATACCCATCCCATGACAATTTTACTTTTTTTACATCAAAATATGTATTAACAAGTTCGCGTCTAGTCAAATCACCTTCATTTTCCCAAATACGATCAATTATTTTAAGTTCATCTGTACTAATTAGTGATAATCCTGTATTAACTTCTAACTGTAAAAGTCTGCGAAGCATCAATTTTCTCGTTTCCATCGTAAACGGGCCTTTCCCAATTTCACCGTTTCCCATTAAATAAACAGATCCATTTCTACGTTTATTTTCTCTAGCTTCTGGCGTTTTTCTAAGTTCTAGTAGCCAATTCCGATAATCTCTCAATGGTATTAACCATTTTTCGCCATTATCTATAAAATTTTTGAGTGATTTATCTTCTTTTACCATTGTACATATCCAACATCCAAATCTTGAATTTCCCGTAACAGGTATTTTTTCTTTATCAATTTCACCGATTACACTTTTTTCTTCACCTAAATTTTCTCCTTGATATAGTGAAAAAAGATATTTCGTGCTCTCTCCCCACGGGGTTTTTGCGCTACCACTTAATAAATAATCCCAAACTATTTCATTTGGTATTTCCGTAAGAGGATTATAAATATAAGCATTCTCAATATCATTATGTGGAATTAATAATTTCCCTTCAATTTCTCTATTTGTAATACTATTACCTCTACTAATACTCTCTGCTTTTCTTACACCTAACAAAATAACAATTTCACCATTTTTTTCTATTGTCTCGCGCGTAAACCTGTTCATTGGTTCAATTTTTAACCTATCAGTACACCATCTAAACCCTGGCGATTCAGGAGTAGGATAACCTAATCCAATGACTTTACTCCAAAATGTATTTTCAAGTTTAGGATAAATAATTTTTGAAACAATTTTAAACGCTTCTCCTGCTATACCAATCTTTTCTGATACTGTGTGCATATAATCTCTAACAATCGGATTTTCAACCATTGTGTCAGAGGAAACTATATATACTATTTTGTGTAATTGATTTGGTTTAAGACTTTTTAACATTTCAAAAACCAGATAACATAGAAGCGTTGAATCTTTGCCACCACTAAATCCAATCATCCAGGGCCTGTTGTCATGTAGATAAACTAATTTCATTTCTGATTTTACATTTTCAAAAATATCGAAATTCAAATTATTCATATTATTTCTCCATTAATTTCTTTTCTTTATTTTGTTCATCATTAGTAAGAGGTATTTCTAACAAAAATTTTATTCTATTGCATGTCAATGTAATCGCATCTTCATTATTCATTACTTTTCCATCCGAACGAATTGCACGATTAAGCCAGTCTTTTTTATTAGATCTATGCCAATCGATTTTTTCTAGTTTTTTTAAATAATAATGCATTTCAATTTCTCTATTTTCATTAAAATAAGCCCCTAATCTTCCAAGTGCATTTATCAATATGCCTAAAGTTATAATGTAATTTTCCCTTAAGTCTTTTTTTGTTATTTCTTTTTTTAGAAGTTCATTCCATTCTACAATACTATTTGTTATTTCATTCCAGAAATTATTAATAAACTTTTCATCTTCTTTTGAACAAGATTTCTTTTTAACGATTCTTAAATTTGCTTTATAAATATTATTCAAAGTAAATAATTTAGAGGAATTTTTCCCTAATATATCTCTTTCCATATCTGCATACTTCTCAAAAAAAGAATTTGATCCTATTAGTTTAGTAGTACAAACAGCTAGTTCATCTCTATTATCATAAAGTGTGGCTAAAGAGTTAGACGTTTTGACAGCATGTTTGTTTAAATCAGCGAACATTTGTTGACTTCTTTTTAAGCCGGTGTCTTTAAAAAAAACAATTGAAATGCTGTCATTACCTATTTTTGAATTTTCTCTAATTGCTGCTTCAATTGCTGCCTTTCTATGTTGCCCATCATTTATTAATAAAACAGCATCCATATCAATTTCTAACTGTCCAACATTTTGATCAATTTCTGATGAAACAAATTCAAAATTACCATCAATAGAAGCACACAAAGCTGAAAACACATAACTCCCGTCATTTTCCAAAATATATTTTTTGATTTCAGGAATTCTACTTTCATTAATTCTTCTTTGCGATCTGAATTCAGGTTGAACACTTTCATTATCATTCGCTGAAAATATTTTTGATAATAACCTCATCGGCATCATTCCAATGTAATATTCCTTTTTCCCCAGCATTCCTCTTACTGCTGGAAACTTATAGCAAAAATTCATACCGGCCTCCATATAAAAACATATACTTAAGTATATACTTAAGTATATGTTTTTATTATTCCATTGTCAATTTAAATCTGTTAATCTAATATCAAGTTAATGCTTAGAACTCAATATTCATTTATATCATTTGCAAATTCACAATTATCTAAACAATTGTTTTCCATTAATGATTTCAGAAAATTCTTTAAATTTTCCATTGTTTCTACATTATTTTTACTTATTAATTCTTGCAGTTTTATTACACCATAATTGGCAAATTTAATGAAAAAGTTTCTTACATCGAATTCATTCTCTTTTTCATCACCAAAAGCTAAATTTAGTCTCTCATCTTCTGTAAAATTTTCATTTTCAGTTGTCAATATTGCAGATTTAAATATAAAATCAAATTCATTCATATGATTTGTTATAACACTACGTGGGACGCTCATTAAATCATCGCTATGTTCAAACTCAATAATTTGTTTGTCATACATTATCCCAATACTTAATGAAAGAATAAAAACACTATAATGAGTTTGACGTTTAAATATTGGCTCAAAATTATTAATCACTTCATTCCATACTTTACCATGTAAAGGAATGTCCTTCCCGTTTAGTTGTTCCATAAATAGCCCTCCTCAACTCGTGCAACATTCTTTTCTTCATTGCTATTCATCGTCCAAACTCTACCAATTTCAGAATCATCTATATAAGTTTGAAGATTATCTTTCGAAAATATTATCACTTGTGATGCAAACTCAGGTAGTGTTTCAATAACCTTTTGTCTCTGCTCTTTATCTAGTTTTGAAAACGGGCCATCTAAAACTAAAGGATATTCCTTTTGAATTATATCAACCTCTGACTTCAATAATTTAAGAATACCACCAATATAAGCAAAAGAAACTGTAGCAAATTGACCTTCTGATTTAGATTCATCATAATAACTATCAATTATCTGTACAGAAAAGTCCCGACTAACTTTCACTGTTCTTTTCGTAGTAAGCATTTTATTTAATAAAGTTTGTATTTCAATTTCTAATTTATTACTGTAATCTTCAGCTAAGTATTGTAATTGTTGTTCAAACCTCTCATTTATCTTAGTTAATATTTCTGCTTTTTTCATTATTTTCACATTTAATTTGCATGCAGATGTAATTTCATCAAAATCTTTATTAAACTTTTTCAGTACCAATTCATATTTAATTAATTGTTTATTTGTATCGACTTTTTCTTGTTCAATTTCTTTCTTTTTAATTTCCGCATCATTTCTACTTGTAATTAATGCTTCTACGTCTTGTGATTTCTTTTCGTTTTTATCTAAAGCATCAATTGCTTCATCACATTTCACTGCTCGATCATAATTCGATAAATACGATTTAATAATATCGCCTAATTCATTAATATCATATTTATCATAATTCTCTTTTGCCTCTTTGCAGAGATCATCATAACAAGACTTATAGGAATTTGGTGGCATTAGATTAAGTAAATGGTTAAAACATTCAATCTCTTTTTCTTCGATTTTATTACCGCAAATACAATGAGTTTCATTTTTTAAAGCATCTAACAATCTTTTTTGAAGACCAGGTATTAATTGAGATTCATCAATCTTTAGTTTCAAAATTTTTTTAGCCTCCTCTACGCTCTTGCTAATCAATATTTTTGGATATCTATCAATAATAAATTCGCCAAACTTTGACATATTTGAAGTACAATTCTGTAAAAAGACATCTCGATTACTAATTTCTTCATTTCTAGAATTTTCATAATCAGCATGAGATTTATTACCACCTATTTCTTCAGATTTTTTTTTAATAGTTTCATCATATTTTTTAATATCCTCTGTGTGTTGCATCAATTTTTTTTTAGTAGTAGTAATAAGAGTTTGAATTTTTTCTATATTTATTCTCATCAATTCCGCATCATCTTCGTCTTTTTCACTCTTTTTCTCCAAATACAGTTTTCCTAATGCGGTGGTTTTTGAATTTATTGATCCTATATGAGAAATTGCTCTTTCGATTGAATTCAACTCGAATATTGTATATAATGCCTTTTTCAATGAATTGGCTGAGTCTTTCCCTTTAATACTTAAGTCAGCAATCATACTTTCTCCATCAAAAAAGAAATATTCAGAAAGCCCAGATGGTAATAGCTCTTCAATTATTAATGAGGGTTCATTGAGCCTTTTCCAATCGTTGTCTTTATCTTTTTTTAAAATTGTAAACTCTTTTTTACTTATTTTCGAGTCTTTGAGTTCTTTAACATAAGTCCACTTTCTTATTGCAGAAAACATCTCCCCATTGTTTTCAAAGTCAATGGAGCCATAAACATCAAAATGGTCATTGTATTGTCTCTCGTCTTCAAATTCATGATTGTACAATATACCATCATTTGTTGTTCGATTAAACTTAACATTACCATAAAATATCCATTGGAAAAATTGATGAAGCGTAGTCTTCCCTTCACCGTTTTTACCATAAATAAGATTCAATTTACCTGTTGTGTCAAAATCAATTATTCCTCTCTCTTTAAAATTTCTAAAATTTTCAAATTCAATCCTACTTATCTTCATAATTAATCAGCCTTTCCAATTCATCTAGAATTGAGTCAACAGCATTCTTACTTGCTTTTTTTTCATCAAGTTTTTGATTACTTATTTCTTTTTCTATTTTTTCAATGTACGTTATCATTTTCTCAACAATTATTTCATCATTCATAGTTTTCATCATCCTCAATTTCTTCAAAATCTATTTTAATTTCATCAAGACTCAATTTATATTTATTTAATAAATCATTTAGAGTTATGAATAATTCAGCTTTATTTGAAGCTAATTTTGCATATTCATAAAATCTTTTTAATTCAATTTTTGCTAATTTTGGTGTTTCCGTTGAAGGAATAACAACTACATCATAAATACTTGCACATTTCTTTCCTTTAAATGTTCTTAAAATTCTTCCTCTCCGTTGTACAAATTCACGATAATTATCATTACTTGACAAAAGTAATGCAGCCTTAATTGAAGGAATATTTATTCCTTCGTCTAAACATCGAATTGCAACTAATGCATTAATTTGATTTTTTTCAAACATCTCAACTAATTCCATCCTCTCTGTCATTTTTTCTTTTGCTGTAAATTGACTAGGTTTATAATTATGTTCGTTTAAAACTTTTTTTATAAAT
Source organism: Bacilli bacterium (assembly GCA_036657515.1). Lineage (GTDB taxonomy): Bacteria > Bacillota_I > Bacilli_A > RFN20 > CAG-826 > Alectryobacillus. Next base: position 8,272 of record JAVXGI010000022.1, read on the forward strand.
TGAATATGCCTCATTTCTTTATCACTATCTTTATCAAACAATTTTCCATCCCCACAATATACAACTAAATGATCTTTTTCTTTAATATTATCTATTATTTTATCTATTTTTTTTGATTTTTCGCTTGCCATTGATATAATTCTAAGTCTTCTTGAATGATAAATAAAATATTCCTCTCTTTTTTCTAATCTTTTATTTTTAAAGCAAGCTGACATTAGTTGAGTAGTTTTCTTAAAATCATTTTCTTCTTCATGAGTAGTATTTACGAAAATAGGATAATAATTATATGAAACTAAATGCTTTTTTTCTAATGCTAATTCAATTGGCAAATTATATACTTGTCCTCCGAAGAATGATAATAAAGCTTTACCTTTTTCCATATTACTGCCACTAAAAGGAGTTGCACTGAGCCCTAATCTGTATTGATATTTATTTTTTAAAGATTCTGGATGACATGTAAATCTATGTGCTTCATCTACAATTAATACTTTTTTAGCAGGATTCTTATCTATTGATGAATCAAATCTTGCTGAATTAAAAGACTTAATTGTTGAAATAATAATGATTTGATTTTTTTTTGAATATTTAGAGCTTAAATTGGCAATACTTATTTCATCATCCCAATTTGCATTTTCTGAAGAAACCAAAATTGTTTTTGCATTTGGAAACAACTTTTTAATGTCTTCAGCCCATTGATTTATTAGATGTTTATAAGGTGCGCAGATAACAATCATGCATTTTTCTTTTTTAAGTAATTCTTTTAATGCATAAATTGCTGTTATTGTTTTACCAGTTCCAGTAGCCATAACAAAGAATCCTTGATAATTATTAGCAACCCATGCTTCAATCGCTTCAATTTGATAATATTTTAAATTTATTTCATATGTTTCCTTAATCTTCTTCCTTTTTTCAATTATTGATAATACATTATTTCTTGCACTTTCAACAAATGATAATGTGTCAACAAACGGATTTGTATTATTCCATAAATTGTCAAATTCATTAATTTCATCTTTTATACTCTCTAAATCAGAGCTTTCCCAACTTTTAACCACTCTAACCTTTTCATAATTATTCATATATCCATTTAAGCTTGAATTAGCTGATCCATAAAAAACTATAACATTATTGTCAAAATCTTCCATTATACCTAATTTGTCATGATAATCTCCTAAACCTTTAGTTACAGCAATTTTAATATCTAAAATTCCATCTGATATTAGCTCAAAAAGAAGACTTAAATTTTCATCACACAAATCGTTAATCTCTCTGCTAAAATCTTCTTTCATAGTGTCATTAATTATATTTTCTTTATTTTTGTAACCCAAGCTTATTGCTTCTACATCTAATTTGCTTAATTTTGGGCTCACTATTAGTTGAATTTTCCCATTGTTTCTTGATAATGAGATTACGCCTTCAAGAATCGTTTCAAATACACTTGAAGAAAAATAACCAACACTTCTCTTATACCATTTTGTCATTTTCATTGCTGGCATAACTAAAGAGGATGCAATATTATTTTCCCCATAACTAATATAACTTCTTTTTATTTCCAATTCTTTATAATTCATTAGAATTCCCCTCACTTAAACTCATTTCCGTAGCCAAATAATCCTCTAGCAACGTATCGATATCATCACAATCATTTATTGTTTTTATGCATTCTTTTTTATCATAAATCCCTTCGAATTTCGATTTAATCATTGTTCCTTTTTTTGCAATAATAGGGACAGCATTGCTAAATTGTTTCACTGTTACATCAACTTCTAATTTATTCATACTCTTTTTCACAATACTATAGATTAACCAATCCGTCCATTTTTTACTAATAATTGGTAAATCTAAACTATACAATATTTGTTTTATTTTAACGGTTTGATTATTTACAAGAAAATCAAGAATATCATTTTCTAATTTCGAAATATTTTCTATACTCAATTCAAGATAATCAATCCTTATTAACAAACTTTTGCTATAAATATAATGTGTTTCATTAAAAGAATTTAGTAAATTTAATAAACTATTAATTCCAAATTTATTTTCTTTTGCAAAATCAATAATTTCACGAATTTCTATTAAATCTTTTGTATTAACAAACTCTCTTAACCGTTCAGAAGCTAATCCAATTTTTATATTTTTAAACGCTATAAATGGTCTTTTAAATTGGAAATCATCAGAAAATAATTCTTCACACAAACTAAAAGCACAAAATGGATATTTTATAAAATTTCTTGAAACCACTTCAGGAACATCTTTTTGCATTAAACTAAAAATATCAGACTGATGATGTATTTTGTTATCAGATAATAATTTATGTAAATTATTTTGAAGAGTTAAATTTTCGTGCGGAGTCATCTTTAGTGCGGATACATGAATATATTCTCCAAATAAATTAATAATGCCTGGCTCAGTCATAGCAATGTTGATTATTATATCTGTAATCCCAGGATATTCCTTTTGAATGTCCTTGTGTGTAATAGGATATCTTTTTGATTTTATGAAACTAAGGATTTCAGAATAAATTGTACTCTCAGAATCCCCACTAATTAAATAGTCCTTTTTAAAAACAAATTTATCGTTTAATAATTCTTTTAATATACCATATAAATAATATTTATTCATAATCCCTTCTTCGTTTAATCTTTTTCTGAAAATATAATATAGAGTACTCATTGGCCAAATGGATTTTTCACTTTCATTAATAGTATTACATATTTCCTTAAGTAAATCTTTAGATATATAGTATTCCTTTTTATAACAATATGTTCCACGGTCACATAAAATACCAATATCTGCTAATCTACCGGCTATTGCCCTGTCATTTTTTGAAAATTTCATAGAACCAAAATCTTTGCAAATTAGTCTCTTAAACTTTTCTAATTCCTTTTCATCATAAATTCTCATACCATTTGGGAAATATTTTTTTAAAATAATGCTATAAACCTTATACAATGATAATCCTTTACTAAATAAATAATCGCCTGTTTTTTTGTAATAACTTTTAATTAATATTTCAAAAAAATTAATTTCTAAACTATTTTCTTTTACTTTTTGAATAATATCATTATATTCTGTATTAGAAATTTCTTCGGGCAATTGATTAAAAAAATATAATGTATTTAAATTTGTTTCATTATTTAAATAAAATGTTTTTGAAGCACTATCTACAAAAAACGATTCGTTTTTACTTTTTAATAATAAATATGCTAAAGGTTTGCCATATAATTTGTCAACTGCTTCAATTTCCTCTAAAGAAATAATATTGTCCAAACCTAAATATGTCATTGTTTGCAATAAATAATTATTAGTTTTATTTTTAGAATCAAATTTTGTTTGAACTTTGAATTCTATTTGTCTTATTCGTTCGCGCGTCACATGTATTTCGTTTCCTATTTCTTCAAGTGTTTTCCCTTTAGACCTTTCGCTAATCGTTTTCATGTAACTATCTTTAACAAATAACTTTGTAAACAAATTGTTTATGCATTCATAATAATCATTATTCATCCATTTAAGCAACTCAACTATTTTATTATAAATCTGATATTCACAAATTAATTCATCACTTATAAATTCAAGATCTTTAATTCTACTATTTTTATACATTGGATTATTCATTATTTCATCAATTTTGAAAAATAAAACATAAGGATATAATAATAATTGTCTTTTACTAAACTTTAATTTTTCAATTAATATCCTTATTCGCTTCTTCCTTTCTAATAATATATTTGCATTATTAATTATTTCTTTTAAAACATGATATACATATTTTAAAGAATTTGGATTATTATATATTAATAACTTCAAGTCGAGATCAACATTATAAATTGCTTCTTTATACCTACTTAAAAATAATAAATCTGGATCTCTTGTATCAAGGGTATTAGCAACTGAAAAGACACTATAAACTTCATCATTTTCTGATTTAGAAATACATTTTTCTTGAACTGTTTTCACATTTTGATAATCAATAACATTCATTTCATTTTTCTTATTATTTTTATTATCTACGTTTTTATAAAATTCATTTAATTCAATAAACATTAAGGAATTCTCATTCACAGTTTGTGCATTACATTTATCTAATAAACATTGGTTTGCTTGATTTAAAAGCAAATTAAATTTCTTTTTGTGTTTATAATAGCAACTTAACAATTTAATTTCTGTAGGCTCATTAAAAACAACATTACCAGCGCTAGAATCAAAATAATTCAATTTTTGTAGTTTCATATCTATTTCATTTTCACTTCTAAATGTTTCATCTTTATTAATTTTCATTAATATTGCCCTTTGATTTAATCTCTTGGACAAATTAAATATAGCATCTTTTTCATCGACGGCAACCTTATTCTTTATATTAAAGTATAATTCTATCAACAATACTTCTTCATCAATATTCCACTCCATTTATGCTCCCTCTTATTGTAGTTATGTATTTACAACGTCAAAACTATAAAACGTCTAATTGGTAATTATTGTATAAATAAATATATGAATGAATATCATTAGTGTTATTATAGTACATATGCTTATAAATATCAATGAACCAAAAAACAGTAAAGTCATTACCCTAGATAAGTGTTTTCTTTATTTCTAAATAAATCAAGTGAATGCATTAGTAACCCAAGAGATTTAATTCGTTATAAGTAACTCGGATATTAGTTTATTTATAGTTTAATCAAGTAGCTACTAATCTACTTAATGTATAAAATAGTTATCATAAATAAAAGCCAAAGCTTTCATCTTCAATAGTTGATGATTGCTTTGGCTTTTATAGGTATTCTTATTTAATTCTTTTACTGCTCTTATTTTTATTCCCATTCAATGGTTGAAGGTGGTTTACTAGTAATGTCATACACTACTCTG
>JAVXGI010000023.1:0-12887 GCA_036657515.1 Bacilli bacterium
TATTATAGAAAGGAAACTATTATGAAGGCAATTTTTTTCATCTTAAAGAAAAAAGATCTACTTGATTCACTTATTGAAGAATTAAAAAATAATGACATTACTGGCGGAACGATAATTGAGAGTAAAGGTATGGCGAGAGCCATGGTTGAAACTGATGAGTTTGCTATTTTTGGAGCATTACGTAATTTACTAAATGAAGAATATAAGTCTACGACTACCTTACTATTTGTTGCATCTCCTACTAAAGAAAAGATTATACTAGATTCTATTGAAAAAATATGTGGAAAGCTTGATGAACCTAATACAGGAATTCTTTTTGCTCTTCCGGTTGAATATGCTAAAGGCATTAAATTTTAACTACTAATAAAGTACTAATTTAACAAATATAATTTTTTACTATATATAAATTTTCTTTTACACGTCTCTTTTTGTTTTTTTCAATGTTTTCATTTTTACTAATTTAGGAAAGGAAATATATTTATGATTAATGAAATAATTTTAGGAATATCAATCATACTTTTTGCAGGATTATTCATCGGAAAATTCTCAAAAATACTGCATATCCCTAACGTAACGCTATATCTTGTCGCTGGATGTTTAATTGGACCTTCTTTATTAGGTTTATTAATACCAAATTATCCTGGTCTAATAAGTAGTCAATTATTAGATCTTTTAAAAGTTTTTGCTACGATTGAATTAGGTTTTATTGCTTTTGGAATTGGTAGTGAATTTAAAGTTAGTTACTTTAAAGAAGTTGGAGCAAGTTCGGTAATAATTGCCTTTCTTGAATCTCTTTTTGCTGTAATATTTATAACAGTTGGTTTATTAGCATTTGGTTTTCCACTATATTTTGCTCTTTCACTTGGAGCAGTTGGTGGAGCAACAGCTCCTGCTGCTACCATAATGGTTATTAAACAATATAAAGCTACTGGATTACTTAGTCGCACAACATTATCAGTTGTGGCAATTGATGATGCTTCCACTCTTATTTATTTTGGAATTTGCATGGCAATTGTGCAATCTCTTGTCTTGCCAGATGCTGGAAATTTAGCATTAACAATTGCCAAACCATTTATTGAAATAATTGGTTCTTTAGCAATTGGAATTGTGATGGGATTTGTTGTATCTTTTGCTTTAAAGTATTTTAAAGGAAGAGGAAATAGAACTAGTTTTGTTGTTGCATCTATTTTTCTTATTATTGGACTTGAATTCTTAATTAAAGATAAGACAGGTTTTTCTATATCTAGTTTATTATCATGTATGAGTATGGCTGCAGTATTTAGTAATGTTAAAAGTGATATATGTGATGAAGTTGTTCCTTTACTAGATCGAATTACTCCACCATTAGTTATTATATTCTTTGTTATTAGTGGAGCAGATTTGCGTTTAGAATCAATGACGCGGGTGGCGCTTGCAGTACTTGCAATTTATCTTGTATTTAGAGTAGCTGGTAAAATAAGCGGAACTTGGGTGGGAGCAAAAATATCGAAAGCGCCACCGGTGGTAAAGAAATATTTAGGTTGGGGATTACTGCCACAAGGTGGAATAGCTATTGGATTATCTTTAGCGGTAATGAATGTACTTGATCCAAGTATTGCAGAACTTAGTAGTTATGGAGGAGTATTACTTGATGGAATGCTTTTACGAATAGTAATACTTGGAGCAGTATTTGTAAGTGAGATATTTGGTCCGATATTACTAAAGACAGCTTTATTTAAATCAGGAGAAGCTATTCCACTTGTTAAAAGAGTAAAAGAAAAGAAATAATAAGAAAATAATAGTAATTAATGTAGATTTTCTTATTAAAAATTTCTTTTATATGTTTTAATAAATATGAAAGAAATTTTTCTTTTTCATTCGTTAGCAGAAAGCGTAAATTATATTTATTTATTCATTTAGTTTTTAAAAATCTTATTGATTTTGAAAGTAACATTTAGTAGAATATAAAGGCGCTTAAATGGGGCCATAGTTAAACGGGATAACACTAGCTTTGCAAGCTTGGATTCGGAGTTCGATTCTCCGTGGCTCCACCAGTGCTTTTTTATTAATATGGCAGCGTAGCTCAGTTGGTTAGAGCAGTCGGCTCATACCCGGCTTGTCGACGGTTCGAGTCCGCCCGCTGCTACCATTATCAATTAATGGACCGTTAGCGCAATTGGTTAGAGCTACCCGCTCATAACGGGTCGGTTCCGGGTTCAAGTCCTGGACGGTCCACCAATAGATTTAAGTCTAATAGTTGGAGGTTTACCCAAGCGGTTGAAGGGGTCGGTCTTGAAAACCGATAGAGGATGCAAGTCCTGCTAGAGTTCGAATCTCTAAACCTCCGCCATTATGAAATTTACACCCATATCGTTAAGATGTGGGTTTTTTTGTGGCTCTTTTAAAATTTAAACGTAAATTACGTTCGAACTTCAAAACAAATTTTTAATCCTTCTGCACAAATATTTATCTTTAATTTTTAAATTAATGTATAATTAAATTATGGAATTAAACGAAGTTCTTGCTAAAAGAGTTTCTTCACGCTCTTTTAATGAATTAGAAATAGAAGATAATATTATTGAAGAAATTCTTTTAGCTGGAGAAAAAGCTCCTGTTGCAAGAGGACTTTATGACGAATTATTATTTGTTGTAATAAAAGGTGATAAAGTTAAATTATTAAGGAACAGATTAATTAGTTTAATGGGAAAAGATCCGTTTTATAAAGCTAATTGTTTAATTTTATTAGCTAGTAAAGGAACTAAAGATTATTTAAATTATGCTAATGCTGGTGCTATTATTGAAAATATGCATCTTAAAGCTACAGAACTTAATTTAGGAAGTTTATATATTTATGGAGCTACTCCTTTTATAAATGACGATAATAATATTCGTAAAATGCTATGTCTTGATCCTGAATATAAAAGTATTGCTATTTTAGCACTTGGACATAGTGAAGTAGAGTTGATTGGGAAAAAGCATACAATTGCTAGGAAGACACTATTATGAGAAAACAAAACGAATTAAGTGCAGGTACACTTTTAAACGAAACTGAAAATCTTGTAGAAGCAGGATATTCAGACTTTCTTGTTAAAGAATATGATAAAAGTAAAATTAAGACTCTTAAATCTAGACTTAAAGAGTGGGATTATTATTATTTTGGGAATGATAAGTCTGGAATTGGACTTGTTATAGGTGATAATTCTTATGTTGGACAACTTGGATTTGTGATTTTTAATTTTTCTAATAAAAAATTATGTGATTCTTCTAAATTAATTTGGTTTCCTCATGGAAAGATGGGTTTACCAAATGACAGCTCAACTTCTTATAAATATGAATTAAATGGTAATTTTATTGAAATTGAAATCGTATCTCCTAAAATTAGAAAAATAAAAGCATTTTGTAAAAAGGCTCATAAAAATTTAGATTTATCAATTGATGTAACTTTAACTAAGACTTGTGATGATTCAATGGTAATTGCTACTCCATTTGAAAAAGATAAACATTTTTATTATAACCAAAAGATAAATAATTTTGTTGTTACAGGAAAAGTAATTCTTGGTTCTATTAATTTAAATACTATGAATGATTATATGGGAGTACTCGATTGGGGAAGAGGAGTATGGACATATGTTAATACATGGAACTGGTTATCAATTAGTTCTAGACAAAATAGTGATTATTTTGGACTTAACCTAGGATACGGATTTGGTAATACTCTTTTTGCTAATGAAAACGTTATGTTTTTAAATGAGAAAAGTTATCGTTTAGGCGATGTTACTTTTGATTTTGAAAAAACGTTTACTAATCATATTAAATTAAATCAAACTTGCTATATTAGATCGCGTGGAAATGATGAAATATATTTAGAGTTTACTCCAGTATTTTTACGTTTCGTAAATATAAATATTTTATTAGTTCATCAAAGAACTAATCAAATATTTGGAACTTTTAGTGGCCACATTATATATGGAGAGGATAAACAAAGATATAATGTTAAAAATGCATTCGGATTTTTTGAAAATGTTTATAATAGGTGGTAAAATCGATTTTCTATTCAATTTTGTCTTATTAAATATATATAGTAAATAAGCCTTTAATTTTTACCTATTCTGTTGTATAATATTTTTACATTGCAGGGTAGAGCAGCCTGGTAGCTCGTCGGGCCCATAACCCGGAGGTCAGTGGTTCAAATCCGCTCCCTGCGACCATAAAATATAGTTAGTTGTATCAAGAAAACTGATACAACTTTTTATTTGTTATTTTTTAAAAGCAAATTAGTAGACAATTAGTACGTTTTATTAGTATTAGTAATGAAAACTAGTACCAATAGTATTGATAACTAGCGCTTGATTTATATTACAATTTCTTTTGTATAACGGTTTTATATTTGATAAAATAATCTTTATGAAGAACAAGGAAAAAATAAGATATTATTCAGATGAATTGATTGACGACTTCGGCAATCCAAATCACACAAGAGCTGATGTATTTCACAGTTTTGAATATAAACGTGGTGGATTTCCAGGCTTTTTTGATAATATGTTTTATTATTGCTTTGCTGTTCCATATTTGGCCATGCAAGCTCGTTTTTGTGGTTATAGAATTATTGGAAAAAACAATTTAAAGATGCTAAAGCATTACGTGAAGACAAATAAGAAAGGTTTCTTCGTAATGCAAAACCACGCTGGGATATTTGATGTTATAGAAAATCTTATGTTAGGCTATCCTTATAGAGTGAATACTGTTGGAAATAGCGATCCATTATCAATGCCAGTGATTAGGCATCTAGTGAGATCTTTAGGTTTTGTTCCATTACCAACAAATATAAAAGATTTGCCAGCATTTCAAGAAATTCTAAGATTTTACGTTATTGATCGTTGTCAAGGCGTATCAATATTTCCAGAAGCACATTTATGGCCTGGATATACAGGTGTGAGGAATTTTAAACGTTCTTCATTTAGATATCCTGCAAGATTTCAATGTCCAGTATTACCTGTCTTTTGTCAAAGAAGACCAAGAAATAAGCTTGTTAAATTTTTACATCTTAGACCAAGAGTCACGGTTTATGCAGGATCTTTAATTTATCCTGATGCGAATTTAGATTTTAAACAAAATGAAAAAATTATGGGGGATGCATGTTATAACTTTATGAAAACAATAACTGACACAATGCCACATGAAGATAATTATAAATATGTTTATGCTCCAAAGAAAGAAGAGGAAAAATAAATTATGAATATTTTATTTGTTTGCGATGTTTTAGGAGAAGAAAATAACGGAACAACTATTGCTGCTCTTAATATAATTAGATATTTAAAGTCAAAAGGTCATACAGTAAAAGTACTTTGCTGTGATGAAGATAAAAAAAATATGGAAGGATATTATGTTCTTCCAAAACTTAATGCTGGTCCATTTAATGGATATGTAGCAAAAAATGGTATTTCTTTAGCTTGGAATGATAAAAAAGTTATTGAAGAAGCATTTAAAGGAATAGACATTTGTCACATTATGATGCCGTTATTCTTAGGCAAAGCATGTGCTAAATATGCTCATAAACGTGGAATTACTCTTACTGCAGGATTTCATACTCAAGCAGAAAATGTTTCTAACCATTTCTTTTTAATGGATGCCAAGAAAGCAAATTTATTCTTGTATAAGAATTTCTATAAGAAAGTTTATAGATATTGTGATGGAATTCATTATCCTACACAATTTATTCAAGACACATTCGAAAAGATTGTAGGAAAGACACCAGGTTATGTTATTTCAAACGGAGTTAAAGGAAATTTTGTTCATATTGAAAATGTTCCACGTCCAGATTCAATAAAAGATAAGTTCATAGTTCTTTCTACTGGAAGATTAAGTAAAGAAAAAGCTCAAAGTATTTTACTTGAAGCAGTTAAGTTATCTAAATATAAAGATAAGATTCAGGTTATATTAGCAGGAGATGGCCCTCTTAAAGAAAAACTTAAAGAAATTGGCGATACTTTACCAAATAAACCTGTTATTCAATTTTTCTCACATGATGAAATAGTTAAAATCATTAATATCGCAGATTTATATGTTCATCCTGCAGAAGTAGAAATTGAATCAATATCTTGCCTTGAAGCAATTACTTGTGGAGTTGTTCCGGTTATAGCAAATAGTGATCGTTCTGCCACAAAATATTTTGCTTTAGATGAAAACAATCTATTTATTAATAAAGATTGTCTAGATCTTGCACATAAAATTGATTTTTGGATAGAAAACCCACAATTAAAAGAAGAATATAGCAAACGTTACATGGGATTTACTAAAAAATTTAATTTTGATGAATGTATGGAAAAAATGGAAAATATGTTTCTTGAAGTTATTAACAAAAAGAAAGAACTAAAGTAAGCGTTTATCTTGATTAAATAGATTATATAGAATAAAATCTTATTATAAAAAGGAGAATTTTTATGGAAACAAAAAGTTTAAAAGGCACTCAAACAGAAAAAAATTTACAAATTGCATTTGCTGGAGAATCACAAGCTAGAAACAAATATACTTACTTTGCTTCACAAGCTAAAAAAGATGGTTATCAACAAATTGCTGCTATTTTTGAAGAAACAGCAGGAAATGAAAAAGAACATGCTGAATTATGGTTCAAAGCATTAAATAATGGTATTCCTACTACAATCGAAAATTTAGTAGAAGCTGCTAATGGTGAACATTATGAATGGACAGAAATGTATTCAGAAATGGCAAAAGTAGCAAGAGAAGAAGGATTCGTAGCACTTGCTCTTCAAATGGAAGGTGTTGCTAAAATAGAAAAACATCACGAAGAAAGATATCGCGCTTTAGCAGAAAACATTAAGAAAAATATTGTATTTGCACGTGAAGAAGTTATTGTTTGGAAATGTCGCAACTGTGGTCATTTACATATTGGCAAAACTGCTCCAAATCTTTGCCCTGTCTGTGCTCATGAAGGTTCATACTTCGAAATCAATAGCGAAAACTATTAAAATTTAATTACAAAAACAATCAAGGAAATCACAATCCGTTGTGATTTCCTTTATTTTTCTCTCCAATTACTACCTATTTAGCGAGATCCTAAAAGTTTATTCATTTATTTAGTATTTTCTCTTGATTTTTGTTCGTATTTTAATATAATTGATATTACTGGATCAGTGGTGTAGCGGTTAACATGTCTCCCTGTCACGGAGAAGATCGCGGGTTCGATTCCCGTCTGATCCGCCAGTTTTACAAATAGGCGGCCCGGTAGCTCAGCAGGTAGAGCAAAGGACTGAAAATCCTTGTGTCGCCGGTTCGACCCCGGCTTGGGCCACCATTAAATTTTCTTGAGATAACGCATTGCGTTATCTCTTTTCTTTTTTTGCCGTCCTTTACAATTGTAGAGGCCGAAAATGTTCGAACCCACGAAAAAAATATATTGATAAATATAAGAAGAAAGAATAGTAAATGATTATAAAATTATTTTTTCGTAAGCTAATCTTTTAAAATCTATTTTTTCTGATAAAAGATGAATAATACCTACTTTAATATATCCTTCTTTTTCAAGAAGATGTTGCATTACTAAATTTAGGTGATGAGTATCAACTCGAATAGAATTAATATTTTTAGATTTTGCTAATTCTTCAGCAAAATCTAAAAAGGCTTTTCCTATATGTTTGTGGTGAGCTTCCTTTTTTACTGCTAAACGATGAATAACAATATAAGAAGAAAAGAAAGACAACCAGTTTCCATCATAAATTTCATCATAATTATGATCGCCATTAGTTGAAATCGCAGCAAAACCGAGAATCTCATTCTCCTCTTTATATATATACAAGTGATGCGATAAAATATCGTCGATTAAAACAGTCTTATTAGGATAATCATTCTGCCATTGAGGAGAATGAGATTCTTTTAAAAGTCTTTTAGCGTCGAAAAGAATTGGTAATAAATTATCAATGTCTTTCAATTGGGCTATACATATCATGTTTCAATTATAATCTTTTAAAAGTTATTCACAATATTAATTTTGAATGTTATTATAAATAAGCAGGATCTATTCATTAATTCTGTGCCCCAAATATATTTTATTATATATTTTTGAGGTACTAGTGAATATATACATATAATTTAGATACTAATAATACTAACATTGTTTTCTAGGGGGGATTAACAAATGAAACTAAAACTACTTTCTCTTGTATCAGGAGCGTTTGGATTACTACTTTTTTCTTGTAGTACTCCAATTACTAGTTTACCAACAGATTCTAGTTCAACAAGTTCTACTACAACAAGTGAATCAACTACGACTACAACAAGCAAGCCAACGACAAGTGAAATTGATCCAACCGCAGAGTATGGAAGTGGGCTTGCTGCAAGTGATCCTATATTTAGAGGAGAACTTGATCCACTTGCTTCATTAGAAATATATTTTATTGAAATGGTTGATCAATATGGAGATGCGATCTTTTTAAAGTTAGGAGATGTCGATATATTACTTGATGCTGGACAATATAAAGATGGAGAAAATGTTAAAAACTTTGTTAGTTCAAAGTGTGTTGATAAAAGACTTGATGTCTTGTTATCAACTCACGCTCATGGAGACCATATTGGAGGAATGCCAACTGCTCTTGAAGCAATAGATAATGCTTCCTATATTATTGATTTTGGATATGATCGTAATATAAGTTCGTTTAATAATTATAAAGCAAGTCGTGATAAATTAGTAGAAAAAGGTGCCCGATACGTCGGAGCATTAGATTGTGTTAATAATACTCTAGAATATGCTACATCACGTTACTTTATTACTCCTGATTTTACAGTTGATATTATTGATACTGGCTACTATCAAGCAACTGGATCGCCAGTTAAAGGAGATTTAAACTTAACTTCTCTTGCTACCTTATTTACTTATAAAGACTTTACTTTCTTTACTGCAGGAGACTTAAGTACTAAAGGAGAAGAAGAACTAATTACTACTTCTTCTGTTCCTAAAAATGTTAACTTATTTAAAGCCTCTCATCATGGAACTAATGGCGGAAATATTCGCCCATTCTTAGATATCTTAAATCCTGATACGATTGCAATTTCCTCAGCTAGATATGGCGATACTGGATATATTGAAACTGCTACAAGAAATCTAAATGGTGCAACAGGCCATCCATATCCAGAAGCTATTGAAAGAATTTATGCTACACCTAAAATTGCCCAAAATAAAAATGTCTACTGGAATATGCCTAATGGCACATTAAAATTCGCAACTACTGGAACGTCTTCTGCTCCAAATATGAGCGGAAGCGTTCCACGCAAAGGATATTATGATGATTCTACTACTCCATTAACATGGAATTCGACGTTAGGAAGATTTAATGGTCTTGTAACGGGTGAAGAAAACGCTAAGCTTCATGAAACAAAAATATTTAAAATAAGAGGATATGATAAGTATCTTTAAAGCTAATTAGTCTAGTCTATTTTAAAAAGGGGGCATTTTTATGATGTAAAAATGCCACTGATTAATCTTAGATTGTGCGTCTTAATAATAGGTAATAAAAAGCTATTTATTAAAACGTTAATCATACTCGTGTTAGACCATAGTTTCACCCCGCTTTTTATAAGGAGCAATATAAAAAGCGTAAAATTAAATGAACTTTGACTCTAATATAAATTTTGGTTTTAGCCTAAATAAGGCAACTATTCTAACAGGAGGAAAATATGAATTTTAAAAACAAGGGTATTTTAGTTACTTCATTATCTGTTTTACTTGCTACATTAGTAGCTTGTGGAACGTCTACTACAAGTAATGAAACAACAACAGGTAGTACAACTACTACAACTACTACTACAACAACAACAAGCGAAAACACCGCAATTCTTGAATTAGACAAGGATCAAACAAGTTTATTAGATTTTAGTAAATTAGAAGATGGTAAAGCAGCATTTGTAAAAGGAGTTGTCTACAGTAAAGCCCGCTCAGGCAAAAGTGGATATTGGATCGCAGATCTTACAAGTTCTTCATTTGTTTACGCTCCAGGAGATGATGTAAATATTGGAGAAGTTGTTGTGATTTACGCATCAAAATCGACATATTTTGGACTATCTCAAATTAATTACAATGTTCCGGTTGATGCTATTGAAAAAATAGGCACAACAACTTATCGTCCAGCTTTTGCAAAAGCTACAATTAGAGGATTATATGATTTTACTACTGCTCCCGATGTAAAATTATTTTCTCAAAACATTACCGTTGAAGGTAAAGTAATTGGTAAAGTAGAAGACTTTATGACTAACTTTTATATTCAAGACCCGATCACGGGACATGAAATAAAAGTTGACTACAATGGTGGAGAAAACTTTGTCGGACTCCACAAAGACAAGTTTATAGAAATAGATGTTACAACGTATGGATATAATGATACTACAAAAGTATGGTCAGTATATGTTGATGGAGTTGCTCCTCGAATTGTAGAAAAAGCAAGTCCTACCTTAACAACTGAGGAAAAACTTGATTCAGTTGCTAATGTATTATTAAAAAAATACAACAATATTACTATATATAGAGATATAGAATTTATCTTAACTGATAGTTTATTTGCTACTAATATTACTTATGTTTCTAGTAATATTGGTGTATTAACAAATGATGGAGTAATAACTACTCCAAGTGAAACAACCTCAGTTAATGTTACTGCAAATATAACATTATCTGGAGCAAGCAAAGAAGTAGTCTTAATAATTAAAGTTGCTTCTTTAAAAGTAACTCCTTTAGCTACTGTCTTAGCTACTTTTGAACAACAGTTTATAGAAAGTCCAGCAACTGTTCTTCCAGTTGCTACAACAGGAGTCGTAACAGGAACTCGTGGTGGAACTGGATATTGGATTCAAGATGGAAGTAATGCCGTTTATGTTAAAGGAAATAAATTAGGTTTTAAAGTAGGAGATACAGTAAACGTTGTTGGTAACCTTAAATATAATAAACAACCACTTATTGATACAATAGAATTTGAAGAAATATCTACTAATAAAATAGCTCTTCCTTCAGCACTTGCTGTTAAAATAACCGATCTATTAGCAAATGATGAACTTAAAGTTAGTTCGTTTAGTAAATATATTAAGTTAACAGGAAAGCTTATCGTCGAAGCTGGAAGTTATGGTAATACATATAAATTACAAGATATAGATGTTCCAGCTTCGAGCGTTTTAATTCATAGTGCTTCAAATACATCAGGATTTACAGCATTAAAAGACAAAACAGTTACAATTAAATGTTTTGTCCAAGACTATAATAAGGGATTTAGAATATTTACAACTAATAGAGATGATGAATTAAATGTATTAGGAGCAGATGAAGATAAATTAGCTATTGCCTCTGCATATCTTGATACAGTTATGCCATTACAAGAAGAAATAATTACATCTGACATTGATTTAACTACAACTCATATTGCCTTGGCTGATGCTAAATATGTTTGGAGTTCATCTAATGAAAAAGTAATGACTTCTACTGGTAAAAATTTACATGTTGCTACTGAATCAAACGTTACATTAACTTGTAAAGTTAGTGTCGGAACAAAAGAGGTAACAAAGAGTTATTCATATAATATTGCTGCTGGTAAAAGTAAAGGTAATGCTAATGATTTAATGTTTACTACCGTTATGAGAGGAGCAAAAAACGATAAACTTATTTGTATTACTAATATGACAGGATCTACCATATCACTTGCAAAATATAAAGTTTATTCTGTCCAAAACAGTGGATTAGGATCTAACTCATTTGATATAAATGGATCTAATGCTCAAGGTATTTTAGAATTAGGAACACAAGATAGTCTAGCAAGTAAAGAAACGCTTATTCTATATCATGATCAAGCTGAAGCTACATTAATTGCAAACATTCCTTCAACTAGTAAAAAAATAGCATGTCCAAATCAAAATGGTGTAGTTGCTATTAATGGATCAGATGGAGATATGGTTTACTTAATGAAAGGAAGCTATGTTGTTGATAAAATAGGAACAGTTGAAAAAGTAGCTTCTCAAGGACAACCAACAAGTTGGGAAACAGAATATTTCTCTTCTAATTCCATGATTGTAAGAACAAGTATTGAACCTACTCCTTCTCTTGATTGGAGAAAGTTTGATGATGTTAATACGATCTATAAAAGACTACCTGCAATCGGTGCTGGTACTAACTATAAGATTCCAGAATTTATTTATAATTGGGCTTCGTTTGTTGCTTAATCATTTATAAAAGAAAAAAACGTGGAGTAATTCACGTTTTTTTCTACTATAAAACTACTAGTTTTCCACATTTTGATTAATAACTAAGAAATAATGAAAATAATTGAAATGTTGTTGTCTATAAAAAAATCTTTTAATATGAAAAAAAGGGTATAATAATATTATTATTAAAGAAAAAAACAAATTAAGGAGAATCTTATATGCTAACAAAAATCAAATTCCTTTTCCTAATAGTGCCAATGTTTTCTTTAGTCGCTTGTTCTTCAAATTCTTTTAATGAACTTAAGACTGGTTCTTATGCCTATTTAAAAGGAGAAAAAGATGAAAGATTTTCTTTTTCATCAACAAGTTATTTTGTTGTTACCTCATTTGAAAAAAATGCTATTAATGAGAAAAATCTAAAACCTGGTGAATGGCTACTAAATAATTCATCAAAAGATTTTATACTTAAATGGTTTAATTGTACTTTTACAACAACTCCTGCTTTTAAAACGATAGGTTATGCTGATAAAGAACCAGTTATGACATCAATAGATGAGACTTTAGGCTTAACTTTTTATATTTCAAGTAAAGTTGAAAATTCAAAAGATGTTGTAAGCTTTACATATAAAAATATCAAAGTTGACAAATTCATAACTAATACATTTGTTTATGACAAATAGAATCTAAATAATTGCTTCATTAAATTAAACATATTT
>JAVXGI010000024.1:0-12109 GCA_036657515.1 Bacilli bacterium
GCTCCAATAAATGATAAATTGCTTGATAGAACGACAAATATGTTTTATTATATTAAAGCATATTAACTTAAAATGCGCCCGTAGCTCAGTTGGATAGAGTATCAGACTACGAATCTGAGGGTCATTGGTTCGAATCCTATCGGGCGCACCACTTAATATACTTAAATATCGGGATGTAGCGTAGCTTGGTATCGCGTCTGCTTTGGGAGCAGAAGGCCGCTGGTTCAAATCCAGTCATCCCGACCATTATGCAAAACTAAAATGATACTATTAAAAGTATCATTTTTTATTTTTTAGGACGTTATAAAATTTGCAATTACAAAATGTGTTTGTGTTCGAACCGACGAACGTAATATGCTCTATAATATATAGTCTTATATTAAATTAAATAAACATTGTTATTTATCGGTGAAAGGAAAGACAGCATAAATAAAATATAAAACAAATTAAGCCAATGATCTGTCCAGGCTACGATAAATTCTATTTTACAAAATTAATTGATGTTGATATTGATCAATTAGGTTTAACACCAAATACAACTCAGTGTCGTATGTACGGTTGGTTTTATGATTTAGAACAATTTAAAGACCCTAATTTAAAAAATGATTCTAATGCGATGTCTTTAAATGAATATAAAGAATGGTATAAAAAGAAAATCAAAGAAAACAAAAAATGGGAATATTATCAAGATTTTGTTGGAGATCCAGTACCCACTAAATGTAAATTATGTGGAGAGCACACATTTAAAGACCGCTTACATATGATATTTGCCCAATATGTGGATGGCAAGATAATGGATTTGAAGATGATCCTGATGAAAAACCTAGCGATTGGGAAATGTCTTTTAACGATTATCGTAAATGGTTCAAAGAACAAAGAGCAAAGGATCCAAAATTCAGATATTCTAAAAAGTAATGTTACTATCTCTTAGAAATATAATAATAAATTGTTTTATCTTTCTATTATAATTCACGTATATATTACGTACATTATTATCATTTATATCAATTATTGCTGTAATCTAATAATATATTTTAGTTTGAGATTTTTGATTAACGATTTCTGCTTTTATTTGCTAACTAGTAAAGAAAAATAAATACTAGAAATTAGCTAAAAATTTCTTAAAATTGACATTTTTAAAAATAGGATTAATAAATTTTAAAAATCAAAATTTTAGTTTTTAAGAAAATAAAACGATTAAAAACAGCATTAATTTTAATGATGTTTTTAAAGTAAAAATATAACCGTTTAAAGTGGTTTTTTAGTAGTTTTCTAGTAGTTATTGTCCAGATTTTTTGATATTTAAAAGTGAATATTTTTACTATATATATAAATATATATAATTTATTAACAAATCCATTGACAAATGAGTAATATTCATTAATAATAAAACATATTTTAAAGTATCAAGGAGGATATATATACTATGAAAAACAAAGTACTCAAAACATTATTAGTGTTTACTAGTTTGACATTAGGAACTGCAGTAGTTGCTAGCTGTGGTGGAGAAGAACATAAAAGCAATTATAAGTATACCTATAGAACTTATTTACCAACATCACCTAAATCTTGGAATGTTCACACATGGGATACTAATGACCAAAGCTACATTATTGGATTTACTGAAATGGGATTATACGATACCATTCTTAATGAAAAGCATGATGGATATAAGTTTGTCAATGAAATGGCAGCAGCTGCTCCAGTAGATGCAAGTGCAAAGCTTACTAGTGCTGATAAATTAGCATTCTTTAATGATGAAGACGCTAATATCGGTAAAAATGCTGGTGTTGCATGGGATATTGCATTAAATAAAAATGCAGTTTGGGAAGATGGAACAAAGATTAATGCTGATACATATGTTGAATCAATGAAGTTATTACTTGATCCATTACGTGTTAATAGAAGAGCAGACTCTTTTTATTCTAGTACTCTTCAACTTGCTAATGCTGCGAAGTATTTTAAACAAGGTAATACAACAATTGAACCTGCATATAACTATGTAAAAGATTCACCAAAGTATGAATCAACCGATAAAAACTTTAATAAAACAAACGTTTGGTATATAGACCTTGGATCATATACTCCATATATCAATAGCGTATTTAGCAATGCTGATACTACAATGGGTTTAATCAACGCTCTTAAAAATCGTGGAACTCCTGCAAGTGAAAAAGTTGAAGATGCTGCAAAACGTATTGAAGAAGGTGTTGGAAATTTATTAATTCGTATTAAGAAAATCGAAGAAAAGAACTCCGATTGGAAAAATATTGAAAAATATACCGATATTAAAGATGCTTTATGGAAAAATCCAGTAGCTATCTCTGCTTTTGATACATATCAAGGAAAAGATGCTATTAAGGTCCATACTGGAAAAGGCGATGCAGAAAAAATTGAAGATTACACTTCTGAATATTTAAAATCAGACTTAAATTTATTCCTTGAAGCTATTTCTGGAAAAAGAGGAAACAATGCTTGGAGATTAGTCTCATTTGCTACCCTTTATAACGATATTGAAGTTAAATGGGAAAGCGTTGGTATTAGAAAAATTGATGAATATACCATTAGACTTATTACAGAAAAGACACGTGGAGTAAAACAACTTGATTTATACTTCAGTTTAGGTAGTAACTGGATTGTTAAGAAAGATTTATATGAAAAATTAACTAATGCTTCCAACCATCAAACAGCTTATGCTGCTTCAAGCGTTGAAAACTATATGTCCTATGGACCATATAAATTAAGTAAGTTCCAAGCTGATAAACAAATTTTATTAGAAAAGAACGATAAATGGTATGGATATACGGACGGTGCTCACGTTGGACAATTCCAAGCTGAAGTATTTGATACCACTATTATTTCAAAACACGAAACAGCAATGCAAAAGTTTGAAGCTGGACAAATTGATGATATTGAATTAACTGCTCAAGATATGAAGAACTATGGTACTTCTAGCCGTATTCAATTTACTCCAGAATCATATACCCAAAAGATTTCCTTTAATACTGATTGGAAAGCTCTTGAAAGCCATCAATCAGCTGGAAAGAATAAAACCATTCTTAGTAATAAAGACTTTAGAACAGGTTTATCCTTATCGATTAATAGAAATAACTTTGCTGCTCAAACAACAGCTGGATCACAACCTTCAACCAACTTACTTAATTCACTTTATGTAACTGATGTTGAAAGTGGTGAAGGATATCGTAATACTGCTCAAGGTAAATCAGTTTATAATTCAGTTTATAAGAACATGGGTGGATCCGAAATTGGCAGCGCAACTGCACTTAACGAATCAGCTCAAGGCTATAACGAAGCATTAGCTATTCAATATATTAAAAAAGCTAAAGCTGCTGAACTTGCTTCAAATCAAACTGGACATTTTTCTGAAAATGACCACGTTGATATTGAATTTAGAGTTTACGATACTGAAAGTGAAACAACAAAAGCAATGTTTGCCTTCTTAAGTACTGCATTTAAGAAAGTTGGAACTGCTGCTGGAGTTACCATTGACTTAAATATGAGACTTGATGAAGATTATTACAACTCTGCTAAAAATGGTAAATACGATATGATTTTCTCCACATGGGGCGGCGCACAAATGAATCCATGGGGATTAATGGAAGTTTATTGTAGTGATGCATTCACTAGCTCTTGCGAATATGGTTTCGATCATACTAAATTAGTCGGAATTGATAGCGATGGAGATGGTGTTGTTGAAAATAAATCATTCGATAACTGGTATAAAGATATGGATACGATGAAAGAAGTTGCTGACCACTCAAAAAGACTTAATATCTTAAGTGGATTAGAAGTTGGCATCATTAAAGAATTCTGTGCTATTCCATTACTTGCTAGATCAAGTGCTTCAATCACTTCATTTAAAGTAAGCTATGCAACTGAAACTTATATTCCATTTGCTGGATATGGTGGTGTTAGATTTATGACATTCAACTATACCGATGCTCAATATCAAGCAAAGATTGATAACAAAGAAATCACCAAAGATTCTTATAAACAATAAGATTATAATTTTCTAAATTTATTAAACACGTCCTGAAAAGATTTTCTCAGGACGTGTTTTCTAGCAAAAGAAGAAATTAAAGGAGAAATACATCTATGGATATGGCGAAATATATCTTCAAACGTTTAGGTTTGATGCTAATTACATTCCTTATTATTTTAACAGTATGTTTCTTCCTAGTTCGTTGCCTACCAGTATCATCGGTAGGAGCACCAGGAAGTGATGCTGAAAATATTTTCCAAGCACAACGTGAGGCTTTAGGTTATAATAAACCACTTTTAGAGCAATACTGGTTGTTTTGGGTAAGACTGTTTACAGGAGATGCACAAGGATCCCACTTTGGTTATTCATTTCATATTGAATATATGAAATCACCATGGGATTTAATGATTCAACGTTTTCCACCAACAATACTTATTAATATCTATACTATGTTAATTGGAGTTCCACTTGGTATTCTTATTGGTATATTTATGGCTTTAAAGAAAAACAAATGGGAAGATCATGTGCTCAGTATAGTAATCATGTTAGTAATTAGTGTTCCTTCCTTTATTTATGCTTTCTTCTTACAGTATTTATTTGGTACTGTATGGGGTATTCTTGATATTAACTTTGCTCCTGGAACTGATTGGTTCAGTCCAGCTATAATGAAATCAATGATCCTTCCTGTTATGGCAATGTGCTTCGGTACAGTTGCTGGTTTTGGTCGTTACGTACGAGCAGAATTAACCGAAGTATTAACAAGTGATTTTATGTTACTTGCTCGTACTAAAGGCTTAACTAGATTCCAAGCAACTGTACGCCACGCATTCCGTAATAGTCTTGTTCCAATATTTCCAATGATTCTTGGTGAGTTTATTGGTATTTTAAGTGGTTCATTAATTATTGAACAAATATTTGATATTCCAGGTGTTGGAAAGCTATTTATTCAATCTATTAATCAAAAAGACTACGATGTCTTCTTATTTGTTGCTATGTTTTATGTAATTATTGGTCTAGTAGGTGGGTTGATTGTTGACTTATCTTATGGATTAGTTGACCCACGTATTAGAATGGGAGGTAAAAAGTAATGGAAGAGAAAGATTTAAATAACATCCCAAAAGAGAAATTTAGACTAGTTTCACTTGGCAGTGAAATCCATGATACTAAATTTGAAACGAAACCTGTTAGCTTTTTACATGGATGTTGGATTAGATTTAGAAAGAATAAATCTAGCGTTGTTGCTGCTGTTATTATTTGTTTAATTGTTTTATTTGCTTTAATTGTACCAGAAGTTAGCAATATGAAAACTGGATTTAGTGATCCTTACTTTAAGTATGTATTACCTAAAGCCGGAGAAATTAGTAAAGGTGGTTTTTGGGACGGAGGAGAGACGGTAAATATTTATGAATCTGAATATAATTTCTCCCGCTTTAGAGACACCGAACGTCCATTTATTGTTGAAGTTCAAGGAACTAAAGAAGTTGCTTCAGGACTTGATCCTAATAAAAAGATTATTCAATACACGGTAAAACGTGATACTTACGCTGTTGGAGCTGCTTCTGACATCAGTGTTACGTGGGATCAATATAATGCTATTTTAAAATATGAAAAAGATCATAAGAAAAATATCTTACTTCCTATGACAGAATCTCAAAAGAATACTGAAGATAAAGAAGTATATATTAATAAATATTTTGCTTATCTTGAAGCAAGGGGTTATGTAAACTCTATTACTGAAGGTAACTTAAGAACTATTATGACGACTAAATATACTGATTCTAATATTTATTATGAGATTGGATTTGTAATAAAGAACGGTAAAGCTACTAATACTCTTGTTCCTGTTAATAAAATAATTAATAATGGAGCAGATAAATTACCTAATACAGCTGATGATACCTTTGAATATGTACCTGTTCCAAGTGATGGATCTCCTACTCCAATTTATACAAAGTATAAGAATGAAGCAAGCGTTCCAGCAGGATATAGAACTGATAAAGATCTAAATGTATATAACGCCCCTGCAAATGAATCAGTAACAGGAGATCAAACATTACGTGTTGATTACTATAACTATTTTACTTATAAAAATGGATATGAACCACTATATATTTTCGGCGCAAACTCAATCGGACAAGATATCTTTGTTCGTTTAGCCGATGGCGCTAGATTATCTTTAGCACTTGGAATATTTGTTACTTTAATTAACGTTATGATTGGTGTTATTTATGGCGCCATCGCCGGATATTATGGAGGTAAAATCGATCTTTTCATGGAAAGATTTACCGATATCTTGTCCGCTATTCCGTTTATTGTTGTAGTAACGCTCTTTAATTTAAACTTAAAAGACGCGGTAGGACCGATTGTTTCGTTACTATTTGCTTTCGTTTTAACTGGTTGGATTGGAGTTGCTGCGACAACTCGTATGCAATTCTATCGCTTTAAAGATCAAGAATACGTTCTTGCATCACGAACTCTGGGAGCTCGTGATGGAAGACTTATCTTTAAACATATCTTACCAAATGCTGCTGGTACTTTAATTACTTCATGTATCTTAATGATACCAAGTGTAATATTTAGTGAATCTTCATTATCATATTTAGGAATTCTTGATTTATCTCTTAGTAACGTTACCTCAGTTGGTACCTTATTAAATGATGGATCTAAAAATATTAAAGATTTCCCACATATGGTTTTATTCCCAGCAATATTTATTTCAATACTAATGATATGCTTCAATTTATTTGGTAATGGCTTACGTGATGCCTTTAACCCAACCTTAAGAGGAAGTGAGGATTAATTATGGCAAAAAATATAAATAATAATGAAAAAATCTTAGATGTTAAAGATTTACGTATCAGTTTTAAAACTGATAACGGCACTGTTAAAGCTGTAAGAGGAATTTCTTTTTCTCTTTATAAAGGAAAAACTTTTGCTATTGTTGGAGAATCTGGTAGTGGAAAATCCGTTACTAGTAGAGCAATCCTTGGAATTCTTGCTAATAACAAGATCATTGAAGGTGGCCAAATATTATATGATGGTAAAGACTTATTAACTTTATCTGAAGATAGATTTACTCGTATTAGAGGAAGTAAAATTTCAATGATCTTCCAAGATCCATTATCTTCCCTTAATCCAATTATGAAAGTTGGTAAACAACTTACTGAACCAATGTTTTTAAAAGCAAAATTTGCTAAACGTGAAGCTAAACATATTGTTTCTAGTCTTGATAAATCATTTGCTACAATTTCAGCTAAAAATCCTCAATTTAATGCTGATATTATTGCTAGATTTTTAGCTGACGAAGAAAAACGTTTTGAAGTTTTTAATAGAAACAATCTTTTACAAATTGCTTATGATAAGTCGATAGTTGAGGCAAGAAAACACAACGATAAAGAAGAAAAGCTTGCTGCTTCAGCTAAAACTAAAAAAGTCGAATTTACTCCAAATATGATTATTGTTCCACCGTTTGACGAAAATAATAATGAAAAATTTGTTAGTGAATTTGACGTCGGAAGTGAAAATTATAAAGAGTTAGAAAAAGCTCTAATTTCTTATATTGATTTTGATAAAGCAAATTCAAATGCAGGACTGTTAAAATTATCAGATCTTTTAAAGAGGATTTTAGAAACCAATGCAAAGACTTTTGATGGTTTTACAAACGATGAATTGAAAGCCGAAATTAAAGAAATTAAAACTTTAATTATTGAATCTCATTTCTCTTTTGAAACCGATAGAGACGATATTGTTGAAGTTTTACCAGTAAGTTTAGAAAACTATATTGCTGATTTTGTTGAAGCAATTAAATATCAAAAGAAACTTGAACGTGCTGCTGAAAAAGAAAAAGTTGATGGTAAACATAAGGTAAAATCAGCAAGACAACGCGCTTTAGCTCGTGAGTCAGTTGCAACGCCAAATCAAGTATTTGATATTATTAAAGCAACATTAGTAATGTGTAATGAACATATTGATCAAATTTTACATGTTGAAAAATTTGATTCTTCAATTTATGTTAAGGAATTTATTGAGTTCTATAAAAATGCAATTTTTACCAAATATAATAAAGTTAGAAAAGCCGAAGCTAAGACTCGTGCTATTAAATTATTAGGTGAAGTTGGAATTCCTGAACCAGCAAGAAGATATAATCAATATCCATTTGAGTTTTCAGGTGGTATGAGACAACGTATTGTTATTGCTATTGCCTTATCTTCTAACCCAGAAATATTAATATGTGATGAACCAACTACGGCACTTGATGTTACTATTCAAGCTCAAATTCTTGAGCTTATTAATAAAATTAAAGTTGAAAAGAACTTATCTATTATCTTTATTACGCACGACCTTGGTGTTGTTGCTAATATGGCTGATGATATTGCAGTTATGTATGCTGGTAAAATAGTTGAATATGGAAGTGTTGAAGAAATATTCTATGATCCACGTCATCCATATACCTGGGCATTACTTGGAAGTATGCCAGATCTTGACACTAAGCAACAACTTAGTGCAATTCCAGGTACACCACCAAATATGATTCTTCCTCCAAAAGGAGATGCTTTTGCAATTAGAAATAAATATGCAATGGAAATTGATTTTGAAGAAGAACCACCATTATTTAAGGTAAGTGATACGCATTTTGCTGCTACTTGGTTATTACATCCTTCTGCTCCAAAAGTTGAAATGCCAGCTGTTGTAAAAGAAAGAATAGAAAGAACGAAAGGAGACTTTAAAAATGGAAAGTAAAGAAAAAAAGACTATTAATAAAGCTCCTGTTAAAAATAAAAAGACTACAACAAGTAAAGCTTCTACTTCTTCAAGTACAAAAGTTGTTAAAAAGCAAAACAAAACTGAAGTTAAAAAGACAAAAGTAGTTGAAAAGAGTGTAGAAGTTGAAGCAAAAAAACATGCAATTTCTGATGAAGTATTATTAGATGTTCGCCATTTAAAACAATATTTTAAATTTGGAACCGGAGTTTATAAATACAATAAAGCAGTTCACGATGTTTCCTTTAAAATTAATAAAGGAGAAGTATTTGGTTTAGTTGGTGAATCAGGATGTGGTAAAACCACAACTGGTAGATCAATTATCGGACTATATGATCTTACTTCTGGAAGCGTATATTTTAAAGGTGTACGAATTGCAGCTGGAACAAGATGGAATGAAAAAGAAATTAAGTTTACAAAAAAGAGACTTGATGAAGATCTTCGTAAATTAAAAGAAGAAAGAGCTGCCAAACTTAATAACTTTATCGAAGAAGATAATCTTGATGTTACAAATGCTGATGATGCTCAAAAAATTAAAGATACAAAAGCTGCAATTAACGCAAAATATGATTTACTTGAAAAAGAAAAAATCGATGTTGCTACTGAAATTATTGATACTCAAAGAGAAAAAATTCGTAAAGCTAAATTTGATCATCATTATTGCAATAAAGAATTTATTAAGCAATCTGTTGATAAAATTAATGCTAAATACAAAGATTTCTTAGATAAAGTAGGCAAAAAACCTGATATTGCCACTCTTTCGCCGGAAGATGCTGCAACATATAAAGAATATAAGAAAGATCTTCTTATTGCTCGTCATGATAAAATAACGCTTAGAATGCAAATGATCTTCCAAGATCCAATTGCATCTTTAAATCCACGTATGACAGTTCATGATATTATTGCAGAAGGTCTAGTTATCAATAAAATAAAAGATAAAAAATTCATTGATGAAAGAGTTAATGAAATGCTCCAATTAGTTGGCTTGCTCCCAGAGCACGCCACACGTTATCCACATGAGTTCTCAGGTGGACAACGCCAACGTATTGGAATTGCAAGAGCATTAATTATGAATCCTGATTTAATTATTGCAGATGAACCTGTTAGTGCACTTGATGTTTCAATTCAAGCTCAAGTAATTAACTTACTTAATGATTTAAGAGATAAATTTGGTTTAACTATCTTATTTATTGCTCATAACTTATCTGTTGTTAAATACTTCTGTGATAAGATTGCGGTTATGTATTATGGAAATATTGTTGAATTAGCAAGTAGTGAAGAATTATTCCGTAATCCACTACATCCTTATACTAAATCATTATTAAGTGCAGTTCCTCATCCTGATCCAAACTATGAAAAAACTAGAGTAAGAGTAATTTATAATCCTAAAACTGATCATAATTATACTTTAGCACAACCTACTCTTAAAGAGATTATTCCAGGACATTTTATCTCTTGTAATGATGAAGAGTTTGTTAAATATCAAAAACAATTAGTAAAATAAAATATGGAAAATAAGGAAATAGAAAGTAAAGATAAAAAAGAAAAGAAAAAAATATTTAACAAACGGTTTTATATTGGTTTTGTTGTTACTTTTATTTTAGCTATCTCCGTTGTTGTCGGTTGTTTCTTTTATTTTCAAGGAGTTTTAGGTTTAACGATTGAAAAATCGCTATATCGAATGCTCTGTGATTCTTTTGCATTTCCTGCAGTAATTTTATTATTAGTTTATGCTTTAATGGCTGTTAGTAAAGAAGGAGCATTCGATGCTTTATCGTATGGCATTCAATTAGCGTTCTTTACTATCTTCTATAATGATTTACGTAAAACAAAAATTCCTGCTACTTATACCGAATATCGTGAAATTAAAATGGGAAAAGAACGCAGCTCATTTCTATATTTATTAATAGTCGGATTGATATTTCTTTTTATTGCGATAATATTTTTAGGAGTGTATTATGGCGTTGGAGAAGCACAGTTAAGTACGATTAGTAGATAATTAGTAGTTATTTAAACAAAAAGAAATTGATTTGATCAATTTCTTTTTTTATGTAAATGGCTGATATAATAGGAAAAAATGAGCTTAGATTTTATGATAATTATAATAATAATGGAGAATTGCAGTCTTATACGATAAAATATATAAAACGTATTAAATAATTAATACTAAGGAAAGGAAACATTAATGAAATATTTACAAAAAGTATTAATCGAGCAAAATCATCTTAATTCTGGTATATTTAAAGATAGCTTTATTGAGCTTTTAACTATTACGGATTCCTGTATCTCCTTTAAACACGAAAGTGAAAATGCAAAAGATAGTCCAGTAACTTGGGATTATTATAATTCTTCTCCAGCTTTTAGCGAAGCATTTCTTGCGTTAGCTAATCACGAAGAAAAATTATCAAACGAAAGAATGCATGTTGATCCTAAACCATTTATTAATATAGTTTTTAAATATAGTGATAAAAGTAATTCCTCTTATACTCGTTATCTTGAAACTGCTGATGAAGATATTTATTTCTTAGCATTTGATATATTTAAATTATTACGACTTAATAAATACGATATGCTTCCACGTTTTTTATGTCCATTTAAACATAATATAAATTCATATTTATATCATATTAATCAATCGATGAAATTACTTAATATGTATAGTAATAATTTTTCCGGACAGCAAGATTTTTTAGATAACAATTATTTATATGATGAAGAAGCAGAAGAACATCTCAGTTTATCTGGAATTAAATTTGAAAATATTGCAGAAGTTCTTAAACACATTAAAGAATACTCTCTTACAAAAAATTTAATGATAATGTCATTAATATTAAGTTATATACCTGAATACATGGCATATGATCGCTATCCAACTGATACACAAATTATTGAAGAAATACTTACTAAATATCAAGAAACCGATATAGCAACTGATAAAGAATTAAGAAAATATTACATTATGAATTTCTTTGCTAAAGCCTTTAGAAAGACTGAAGTTAAAACAATCATATTTAACGTAACTGATGGAATGATTGTTCCATTTTATAAAACTGTTAGATTTGATGAAGATAAAGAAATGTATGGTGCTTATATTGATGGATATAATGCTACAAATGATTTAACCTTATTATTAGCTGATGAGAAGAAAAGATACATTGCTCATGATGAAAAAATGATAGATAATAAACTTTATATTTCAATTACTTCTAATTCTGTTAACTAATTAAGTAAATTTGGTACTGTTTGATAAGCATTTGTTTGTTATTGGCATAAAAAACAAATACTTATTATACCCGATAGGTGATTAATTACATAAATTACTTTATAATACCCCCGATAAGGTAT
>JAVXGI010000025.1:0-8402 GCA_036657515.1 Bacilli bacterium
TAATTACCATTGACAAATTTATACGTTCCAATCCATATAAAAAATAACAATAGACACATAATTTCAATAAGGAGCATATATACAGATTCCATGATAGAAAATTGGCAACCAAACTATCAGCACATATTCAATACATTGGTCACACATTTTTAAAAAATATAATAACATACTTAAAATAATCTTTTATTTATGATTATTTATCAATTTTATCTTTTCATTTACTTTTTTGTTTTTTTGTCCAAATCACGTAGATTTGTTTTTTTCTTATTTAATTATAATTTAACATTTGTTCTTTTATAAATAATATTCTATACATTTCTTTCATATATTTTATATAATCACGATTTAATATAAAAATTTATTAAAAACAAAATTATATTAATAAATATAATGTTTTGATTTTATTAATGCCACGAACTACGGTTGCTTGCGATATGAAGTGGAACATTATAGTTATCGCCGTTAATTGTGATGTCAAAATAAACATCAGAGCCTATTAAGCGCCACTCATCATATAAAGGATTGATTTTAAATTTTATAAAAACACCATTTAAAAAATCAGGAACATTAATTGGATGGTCAAGCGGAAAATATTCTAATGTTTCATACTCTGGCCTTTGATTTGCTTCTTCAAAATTTGAATGCCCAATATTTGATATCGTAAAAATAGAATTGTTAGATGAAACTCCATTAATAAAATAACTTTCACCACGTTTAACATTTAAATGAATTGGTCCAAAAAAGACATAAAAGTATCCTTTTGAATCAAAACATATCGCTGTTTCACCTATGTAAAAGGCTCTATGATTACTGGTTATTTCATATGGTGTCTTATAGCCAATCGGAAATGATGGTTTTAATGCATATCCGTTATCAAACGTAAGTGAAATATCGGTTGGACACGTAAGAATAACACTATCCCAATCATAAACAATCTCAGATATTTTAAGATTTCCATCAAAAGATTTTAAACAAGTAAGTGAAGTATAAAATGTTTCACATGAAAATTTAAACAATTCTTCATCTAACAATTTTGTTCCATCTTCAAGATTTAAAGACAAAATTATAGGTCTATGTTCAGATGATAAAAGCTTATCAGTTTCATCATCAATTGTTGGAAATAATATGAAATGCACTGATTCATTTTTCCCTACAGTATATGAATAATGATTAAAGTTTTTGCCAGATCTAACATTTACAACAGAAGAACACGAAATTAGAACACATGATAAAAATAAAAGAAGTATTTTTTTAAAGATCATAATATCCCTCCACTCGTTTAATTATAATCAATATTTTTATTTTTGCAATTCTTAGATTAAATATCCCCTCTTAAATTATCCTCGTTTTTTTAAAAAAATAACTAAATATTTTCTATCTTTTAAAAACTTGATAATTAAACAACAAACGTTTTTTCTTTATATAAAAATAAAAAATCACTCTAAATTCAACAAATATCTCATTTACTTATTAATTTATTAATAACATAAATGTTAATATAGTAAATTTAATTAATAATGTAATTGTATAAACATATTGAACAATGTAAAATATAAAAGTATTTATACTAACTAGGAGGAGTGGTGAATGACCAAATCTATTAAACTTTTCACTCTCAGTGCAGTTGCAATGTTTACATTAGGACTTAGTTCCTGTAACGAATTCAATGAAAAAGGCAATTTTGTCGTTTCATTTAATGGAGCCGATGGCTCTGCAATTTCTGTCACTGCAGATGACATTATGAAGAGATATGAGAACACTTTAGAAGGTGTTGAAGCTTATTATAATGCAGTTTACGAAGTAGTTCTTCGTTACGAAATGAATCAACCAGTAAGATCAGCAAAGAAAGATTCTTTAGTTAATCTTGCAAAAACTAAGGTTGATGATGAGAAAAACAAAGCTCAAAAAAATGCCGAAACAAACAAAAAAAGCTATGATGAGGAATTAGATATTTTATTAAAATCGCATTCTGTTAAGACTCTTGCTCAATTACAAGCTAAATTTGAAATTGAACAATTTAAGACTTATCTTGAAGATGATTTTTATGATACAAACCTTGAATCATTATTAACTGGAACAACGCTTACAGTAGGCGGCAAGAAAGTTGAACTTGCTTCTTACTTAAATGATGTTTTACCATATCACGTAAAACACATTTTAGTAAAAACCTCTGCTACAAATGCAGAATATGCAAGAAGTTCAATTACTAAAGATGAAGCTGTTAAACTTTCTGGAGCTGTTACTCGTTTAGCAAAAGAAAATAACAACGAAACTTTTGGTACAATTGCAAAAAGTTTACCTTCAGATGATGAAGGCAGTGCTAATAACTATGGTGATCTTGGAATTATGAGTAAAAATACCTCATTTGTAAATGAATTCAAATTAGGCGTATACACATACGATTCTTTATTTAACACACAAGTTTCTGCTGAAGATAAAGCAAAACTTGGTTTAACAAGCGAATCAAAACTTGCAAAAGAAAAAGAATCATTAACAAAACTTGGCCTTGGAGAAATTCCATACGGTGCTGCTATTGATCTTTCAACCTACGCAAGTAAAGAAAAAGATGATACTGGTGCTTTAGTTAATGATAACAATGCAGCATATTATCCACGTAATATTATTTGGAATATGTATTTCAATAAACATAACGTATCTGTTATTACTCCAAAAGATGTTAATTTAGAAACTGGCGATCTTGTTGATAATGCTGGATACGCTGCCTTACCAGGATTTAAAACAGTGACTCAATTAGGTGACAAAGAAGTTCTTTGTGACGAAAAAGGCAATCCAATTCTTGCAGTAAGAGCTGGAACAAGCGATTATCAAGGAATCCACTTCATCGTTGTTGAAAGAAGTGCATTAGTTGAAACTACAACTGGAGATAATGGTTCTACTTTAAAAGAGTACTACACAACATTAATGCCAGGTGAAGCAAAATTCCCTAAAAAAGCTGATGGTAAAGATAAAGTTGTTTATGTTAACTATCTTGTTGATAACGCACAAACATATTTAAATAGATCTAAAGCCTTAAAAGATGAAATCAAAGCTGCTGATAAAGCAATTGATACAAAAATGTACCAATACTTCTTCAATAAAACAGGTGCTGCTATTAAAGACACTGAAATGTCAAAAAAGATTGATCAATATATCAATTCTAAGATAGAAGGATCTGCTATTGAAACAGATAACGCCTACTTTAAAACATGGAAAGAATATACCGACATGTTAGGTAGACAAGAAAATGCTAGAACAAGAGTAATTCCAACAGTATGTGCTGCTAAATTCTCTAATAGCACAGATGCAGAATTTAAACTTGGAGGAAAATGCTACAATGTCAAACAATAAAATAAAAACAGCCTTTGCTGGTTTTGCTTGTTTATTAGCTTTATCTTCATGTTCTGAAGTTATTGCTAAACCAAACGGCTATAAAGAAAACATTTTAGATATTAAAGAAGAAATCGTTAATAATATGGAATCTGTCATTTATGACGGATTACATTCAAAAGATGCATTTACATCTGGAACAACTAAATTAGTATTTGAAAAAATATTTATTAGTTACTTCGGAACATTTGACGAAATTAATGAAGCTGCTACTAAAAAAGGTGAAAAACTTACTAAGTTAATCACCGATCATAAAGTTTATCAAGAATTTAACAAAGAAGGAAATAGAGATACTTCCGCCACTGCTAAAACACTTGAAGAAGCAAGAGTTATGAGAACATATAACGAAATCCAAAAAGAAATTGCTTCAACTTTATTTAACACTTTAAATGCTTCAACATTTAAAGAAGATAACACCTTCAAAGAGCAATTATTTGCTTTATCAATCTATAAGAAATTATATACTCTTGATGCAAATAAAAAATTTGATGAATTAAGCTTCTATGAAAAGATCATTACTCCAACAGATAAAATCTATGATGAAAAAACAAATACTTGGACTCCAGACGAAATTATTCATCTAGATTATTATAATGATTATATTAGAAAAGAACTTGTCCCTGCAATCATGCAAACAATTCTTGTCGAAAATTATCTTTATAAAAAAGAATATGCTTCTTTTGGTAGAAAATATGCTCGTAAAGTAAATTATGTTGCTATTCCAGAAAACGCAAAATTCCCTGGTTCAGCAAAAACACTCTGCGATGCCTTTATTAAAAATAACTTAAAGAATCCTAATGCCACTGAAGCTGATAGAGATTTAAATATCTTGGGTGAAGCTTGGAAAGGCCATCCTGGTATGTCTGACTTAGCAAAAGATCTCTTAAAAGTATCTGGCTTAACACCAAAAACTAAAGCAGCAGATGCATTCGAAGCTCTTCAAGAAGACCAAAAAACTGAATTCGGAGAAGTTACTTACTATGAAGGAACAGAATTTGGTGATGTCGTTATTGATTTTGAAAAAATTAAAACCAACATTGCTACAACCGATGCCACTGCTGAAGCAACATTCAGTGGAAGTGGAAAATATTCCTACAATCATGGTTTTACTTTAAAGAAACAAGAAGTTACTTTAAAAGATCATACAGTTGATGGATGGGGTACTAAAACCGATGGTTTCTCCTCACTTCCAGGAGAAGCTAGAAATAGATTATTTAATATCTCCGTTTCAACCGATGTCAATACCTCTGCTAAAGAAGTAAAAGCTTCAACATGGGTAAAAAACATTAACGATCACTACTACTTATTACCAAAATCATATGAACAAGGAAACGAAAATGCTTTCTTATTATATGATGCTAATACCTACTATATTGTTGAAGTAGAAGAAGCTGCTTCTACTAGTAGATTAAGTAAGGATGCTGAAGTTACAACTTCCTATACTAATATTAGAAAAGATGGTGGTTTATACGCTGAAGATGTTGCTTATAAAATCGCTGGAACTCTTGCAGGAAACGCTACTAATAAGACCAATGCTCTTGAGTATTATCTTGAAGAAAGCAAAATCCTCTACCACGATGAATCTATTTACAACTACTTCAAAAAAACCTATCCTGATTTATTTATCAAGAAATAAGTTAATAAAGCTCGAAGCAATTCGAGCTTTTATTTTGCTTTCTTTTACGTCGTACTTTTTTTCTTTATCTTCTTTAATCTAATATATAAAAATACTATAATAAATAGGTTAAGAAAATTAGAATAAACTATAATTCTAGGAGATAAAATAAAATGATTAAGAAAATAAAATATTTACTGCCTTTCGCAATGGTACTTGCACTTACATCTTGCCTTTCTTCACCTAGCGCAACTTTAACTACTACTTCAAGTAGTAAAGAAACAACAACTAGTACGACTACTACTTCAACTACTTCACTAGGAAAAATTATTACAGAATGGGCAAAAGAAGATATAGCTCTTTTCCAATCAATTTTAAAAATAGATACAATTCCTCTTCCTTATATATATGATGATTACTTTAGTACTTCCTATACTGATGAAACAACTAAAGAAAGAGTTATATGGATTAGTGATAATAAAGTAGGAAACATTATTGAATCTTATGGACAAACCTTAACTTTAGCTAACTATACTCTTATCGAAGGCAGTTCAACTTATATTACTAAAAATAGTAATCAAGATATTATAAATATACAGTTAAGTTACGGCGCATTTCTTGAACCTGATTCCTTTGATATGCTTTTATGGTTAGAAAAAGG
The DNA here is from genome assembly GCA_036657515.1 of Bacilli bacterium. GTDB lineage: Bacteria > Bacillota_I > Bacilli_A > RFN20 > CAG-826 > Alectryobacillus. The sequence goes on from JAVXGI010000025.1 coordinate 5,664, forward strand.
AATTCCTTCTAAACCTAATTTTCCTACAGAAGAAATAAATACATATTTAGAAGACATACCTAATATTGTTCCACCTTACCAAGCTTCAATATATTATTACGAAACATTAATAGATGAAGTAAATTCTAAACCTTATTTAAGAATACATTCTATTTATCCTACTCAATTAGATAATGCTAAATTAATAGAAAAAGATTATGAAGAAAAACTTCTTACTACTAATTGGATTCTTGATTATTCTAATTATGCTAATGTTGGAATAAAAGCTATCGATAAAGATGATACTATTACTCTTTGGTTCTACGAAGATCCTATAAATAACTTATTTGCCTTATCTATAGAAAAACACGATCCAAAAATCCCTACCGGAGAGGGTTTTTCTATATTTCCTTCTTCTTTTCCTGCAAATTATCCCATTGACGAAACTTTTATTACTATTTCAACCTTTGTATTTGGCTTTATAAATATTCATTCTGCTAACGGAATTCAAATAAAGTCTTTTGCTAAAGGTCATTCACATTTATATAATAAAGTTCCGTTAGCAAAACCTATTAAATCCATTACCTTTATTGGAATTCCGCAAGTAGAAAATAAAGAGTATCAAGGTGAGATAACAGTATTTACTGCCAACTCATTAAATGAACCCGAAAAAGAAATAAAAGGAAACCAGGGAATTAATCAAACCTTCTTACTAAATGGTGCTACCTACTTTTATATTTCTAATCAAAAACGAGTAGCATTTAACTGTGCTGAAATAAAAATAATTTATATGTAAAATATAAGTTATTTTTATTGATTAAAACGCTAAAAATTAACATTAACCTATTACCATTACTACTTATTAATACTATAATGAATATAGTAGATAAAGGAGAAAAAAATTATGAAAACAAATGATTGTATATTTTGTAAAATAGCTACCCATAAAGTACCTGCTAACATTGTTTATGAAGATGATGATGTTTTAGCTTTTCTTGATATTAATCAAGCAACAATTGGTCATACTTTAGTAATACCTAAGAAACACTATGATAACTTCTTATCAACTCCAACTGATGTTTTATTTAAAGTAACTAAAGTAGCTCAACGTATTGGTCAAATTCTTGTAGAAGAACTTGGAGCTAAAGGTATTAATGTCTTAACTAATTGTTATGAAGCAGCAGGTCAATCAGTATCTCACTTTCATATCCATGTAATCCCTCGCTATATTGCTGCCGATGGATTTACTATTGAAATGAAAGAAAACAAAGATCTCGACAATATTAACCTACCAGCACTTGCTCTTAGTATCAAAGAAAAACTATAATTATTTATTTCTTACTTAATAAAAATCCTCCCAGCTTTTTAAAGCTTGGAGGATTTTTTATTCTATTCTTTTTTTATTTTCTTAAATCTTTCATCCGCAACCCATGAAGGTTACAATAAGCTAATATTGCTTCAATCTTTTCATCCTTTGCGATCATAAACATCGTCGTAGGAGCATCGGTTGGAGCGAGTATCTTTCTTTGATTGCCTTTGTTTGTTACTAACATAATCCATTCGATATGATGTTCTGCTGTTGCAGGATGAGGAATGCTTCCAACCTCTACTGTAACAATATTATCTTTAATCTCATAAATAGGAATATGCTTTTCAGTTGATGCATCTGTTGTATTAGGTACTAACTCCATCATTGGATCACCACAACAAATAACAGGTACTTTAGTATCTTTAATCTTGGCAATAATCTGTCCACAATGAATACACTTATAGAATTTAATTATCATAAAATTCCTCCTAATGATATGTTGTAATATTGTCTCTTCTCTACACCTTAATATTATTAGATTTTAATTTATTTTACAAGAAAAGTGAAAATATATTTGAATCTAATAATATTAAGGATTTTTAATTAGGTATTCTTTTAAACTTATGGCATTTATAATTGCAGATCGATTAAGTAATCCATATATATGAGGATATAGATTTAGAGCTTTATCTCCTACTTCATATTTAACATTGGCTTTTATTAATTTTTCATCTAAAAGAAGAACTATATATTCAGTTTCAGGAGAAGAGAAATGTTTTTTTACGACATTAGGAAAAGTGGTTGAAGTTGAAGCATGAATAAATCCTTCTTTATCTAGTTCTTCTTGGCCAATATATTCTTTGTTTTTATTAAGTTCGTAGTAATCTTTGCTAATACATTTAATGATCATTGTGCAATACCTCTAGTTAATATAGTTTATTCTTTATATTGTTTTAATAAAAGAATAATACATATAAATACATTAGTTACAAAAAAGAAATAATGAAATCTAAGGAATAACAAAGAAATCTCATCACTATTAGTTTATAAGACGTGAATACGGCTAAATAGATTGCAAAAACATTAATTTTAACGTAATATTAGACAGGAGGAATAAATATGTTTAATAGTTTACTTTTTATACCATTTTTATTAAATGGGCTTACCGGAGCATCTGCTCAAACACTAGCAAATGTTGAAGAACCTGTTTGTAGAATTGAATTGCATGCTTATACATCGGTTGGACCTAAAGAAAAATCTGCAGCTGAACCAAGAGTTTCCATAAAAGGACATGCATATACTCTTTTTAAAAACATTTCATCATCAAATATTACGGTAGGTTATTACGATTTGCTTCCAAACGAGACAATAAGTGTTGGATTATGGGGCTTAGTTCCCGGATATTCATCTTCTTCTTCATCTTCTTCTTCATCTTCTTCTTCATCTTCTTC
>JAVXGI010000025.1:8502-11833 GCA_036657515.1 Bacilli bacterium
TTCATCTTCTTCTTCATCTTCTTCTTCATCTTCTTCTTCATCTTCTTCATCTACTATTTTATTTGATCGAGCAGGTGTATATTATAATTTAGAAAGATTTAGATTAGGAAATTTTGAAAAAGAAGGCGATGACATTGGAACGTATAGAAATATTAAGCCTTCTCAATTAGCTAAAGCAACAAATCGAATGAAAGAACAAAATGATTGGTATAATCTTATTGGATATAATTGTTCTTCATTTGCTGTTGATATGTGGAACTATTCAACTAATTCAAATTTAGACGCTGGATGGATTGATTGTCCAGAAGATTTGAGAAATAATATATTAGCTCTTAATAACGGATACAACATTTTATATGGCTACCAAGGTGGCGTTTCTTATAATTATTGCTATTATAATACTAAAACAAAATTATTTGTAGAAAGGAGTGTTTAATTATGAAAAAATCAAAAGAAATTTCTTTACTAGTTTTAGATGCTACATTACTTTTTCTTTCTTCTGTTATGTTTTTTATACCATTTCTTCGTCTTCATACTCTAAAAAATGAAAATTTTACAGTATTTGAATGTGAAATGTACGGATTATATGGGCCACTTATGTGCCTTGTCGTCTTTTTAATAGCCTATATATTCATTTCACATTTTCTTTTAAAAAATGGTACATATAAAAAAGCTTTTTTAATTACTAACATTGCTGTTTCCGTATGTGTAATGATAATATCTGCATGCGTTATTATTGTTGATTTTTACAATACCACGACTTTTATTTTCGTTGCCTTTATGTTCTTAATATTAGGATCATACGTTATTTATCTTAGTATGAAACTATATTCTTTATTTCTAAACGACAAGCCTAAAACAGAAATTAAATAATGTAAATAAATCGATAATGCAAATTATCGATTTTTTATTGTTTTGTCTAATTCTTGTTATGTGATAAAATTGGTACATATATATAAGGAAGATGTTATTCATGAAAAAGATTATTTTAATATTACCAGCTATTTTATTATCGTTAGCAAGTTGTGCCAATATTACGTCTCTTAGCAATACTAGTATAGAAAGTAGTGATACTTCTACTTCTACTGCTACTTCAACAAGTACTGCAACTTCTACCTCTACTACTACCTCTACCTCTACTACTACTGATCCTACTACTTTGCCTACTACTTTACCTACAACAACAGATCCTACAACTACTGATCCTACTACCTCAATTGATCCATCTATTCCAACTGATCCTACTCCTGATAATTCACCTAGATTAGCAATACCTACTAATATAGATAACAAACTAATATTAGAAAATAATATTAGACAAACATTTGAATTTAAGAATGATGTTATACCAGATAACTGGAGAACTATCTTTGGTTATAAATTTGGTAAGGTACCACAATATGCAGAATCATATGGATATGGATTAGAGTTTAAAATATCTAATAGTGGAGCAGGACGTGGAATACAATCCCCAATGTTTACTTGTTCTTTAAAACTAGAAATAGATCTTGAAATTGGTAAGTTATCAAATTCAAATAATGTTGTTTCTCCTAATGATAAAAGACCAGTATTCAGTGTATATGGATTTTCTTCTACCGGACAATTTATTAGAAGTGTTGATTTATTTACTCTTGATAAAGGAAACGAAAATCACTCTAAAAAATTATATATGAGTGGAGTAGATATAAGTTATCTTGAAATAAAAATGCTTCGTAATCCTTATAAATCTCAACAAGCCTATAACTGTCAATTATTAGGAATTAGTCTTGTTTCTTATCCTTACGAATATAAAGAATAAAACAAAAGCACGCCATTACGACGTGCTTTTATTTTATTCATTAATGTTATCAACTTTTTTAACTATTTTGTTAAGATTAAATCTATCTAGCTTGTTTTTAATTTCTTCAATATACTTTTTAATAATATCATCACATGATTTTTTTATTGAATCTGATGCTGATACGATCTTTTCATTTTGAGTAATAATTTCATTTACTAACTTATTTAGGTTATCTAATGGATTATCTAAATAAGTTTTTTTAAGCTTTTCAAATTCTTCAATAATATCTTTAGATTCTTTAAGTTCTAGTTCTTCTTTATTCTTGTTTAATACTAGACTAGAGAACTTAGAATATAAAGAAACAACCATATTAATAAATGTCATCATATAGACTGGACGTACTTGATACATATCTTCATATCCTATTACTTTTTTAATAGGACAATCAGTACTTTCACTTTCTAGATTAGTAACAAGTAATGCATATTTGCATTTCTTTTTGTTTCTATTCTTATCAAGAGCAGCATAATAATCACTATTCTTTTTCTTATTAACTGAAGAAGGATTTTCATCTTTCATCTCAAGACAAATAGACGTTAAAAATGATTCTTTATCATGCGTTTCATCAGCAAATATATCTAAAATAAAATCGGCTTTAGATCCTTTATATTCATCTTCATTTTTAACAACATCGTTATCTTTTTTCCAAACGCAATTGAAAAGACCATTTTGCATATATTCATTAATTGTATTATCGCACCATACTTCTAAGTCTTCACCTATGTTTTTAACGTTTTGAGCGGATTTTAAACGATATAAATTGTCAAATTTTTCTTGCCGTGTCTTTTTTTCTTTTTCTATTTCTGCTATTTTTGTTTCTGATTTGGCATTAAGTTCTTTTTCAAATTGTTCTTTTTTATTACTAAAATCTTTTTGTAATTCTAACTCTTTTTTGATTAAAGCATCATTAATTTCACTTTGCTTATTTTTTTCCAAATTGGTTATAGTATTATTTAAATTATTAATATCTAACTTGTGCTTATTAGTAATTTCGTTTACTTGAACGGTGTATTTTGCTTCAACTTCTGATTTAGTCTTTGCTAATTCAGTTTGAAGTGATGCCTTTTCATTCATTAAAGTTTGTTTAGTTTTGTTAAATTCTTCTTTAAGTTCCAGTTCTTTTTTAAGTAAAACATCATCAATTTCATTCTGCTTATTGCTTTTCAAATTATTTATGTCGTTTTTTAAGTTATTAATCTCTATGTCATAACTTTTTTTAATTTCGTTTTCATTTGCCATGTATTCTTCTTTTGCTTTTGATTTAGTCTTTTCTAATTCAGCTTTAAGCGAGGAAATATTAGCGGTTAATTCTTCTTTAATCTTTGCAAAATCTTCGGAATCTTTATTTCTAGCTTCTGCTAGCTTAGTTTCATATGAAAAAACTAATGTCTCTTTTTCTGCGTCAGAAACACGTTTTAACTCATTTTTTCTTTCTTCAAGTTTTGCTTTATATATTTCATCTTTACTTTCATCTATTCTTTTAGAAATAGT
>JAVXGI010000026.1:0-9201 GCA_036657515.1 Bacilli bacterium
TATTGGTATGATTTGTTGTGATTTATAAATTAATTGATTGTTTTCATTATATGTTTTTATCTTAATACGAATATATTCTTCTTTTGACTAGACAAAAGTTTATATATTTTATATAATTTAAAGGCATATTAGTTGCCCCCATAGTTAAGTGGCATAACGAATCCATGGTAAGGATTTATTGTTAGTTCGATTCTGACTGGGGGCACCATTTTAAATTAAAAAGGTCTGATAAATTTATCAGACCTTTTATTTTGTTTTTAAAGGAAGTACAAAGGCGTTTTGATTTGAACTGATAAATTTATTATAGGATTACGAAATAAATGCCAAACTGATAGGCAAAACAATCAAATAATAAATTGAATGTTTCTTAGAATTTTCTATTCAAAAGACCAAAGAATAATACTATTAATAATCTATATAAATTTAGTAAGCTATTGAAATTATCCGTTGATAAACTTATAAAAAGTATGATTGCTGTATTAAGGCTTTATTGTTTTTTTGATTTAGATGTTATAATGAAAAGAAGTTCTAAGAACGAAATATAATAGAGGTATTTTATAATGTCTGATGAAGAAATCTTAGTTGCGTATTTTGCAGGAAAACCTCAATGGTCTGGAACTAATGTCTATAAAATCGGCAATAAAAGAATGTAGTTTTGCTACTAATTGGGACATATGTCCCTTTTTTAAATAAGAAGGTGAGTTTATGAATTATAATACTGCAGTTAATTTCCTAAAAAATTCTATGATTTTTCAAATGTCTTTAGGCTCAAAAGAACTTTTTCATTCAAATGTATGGTGGTGGCTTATTGAAAATGACAAAAATTTCATTAAGGTATTCATTCCTGATTTTGAACCTGCAAAATATCATAACGGCGAGTATATTCGGGCTAAAAGAGAAGAACAAAATCGAGATATATTGATTTGGTTAGAAGACGATAATGGTAATAAATCTCACATTGTTATAGAAAATAAAATAAAAGCATTGCCAACGATTGAACAGTTAAAAAAATATACCATCAACCTTAGAGATTGTTTATTTTTGAAAGGAATATTAACTGGTATTGGAATTTGCACATTAGATCTCACTGAACTTAAAGGACTAAATGGTGTTCAAGGCGAATGGTCTTATGCCGACTATGACACAATATCAAGTAGAATTATTGAAATTGCAAAAACTAGCGGATCAATTATCATCAAAAATCATTTAGAACAAATTGAGGAATACTGTAACATTTTAAACTGTATTAACCTTATACTTGATGAAAATATAAATAGACATAAAAATGTTTTGACTTACGAATGTGATGATGTCTTATATGACTTGCGAATTGCAGATATTTTTAAAAAGCATAAAGGGTCCCAATTTATAAATTATGTTAAAAGTAAAAAAGATGAATTAGAAAAACTGAAACCTGATGGATACAATCTGATATTATCTCAAAGTTTCCACAATGGTAAAACCACATTAGATATGCGATTTAGCAATTGGGTTAATGAAGGCAGTATTTATACTTTATTAGGCGTTCAAATCGAAGGTAACCAATTTAGAATCATTGCAGAAAAGAACGCTCAACTCGAGGGAATATCTTCTGATATTATTTACGAAACTTTTAAGAATAAATGGTTTGATGATTCCTATGATAAAGATGCTAGTAGGTTCATTTTTGGAAATGAAACAACCATGAAACCAAGAAAAGGTAAAAAATACAATAAATATAGCACAAATGGGTATTGTTTTATATACCAGTATTTTGATGTGAGTAAAATAGATGGGAGGTACGACTCTCTATTTAAGATGATAAAAATATATCTTGCGAAAGCTTCTATGATATTGAAACAATAGCAGGAGGTATTAGATAGGTCTTAATGAAGAACAAAAATTAAAAAATAAATATCTGCTTGCTACTGAAGAATTCGATGGTATGCAAATTGTTAAATTAACAACCGATAATATTGCAAGAGTTGAAGCTATGATTATGACTGACTTTGGTTATGCAAAATCCGGTGATGTGAATAGATCAACAAACGACAGTATAAGGACCGCTGATGTTGGTTTAGATGGCGCTTATTATCTTTTTACGTTAAAACAATACAGGCGAAGGGCGACGCAATTAAATCAATATTGGGCAGTATAAGAGCTATTTTGTTATTTGCATTAATACTCTTTCTTTCATTAGTAACAAAAGAAAATAAGTAAGACTAAAAGATCCCTATGCTTTAACTTATAAGTTTTATATAGACTAATAAGACTTTTAATAATATTATTTTATCTTGTAACCGCTTACATTTTTGAAAAAATGAAAGTATTTATTATAATTAAGTTATGAAACATCTAATCGTATTAAGCGCTGTTCCTGGAGCAGGAAAGTCAACTTGGGCAAGTAGATATAAAGAAACACATAGTGATGCTATAATTGTATCAAGTGATGATATTAGATTTGAATTAACTGGACAATATCAAGATTTTTCTAAGCAAAAATTAGTATGGGAAACTGTATCTTCTAGAGTTATAGAATTATCTAATATGAATAATGTTACTGTAATTCTTGATGCTGTAATTGATCTTAACTATCTTCGTAAGCAATATGCTGAAGTAGAAGGAAAAGATTATGATAAGAAAACATTAGTAGTAATAGTAAAACCAATTGAAACAATAGAAAAAACTAATAAAGAACGTAATGTTGAAAAATGGGTTCCAGACGATATATTAGTGAAACTTTATCATAAATTTGAACTGCCAACTCAGGAAATAATTGAACTTTATGATGAATATGTTTTTATCGATAAATATTTTGAATAAAATAAGGAATAAATCCTTATTTTTTTGTTATAATTAAAAGAGATGATTAAAGAAGGAAATTTATATTTTTGTTAAATATTTTTAACAATTAAAAATCAATTTTAAAAAGGAGCTAGAATGATTGGAATTATAACTGGAATGAAAGAAGAGCGTGACGCAATTCTTACAAAATTTTCTACTGCTAAAGTAGATTATAGTTGTGGTGGTTTTGATTTTTACTTACTTAAAACTCAAAATGCTATTTTAGCATATAGCGGAATTGGTAAAGTATTTGCTGCAGCTTGTGCTTCAAGCATGTTAAGTTATTATAAAGATATTACTACCTTAATTTCAACCGGAATAACAGGAGCAATTGATCAAAACTTATATCCATTTAATGTATTAATTGGAAGCTCTACTGTTCAAGTAGATATGGATACAACCAAATTTGGTGATCCAAAAGGATTAATATCTGGAATTAATGTTGTTAATTTTAAATGTGCAACAGAGTTAAAAGAGAAGTTTACAGCAGTTTGCAAAGAACTAAAGCTAAAAAGCCAAGAAGGAATACAAGCAACTTGCGATAAATTTGTGTGGAAAACTGCTGAAGTTAATGAGATTAGAAATGAATTTAGTGCTAGCAGCGTTGATATGGAAACAGCTTCTATTGCGCAAGTTGCTTATATCTTTAAAAAAGATTTTGGATCGTGCCGAGTAATAAGTGATTCAATTGCAACGCTTAGTGATTATGAAACAAATAAGATTAAAGCATTTAGTATATTAGGTGATATATTTGAAGAGTTTTTTAAAATAAAAGGAGAAAGAATATGATTGATCTACACATCCATTTAGATGGTTCACTTAGTAAATATGACATACTTAGTTTTGCAAGATACGAAAATAAACATCTTATTGCTAAGGATTTAGTTGTTTCAGTAGGAGATGATTGTACTTCTTTAAATGATTATTTAAAGTTATTTACATTACCTCTTTCTTTAATGCAAACAACATATGCAATTAAAACATCTGTTGCTTGTTTAATGTTTAGATTATTTACGCAAGGAATTATCTATACCGAAATTAGATTTGCTCCTCAATTACATACTCGTAATGGGTTAACTCAAACTCAAGTAGTAGAAGCAGCTATTGAAGGAATTAAAAAAGGAGCTCTTGAAACAAATGGTGCGATTAACGCTCAACTTATACTTTGTTGTATGAGAGAAAAGAATAATGAAAAAGAAAATCTTGAAACAATTCATATTGCTAATAAGTTTTTACGTAAAGGAGTATGTGCAGTTGATCTTGCTGGAGCTGAAGGATTATTTCCTACTAGTTCTTTTGAAAAAATATTTAAAGTTGCTAAAGATTTAAAAATTCCTTTTACAATTCATGCAGGAGAAGCATCGGGCGCTGCAAGTGTACATAACGCAATTATGTTTGGGGCAAAACGTATTGGACATGGAGTTCGTGCAATAGAAAACGAAAGTATTCTTCAAGAAGCGATTGATAATAAAGTAGTATTTGAGTTTTGCCCAACAAGCAACGTTCAAACTCGTACCCTTAGTTCGATTAAAAAATTACCACTACGTGAATATATAAATCGTGGTGCTTTAGTTACGATTAATACTGATAATGTAACAGTATCGGAAACATCAATAAAAAAAGAATTTGTAAAAGTAATTAATGAATTTTCACTTAGTAAAGAAGAAGTAAAACAATTACTACTTAATTCTGCTCATGGAGCTTTTATTAATGATGAAGAAAAGAAAGCATTAGCTGCTAGAATTAATCGTGATTTTAATGAATGGTATTCTTCTTTAATTATTTAATATAAAGAACTATATTAACAATATAAAGAAAATAAAGAAGAATAAAGTTATGAAAACTAAAGCGTTTTTAAATAAATGCAAATTATATATTAAGTCTGAGGTCAAAGGTTTTAATTTTTTAAATCTAATTGGTTTAACAATTGCTGGAATTATAAATTCCATCGGCGTTTGTTTGTTTTTAACGCCAGGAAATGTTTATGATGGAGGTTTTTCTGGCACTTCTATTTTACTTGATAATTTAACTAATCATTTTCTAGGTTTAGCTTTCTTTCTTTTGATCATAAACATTCCCTTTTATATTCTTGGTCTTAAAAAGATGGGACTTAAGTTTGTGCTATATAGTGTTTATGCTATTGGAATATATTCATTATGTGCATATTTAATTCAAAATGTTATTCCATTTGACTTTAGTATTGGTTCTCCAATTGTAGGACATGATATATTCTTATGTTCAATATTTGGAGGATTATTATCAGGAATAGGAAGTGGATTAGTAATAAGATTTGAAGGAGCATTAGACGGAATTGATGTTGTTGCTATTCTTGTTCATAAGAAACTTAATATTACTGTTGGAACATTTGATATGTGTTTTAATGTTTGTTTATTTATTATTAGTGCTATTATCTTTAAATCTTGGTATATTCCACTTTATAGTATAGTTGCTTATGCTATAGGAATTAAAACAGTAGACTTTATTATCTATGGTCTTGATAAATCAAAAGCTGCTTTTATTATTACCGAACATGGAGAAGATCTTGCTAAAGAATTATCATCTCTTCTTGGAAGAGGAGTAACACTTCTTGATGGAAGAGGATATTATAGTGACGAAACAAAAAACGTCATATACGTTGTTGTTAATCGTTTTGAAATGGTAAAAGTAAAAGAAATTGTAAATAGACTTGATAGCTCTGCTTTTGTTTCGATATCTGACGTGACCGAAACACTTGGAAGTAAAGTCGGACGGACAAAAAGAAAAAAGTAAGTTTAGCTATTTGCTAAACTTACTTTTAATTTCGTTATAGATTTTTTCTGAAAAATACGTTTTACTAATTGGCGTAAGTGAAATGATTCCGTTATTAACTTGATAGCAATCAGTTTCGTCGTCGCTATATTTATCATATGCACTACGAGTAGCGTAATATAAGCCATCGCTACGTTTAACATAATACCCACGTGATTCACGAAAGAATAGTTTACTAAGTTTAATATCAGTAACTTTATCTTCAGGAAAGTTTACACTAATAAAATATTCATTACTTAATAATTTATTTTTAATGATTAAATTATATACTTCATCAAAGTAGCTTTCTACTAGAGAAAAGTTTCCTTTTGAACTGCAAGCAATAGAAGGTACGTTAAATTTTATAGCTTCAAGAGACGCACCGATTGTGCCACTATACATCGTATCAAAGGAAACGTTTTCTCCATCATTACATCCTGATACTACTAAATCAAATTTAGTAGTAAAAGTAGAAAGAGCAAAACTAACACAATCAACTGGTGTGCCGTTTAAACTATAAGTAGAATCATCATACTTTGTTAAGGTAAGTCCTTTATTAAGAGTAATAGCTGCTCCTTGACCTGACATATGAGTAGCAGGAGCAATAAGAGTTACTTCTCCATACTTACTTAATAATCTCTTTAATAAGGTAATTCCAAGAGAGTTATATCCATCATCATTTGTTAATAAAATATTCATAATTGCCTTCCTTTATCTGCAGTATTATAAGGCATTTTAATTCACTTATCAAATATAACAATTATTTAAGTGAAGCCTCATACCCAAGCTGCTTAATAGTGGCAATAGCGTTTGCTATTGCTTTGCTATCTTCTGCAACAAAAGTTGCAGAAGCACTATTAAGATCAACGGTAATTTCGCTGATTCCTTTTAGGTTTTTTAAGCCTTCTTCAATTTTGTTAACGCAGTGCATGCAGCCCATGCCGATAATAGATAATGTTGTAATTTCTTTCATATTAATTTCTCCTTTTAAAGATTTAATAGGTTTAAATAGATTTATAGTAAGAGCATTAAGAACAACGAAGATACTAGATACACTCATTGCTAAACTAGCAATCATTGGATTAAGGATAAGGGAGGAAGAATAATAGAATATGCCACTAGCTAGTGCTATACCAATTATGTTATAGAAGAATGCCCAGAATAAGTTAAGTTTAATAGTTAGTAATGTGCGATTACTTAATCTTATAACATTAGCAATATCTAGTAAGTTATTATTAATTAGAACTATATTAGCAGAGTTCTTAGCAACATCACTTCCACTACCAATTGCAAGTCCTAAATCAGCCGTTGCAAGTGCTACTGAATCATTTACTCCATCTCCAACCATTGCAACGTCATATTTACTTTTAGATTTTATATCTTTTATTACGTTAGATTTTTCTCCTGGTAATACTCCTGCTATAAAGTGCTCAATGCCTAAAGAATCGGCAATTGCTTTAGCAGTAAGAACATTATCTCCAGTTAACATTACAATATTAAGATGAAGTTTTTTAAGTTCAGCAATTGCCTCTTTAGCTTCAGGCTTTAAGGTGTCTTTTATAAAGTAGACTCCTAATATGGAGTTATTATTACAACATACTAAGGGAATTGCTCCAGTTGAGGATTCTTTTATTATTTTTGGTTTAATATTAGTTACGTCAAGTCCTAAGGAACTTATAAAATCAATGTTACCAAGATAATACGTAATATTAGCAATATCACCTTTTATTCCTCCTCCTGCAATTACTTGATAATTTATTAGAGGTAATTCTTTTGCTTTATTTGCTATGGAGTTATTAACTATTGCTTTTGCTAAGATATGTTCGCTTTTATTTTCAAGAGTAAAAGCGATATCGTGTAATTTGTTATCAAGTACTAAACATTCACTTACAACAGGCGTGCCTGTTGTAAGCGTTCCTGTTTTATCAAGAACAATTGTTTTTACTTTATGAGCTTCTTCAAGGTAAGATGCATCTTTTATTAAGATACCAAGAGATGCTCCTAGTCCACTGCTTACCATTATTGCAACTGGCGTAGCAAGACCTAAAGCACAAGGACAAGATATTACTAAAACACTAATTGCAATATTAAAAGCAAATTCAAAGTCATTATTAAGTGAGATCCAAATAATAAATGAAAGTAAAGAAATAAGAAAAACTATTGGAACAAATATTAAGGAGATTTTATCAACAAGCTTGGAGATTTTAGCTTTAGAGGAAGACGCTTCTTCCACAAGTGAAATGATTTTAGAAATGCTATTATCTTTTGTTTCTTTTGTAACTAAAATATGTAAATATCCTGAGGTAAGAAGCGTCGAAGAGTAGACTTCTGCAGTGTTTTCTTTAAAAACAGGAAGACTTTCTCCGGTCATATTACTTTCATTTACATAGCCTTCTCCTGCAATAATTATACCATCGGCAGAGATGGCTTCTCCAGCTTTAACAAGAACTATATCGTTGATTTTTATATCTTCTGATTTTACTTTTAGTTCGATTCCAGAGGTAATAATTGTAGCTTCTTTAGGAGAAAGATCTATTAATTTTTCAATAGCAGTTGTAGTTTTACGTTTAGATAACATTTCAAAGTATTTACCAAGACTTACTAGAGTTAATATTGTAGCACTGCTTTCAAAATATAAATTATGCATATATTTATGGACTTGAGTAAGGTTAGCATTACCAAGTCCAGTACCAATCATATAGATAGCAAAGATTCCATAAAGTAAGGAAGCGGTAGATCCAATTGCAATAAGACTATCCATATTAGGTTTTAGTTTAAATAGTTGTTTAAATCCATTTATAAAGTAATGATTGTTAATTACTACAACAGGTATGGCAATTAGAAACTGCGTAAATGCAAATGTTAACGCATTTGCATCTCCGACAAGGAAAAAAGGAAGAGGGATATGCAACATCTCTCCCATTGCAACATACATTAATAAAACTGTAAGTACTAACGAAATAATGAGGTTCTGCAGTGATTTATCATGTTTATGTTCAATAGATGTAGTTTTATTTTCACTTATTGCTTCATATCCAGCAGATTTTACGACTTGCGAAATTTCGTTAATGTTAATAGTTTGGGGGTCGAAATCGACCACCATTGTATTTTTAAGTAAATTAACATTAACGGAATTTATTCCTTTTAATTTACGGACATCGTGCTCAATATGAGCTTGGCATGCGCTACAGCTCATGCCAATAATTTTAAATGTGGTTTTCATAATTATTGGAACTTTTTAAATAGAGTTGATATTTCATCCATTACCTCTAGATTACCTTTTTGGATGTTTGAAACAACACATGTTTTAAGATGTTCATCAAGTATTAGATTGGCAACTGATTTAATAGCTTTATCAATAGCGGATAATTGAATTAATATATCATCACAATATTGATCGTCTTGAATCATTTTATTTACTCCTCTTAATTGTCCTTCAAGACGAGCAAGACGATTACTTAATATTTTTTTAGATTCTTCGCTTCTAGGAGTGACTTTAGATTTTTTCTTTACTATTTTATTCATAATTCATTACCTCGTTTATATTATATATATACCAATGGGGGGTATACAAATGATATGATTAGTTTT
>JAVXGI010000026.1:9301-11392 GCA_036657515.1 Bacilli bacterium
TCGTTTATATTATATATATACCAATGGGGGGTATACAAATGATATGATTAGTTTTTTCTATATATAAATATAGGAAAGAAGAAAGAGCAATATTTAAGTTAAAATGAAGTGGAAAGTAGTCTTTTAGGCATAAATAAATAAACAAATTGGCTGATACAATAAAAGTTGTTGCATATTGATGGGGGGGGTTAAAATTATTCTATAAGGAGGTTTTTTATATGAATAAAAAATCCAAAATTATTCCATTTTCAATTCTAACTATGTTACTTGTAGTTGGAAGTGGTGTATTGTCTTCCTGTTCTGGTCCATCGACAAGTGGAACATCAACTACAACTACAACTACTACAACAACATCTGATTCAACTAGTACATCGAGTTCAACTACAACTACAACTACAACTACAATTCCAGTAGTCGAAGTTACTTCAGTTACTCTTAGTGATGCAGAAGTTAGTCTTGAAGTAGAAGCCACAAAACAACTTACTGTAGTTGTATTACCAGCCACTGCAACAGTAAAAGATGTCACTTGGACATCAAGTAACATTAAATTTGCAACAGTTAGTACTTCAGGCTTAGTAACTGCCGTTGCCGAAGGAACTGCAACAATTACTGCAACTTCAGGAACATGTTCTGATACATGTGTTGTTACAGTAAAGAAAAAAGTTATTCCAGTTACTTCAGTTACTCTTAGTGAAAAAGCAATTCACGTTGAAGAAAAACAAACACATAAACTTACTGCAACAATTGCACCAACTACTGCAACAATACAAACAGTTGATTGGTCATCAAGTGCAACTAATTTTGCAACAGTAGATGCTACAGGTTTAGTAACCGCTGTTGCTCCAGGAGAGTCGACAATTACTGCAAAAGCTGGAGACAAAACTGATACTTGTAAAGTTACAGTTACTGCAGCTCCAATAGCCGTAACGTCAGTAGAAGTTACTCCTGCTACAGCTACTCTTGAAGTAGAAGTAACACAACAACTTAGTGTAGAAGTATTACCAGCCACTGCAACAGTTAAAGATGTTGCTTGGACATCAAATAAAGATACTGTTGCAACAGTTAGTACAACAGGCTTAGTAACTGCTATTAGCGAAGGAACTGCAACAATTACTGCAACTTCAGGAGATTTTTCTGATACATGCGTCGTTACAGTAAAACCAAAAGTTATTCCAGTTGATTCAGTTAAAGTTACTCCTGCTACAGCTACTCTTGAAGTAGATGCAAAAAAGCAACTTAGTGTAGAAGTATTACCAGCAAATGCAACAGATAGAAAAGTTACTTGGACATCAAGTAATTCAGATTTTGCAACAGTTGTAGATGGATTAGTAACGGCTATTGCAAAAGGAGAAGCTACTATTACTGCAACAGCAGGTGCTTTTTCTAGTACATGTGTAGTTACAGTAAAACCAAAAGTTATTCCAGTAAAGTCAATTACTGTTGAACCTACTAGTGTTAGTATTGAAGAAAAACAAACACAACAACTTACTGCAACCGTTTTACCAGATAATGCAACAGATCGAACTGTTACTTGGACATCAAGTATATCAACAGTTGCAACAGTTAATGCTGAAGGTTTAGTAACCGCTCTTATTCCAGGAGATACTATTATTACTGCAAAAGCTGGAGATATAACTGCAACTTGTGCAGTTAAAGTTACTGCAGCTCCAATTCCAGTAGATTCAGTTACAATTACTCCTGCTTCAGTTACTATTGAAGCATCACATACAGAACAACTTACTGCAAAAGTTTTACCAGCTAATGCAACAGATCCAACTGTTGCTTGGACAACAAATAATGCAGAAGTTGCAACGGTAGATTCTAATGGTTTAGTAACTGCTATAGCACAAGGAAGTGCTATTATTACTGCAACAGCAGAAAGTAAAACTGCAAATTGTGCAGTTACAGTTACTCCACAAATTTTCCCAGTTACTTCAGTAGAAGTTACTCCTGCTACAACTACTCTTATAGAACAAGATATAACAACACTTACTGCAGTTGTATTACCATTTAATGCAACAAATAAAAAAGTTATCTGGACATCATCTGATAATAATGTTGCAACAGTTAGTACTACAGGTGTAGTAACTG
>JAVXGI010000027.1:0-11387 GCA_036657515.1 Bacilli bacterium
TTCGTTTTTATCGGGCTTTTCTTAACGAACAACCCGTTAGTATTACGGGTTGTTTCGCATAAAAAGTATTAAAAAAGGAGATTAATATGTGTAATCTAAATAATGAAGATGTAGAATACGATTTTAGTAGAAATAATGTTTGTATAGACTATTTACGTGTGAGATTCGATTGTCCATTTTGTTTAAATGCCGATGATTTTGATTGGTTTTTTGATTTGTTTAAGATTAATAAATTATTTTTTGAAGAATGCAATGGATTACTTGGATATAAATATGGTTATATCTATGGTGAAAATTTAATGATTTTAACAGGTGGAGACGCAACTAGAAATATTATTGGTTCTGAAACTACGTTATTTGAAATACGTGGTTCAGGATGTCGTGAATTAGAGTTACTGGGGGTTGATTGGTTAACATTCTTAAAGCTTATTGATGAACATAATGGAATTAGTCGTAGAATCGATTTAGCAATTGATGATTATTCTAATTTTATTACGAAATGGGAACTTTTTGATAAGATTAAAACCAAATCTTATGTTACTCGTTTACGTAAAATTGAATATTCTTCCGATTCGTTACATTATACAGATGTTGAACAAGATATCGATAATCTTTCACTTGGTGGAAAAGGATTAAATGATAAATTTATTCTTAGATTCGGAGGATCTACTTCTAAACAGTTATGTATTTATGATAAGTTAGTAGAACGTACTCAAGTTGGTGGACTTGATTTAAACATCGATTCCTGGATGAGATATGAAATGAGATTCTTTAATGAAAATTCTATCGCTTTTTTTCTTATGCTTATTGAAGCTTTAAGTAAAAATGAATTAAGCTTGATTGCTATGAAATTACTAGCTTCTTTTATTACCTTTAAAGAAGATCCAGTAAAAGATAGAAACGGATATAAATTTGATGACTGGGATAAGTGGTCTACTTTTCTTTCATATGTCGAAAAATTAAAATTAAAGCTTCAAGCCAAAGAAGAATCTTCTATGGAGAAAAACGAAAAATGGTTAAAAAAATCCGTTTCAAAAACGCTAGCTAGATTTTATATTAACTCTGATGTGGAGTTTCAAGATTTACTTTTATCTTTAGTATCGTTTGGTTCTAATAAAATCACAAGCCGTGATATTGCTAGAATCAATAATTTTCGTAGAAAAACTGATCTAGAACCTTTATCAGACAATGATGTTAAAGATATCATAAGTCGTGTAACTGGTGAAATGTCTGAGCATGCCGATTTATAAAAATAGGAGAAATATATGAATTATATTAAAACAGATGTAGTAAAAAATGTATTAGTTAATGGTGTCTATCAAGTTAGTAATGCTGATTTACATATACATGCAACACATGGTCGTAAACATGATGTAGTTGTTTGTTCAATTGATAAGAAAAATAATACAGCAATTGTTAAAACAATAACTTCATTAGAAAGAAGTGAAATTAATGAAAAAACTGGAAAGCGTGGATATAAGTTTATTCACAAAAAATTGAGTGATGTTAGATCAGGAGAAATTTTGCCTATTGCAAAGATATATTTAAAAACAAATCATTATAGTGGTATTGATCATAGACAAAAGAAAGTGGCTTTAGATAAGATTCATTATAAAGAGCCAAAAGATAAAACTGTTTTTCCTTGGAGATTTAAAGATTTGATTAAAAATAAGTAAAAAAAGGAGCGTCTAAACAAACGCTCTAGTCCGACTGAATTAGTCTTCTTAATTATACAAAAATATTTTTTAATAAGCAAGTTTTTTTAAAAGGAGCCTTATGCCGTATTATAAAAATAAAGATAAAGATACCTATTTTGTTAAAGTTTGTATCCATGGAAAACAAATTATAAGACGTCAATATTTAGGACGTCCTATAACATCTGTTGAAAGAGCTGTTCTTTGTGAACAGGATCTTCTTATCCAGTTTAACGAAATTGATTTAGATTATAACTTAAATGATTTAAATAATCTTTTTGAAGCTTATCTATTTAACAAGTATAAAGAAACATCTGCTAAACGTTATTTATATACTTTTAGAAATGTTTTTAAAAGATTCTTTGATAATAGAAAGATAAGTAATATCACTCGTTCATATTGTGAGCTTCTTAATGATTCTATTAATAAACTACCTTATAAAAGATTAGATGTTTATTTCTTTATTCTTAAAGTTTATCTAAACTTCTTATCTAATTATGGATTAAAGATTAACACTAATTTATTTTATAAATATAAATGTTCCAGGAACATAATTATTAAACATGATTTCTATTCATTTAATGAATTTAAAAAACTATTAAGTGTAACTTCAGATGATACATATTACTTAATGTTTTCACTGTTATTCTATTATGGATTACGTATCGGAGAGTTAAGAGCTTTACAAGTAAGTGATTGTATGTCCGATAGACTTAGTATCTCAAAAGAATTAACTAACAAAGCTAGATTCGGTGGACAAAAAGTACTGGATCCTAAAACCTCTTCTTCTTATAGATATTATCCATATCTTTTAGATATTAATAATCTTATTAATAAGCTAATAAAAGATAATCATCTAAAACAAACTGATTTTTTGTTCTTAAACAAAGAGTCCAACAAAATCATTGGTGAATCTACTATCAGAAGAAAACTACTTTATTATTCTTCTCTTGCTAATATTAAAGCTATTAAAATTCATGAGTTTAGACATAGCTGTGCAACCTTCCTAATTAATAAGAATGTTGATCCTAAAGATATCGCTTCCTGGCTTGGACATTCTTCGGTTGAAACTACGTTAAGAGTCTATGCTCATCTTCTTCCAGTTAGAAAAGAACAAGTTAAAAGAGCTTTTGAAAGTGCTTCTGATACAATTGATACAACAATTTTGCAAATTCCAAATAAAAAACTCGATTAAATCGAGTTAATATTCGTTTGGTGACCCGTACGGGATTCGAACCCATGGATGTATGCGTGAAAGGCATATGAGTTAAGCCGCTTCTCCAACGGGCCACAATGGCGCCTACTATAGGACTCGAACCTACGACAGACCGGTTAACAGCCGGTGGCTCTACCAACTGAGCTAAGTAGGCATATTAATGTGGCTTTCGCACATTTACATGCTTGATTATTATATCTTACAAATAAGCCGTTTTCAACACAAAAAACAATTATTTTACTTTTGTTTCAATTAAAGAAATAACATCACCTAATGTTTTAAGCTTTTCCATTTCTTCTGGTGGAAATTCAACATCATAGTCTTCTTCTATGCTTAGTAAATATTCAACAATATCTAAAGAATCTAAGCCTAAATCATTTAACGATGCTTTCATATCTAATGATTTTACATTCAACTTTGTTTTAATCTCTTCAAGTATTTTTTCTCTTTTAGTGCTCATAATTAACCTCACTCTCTTATTATACTTAATTAAACTTAAAATTAAATAAAAAAATGCCCTTTAATTTAAAGAGCACTTATTTTAGAATACTAAATTTCCATTTTCTAGAATTTCAGTATTAGCAACTTTTGCAACACTTGTTATTTTACTAGCCATTTCAGCATCAACTTTTGTTTCTACACTCTTAACAGTTTTAGTAAATAAAGCTGTTAATGCACCAGCAACAGCACCAAAAATTGCTAATACTAATACAATACCTAGTATTTGTCCTTTGATTTCTCCCATTTTTTCACCTCCTTTTTAAATATATGAATCATACTGTCCTATATAAGAACTTCTCTTTACGCTTATTTTAATTGTTGTTTTGTTCATCACTATTGGAGAATATAAATAATCAACTTTAAAAGTAAATAGTTCTCCAACCTTTGAACTTTGATCAACCAAAACAACAGTTCCTTTTCCACCAAGTTCTTTTGCAACATAAGTTTTTACATATTCAAGACATGTAATACCTCCATTTCTTGAAAAATATGTGGAAGCACTTGAAGCAACTGCTTCCACATTTGAATAAGTAATATGTAAAAGAATGATGTCTAGTCCAAATAAATATGTAACTAAAAGAAATCCTAAAGATAAAATCAAACCTAATTTAGATCCCATTAATAAATTCTCCTAATATGCTAAAAACACCAACAATTATTGTAAGAACAAACATAAATGAACCAAATAAAGGTAAAAAGTTTAAGTTATTTGTTTTTTCGCTCTGTTTTTCTTTATTGTTTTTATAATCGTCTTCAGAAATCTTTGAAAATATATCATTAAATGATAGAAGGTATTTCTCATTAAAATTGGTTTGTTGAATGTTATATATAATAATCATAATTTGATCAATGTTTGCTATAGAGAAGTTTTTAGCAAAATTTATAAATGGTTTAACGCTTCCATCTGAATTAGTTTCTTCTAATAAAATACTTATTTTATTTTCAATCCAGATGGGAGCGTATTTTCTAATTTCATCTAGACTTTTATACACTCCTATTGAATTAGAAAGATATATTTGCAAGTATGAAAATACAATCTTAAATTCATGAAAATGCATTGATAGTAATTGTTTTTCCTTGTCTTTATATGTCTTATAGATAAATAAAGCTGTACCTAATAAAACAAAACCTGATCCAAAAAATACAATAAATGTTCGATAGAAAACAATTATTCCTATAATTGCAAGCAGTTCAATTCCAAAAATTAAACATATAGATATGATTTCTTTTTTAAAAGATAATCCTAATTCTTCTAGATATGTTTTAAACTTTTTCATAATTTTCATCCTTAATATTTTTTCTATCTAATAAACATAAATATGTAATAAATATTGATATATCAAACATAATAAAAGAAACTAATAAAAGTACCAGAAAAAATAAATTTTTAGACATCGTTTCAAAATAATTAGATAATACAATTCTTGCAATTATGATTACTAAAAAGCTAAAGGTCCATAACATATAAAAAGATGACATTCTTTTTGTATAGTTTTCTTTTAAATCGATTATTTCAAATTGTTTAACTTTAATTAAGTTTAATAACGTTTCTGACATTTTTAAAAAATCTCCTCCAACATTTATATACTGATCGTATATATCGAAAAACAACAAATAAAATTTATAAGGAAACAATATAAGCATTTTTTCTTTAATTTCAGCAATTTTTGTTGTTTTTAATTCATCTTCTTTAATTAAATTTCTTAGTTTTTCGTTTTTATCAATTACGTCATAAAAAGAACAACCACTAGATATATTAATTATTAAACTATTTAGTAAATCTAAACTTTCAACATAATTTTCATCAAATGTAGTAGTACCGATAAATCGCTTATGATTAATGTAAGTAACAATAATACTAAATAAAAAATAAATTCCACCAATTATCCAATTGTTTCCAATATACATAACTAATATTGTTAAAATCAAATTAGTTAATAAAAGAATTAAAAGTCTTTTAATATTACTGTTTTTTAATGTATTCAACGATTTGTTCTTCATCTATTAATAACACTCCTTCTTTAAATTCTTCATTACATTCGTATATTTTTATTACTTTTCCATTAATTATTAATGCCAAGTCTTTAATTCTTCTACAAATTGAACCATCTTCATTTGAATATTTCTCAAGTTGAACAAATACATCAAATGAATCTAATATTGTCTTTTCTAATACATCCCTTTCCGTATTTTTGTTTTGAATTTGTAGCATAGTTACAATCCTGCTTACGATTAAATTTATATTTGGCGCATGAAGCGTTGTAATAGTAGAAATTCCACTCATTGCGCTATTTATCACATATTCTATTTCTTTTCCTCTTGCTTCTGCTAAAATAACGTAATCAGGATTGTAACGTAAAGAAGTTTTAAGCAATTCTTCAAATCCGTTTACATTTTCTTTTTCTAATATTAAATGAGTTATATCAATTTTATTTTCATAATTAATGTCAAGTTCATTAATTGAATCTATAACAATAACTCGAGTATTTTCTTTTAATAAAGAAATTAAATATTTTTGAAATTCACTTTTGCCAGATGAAGTAGGTCCAGAAATTAAGAAACTTTTATTCAAGACAATTAGTAAATTTAAGATTGGAAAAAGTTTCTTAGAAAAAAATGTGTCGTTATTAGTTATTTTAATTACTCGAGAAGCTTTTCTAATTGAAAAGCTATAACATGAATTATTGTTTTTCTTTGTTATATTGTTATAAGTAGCGTTTAATCTATATTTAGAAAAAGACAAATCTATTATTGGATGGCTTAATGAAAAGGGAATATCTTTAATATTTGAAATGTTTCTTAAAAATAGATAAACTTCATCTGTGGTCACATCATGATCAAATTTTCTTCTTCCATAGTAGTTATTAACATAAAATATTTCTTTTCCATTATATGAAATATCAGTAATATCATCATTTAAAAGCAAATCTTTAAGAAAAGAGTTTTCAATAAATGATACTAAATCATTCATTTTAATATTCCTCCAAACGATAAATAATACTTTTTTGATAAATATAATTAAAATCTAGGGTAGTTTTGATTCTAATTCTTACTTGTCGTGCTGGAACTTCATAGTCATAATAAATAATGTTACCAAGTCCATCAAGAAAAGAATAATAGATAGCATATTTTTTAATAAAATCATTAATGTTTGCCGCTACATATTGTGATGAAATTGTTTTAAAGTGTTTTGTATCTATTGAATGATATCCTTCAGCATCCTTAACAAGTGAAGCAGCAACCATTGAACTATTTATTCCTTTTAATGTGTTGTCAAGACGATTAACTTTAATCATATTTCCTGTAAAAAGACTCATTAGTAATAAAATTACTATTCCAATTATTTGAAAGAATATCATAAGTTAACCTCGAAAATTTCATTATAATATCCGTAATCAGAATTATCGAATTCTCCGTCTATATGGCAATTCCAATCTTCATACCGCATCTTATCGCTAAATCTCAATGTATCATATACAGAATAGCGAAAACAGGAATCAGAACCTACATTTGAAAAAGATAATTGATATTTTACATTTTTTAGTTTTTCTTTATCACTATATAAAAAATGAACATCATCAGTTTTTATATAATCGGGTTGTAGAAAACGCCCATTGTTATAATATCCAGTATCTGGATCGTAGTATTTTTTATTTTCTGTATGAAAACGATAAGAACCTTTAAACGGATCATATACACCCTTATAATAAATACCTGGCCAGCCGTTATAGTCCACATCACACGCGTAATACTGATCACTAATAAAAGTTCCTTCTACTGCTATTGTCAGCAATGGTGGTGTTGGAGCACGAATTGGCAGATAGCTTGATCCATCTAGTATTTGTACAGTAAAATCTCTAGAAGATATTCTACAGGCTTTTTGTGTTGAAATTTTCTCCATATCTAAATTACTAAAAGAAATTATTTCATTATTTGGGCAAAATTCTCCATCTACTATTTGTATAGATGTTCCAGATTGGTAAAATTCTGTTTGATCTTTATTTATTCGATAGCTATACTGTGAATAAAAATCAAGTTTTATATAAAATATGGTTTTTTCATAAATATCATCACATTTTACAACTAGTTCTATGTAAAAAGGACCCGTTCTATCTTGGTGATCTTCAGTAATAAAGTAGATATGTTTTGGCTGATAAGCAAGAAAATTTTTATTATCATTATACATATAATTAAAATCAGAATTTAACCATTTATGGTTTAAGTCATAAAAGCGTAATTCAAATGATGCTTGTGTATTAATATCCATCTCTGCTTCAAATTCGCATCTCTGATCAAATCTATTAATAAACGGACCAAATATATGTTTTCTAATAGTTAAATGTTCATGCACGTGGTTTGGTTCAACACTTGGATAATAATTTTTTTCAATTTTAAATCCTGCGCAGGTAATTATAATAAATATACTAAATAATAACGCTTTTAATTTTTTCATTTCTTTTATTTAATTCAAAAAGACTTAAGAATTTGGAAATTGTAATATATTTTAACTCAACAAAATTTTCTTTTGAGAATGATTTATTCCACCAATTTGATTTATATAGTGAAAGATATTCATTATAAATTAAGCTCTTTTCTTTTGCTGTTAGCTGATAAAAAGAATTACTAAATCTTGTAATAAACTCAACTTCTTTTTCATTCCTATTTCCGTTCATAAAAGATATATTTGAAACAATATAATAATTTATAATAGTTTTCATTAATTCATCTTTATTTTTAAAATCTTTTTTCATTTTTTCCTCCATATATATCAAGTAGGGGCTAATTATTTTTTTTAGTAAAATATTTCCACTTTTTTTATTTCATCGTTCTTTTGTTGTTTGTTCATAATTCTATTAGTGATATAATAA
This sequence comes from Bacilli bacterium, assembly GCA_036657515.1. Taxonomy (GTDB): domain Bacteria; phylum Bacillota_I; class Bacilli_A; order RFN20; family CAG-826; genus Alectryobacillus. The sequence continues at coordinate 8,280 of JAVXGI010000027.1, forward strand.
TCACATGATTATCTTAATTGGAGCCAGCGCAAGCGGCAAAACTGAAATAGCAAAAAAGTTGATAAACAATTACTCGTTTCAAAAAGTAATAACTTATACAACTAGACTTCCAAGAAAAAACGAAACCAATAATATTGATTATCATTTCGTGACAATTGAAAAATTTTTAAAATTAAAGGAAGAAGATTTTTTCCTTGAAACTACACTTTATAATGAAAATTATTATGGAACAGCAAAAAACGAAATTGGATTAAATAAAATTTTAATTGTTGATCCAAAAGGTTATGCAGCATATAGAAAAATAAATGATGCTACAATTATAAGCTTTTATATCAATGTTGAAGAATCCGTTCGTAAAGAAAGAATGTTTAATCGCGGAGATTGTCCTGACGACATAGCAAAAAGATTGTTAAATGATCAAAAAGACTTCTCATTTAACAATATTGGCATCACTGACTTCGTAATTGATTCTCGTGACATGTCAATTACCGAACTAGCTGATGAAATAAATACTAAATATTATAAGAAAATAATCGATACTAATTAATTATCATCGAGGTCATCGTCATTAACGATGACCTTTATTTTTTCAACCGTAAACTCATCTGCAGCTATTATTTCGACGGTAATATTTTTATAAACTAATTTATCACCAATTTTACCAAAACGTTCGAGTTTATCGATAATCCAACCGTTAACAGTAGTATAACTATTATCACTTTCATGGTCTCTTAAATGAAATAGTTCGAAAAAGTCATCAATGTTCATTGATCCATCTACTATAAAGCCACCTTTAGTAACGCTATAATCTTTTTCAACGTCATCTGTTTCATCCCAAATATCACCTACTATTTCTTCTAGTATATCTTCCATAGTAATAATGCCTTCAACTCCACCATACTCATCAAGAACTATTGCCATGTGATGTTTTGATTCTTTTAACTTAAGTAAGATATCAGTAATCTTCATTGTACGTGGAACAAATGTTGGAACATAAGACATTTCTAATAAAGTAAATGGTTTTCCAGCAAGTATTTTCTTCTGGAGTATTTTAATAGGTAAAATACCTACAATATGATCTTTATCGTCTTCATAAAGTGGAATACGGCTAAAATTAAAGATATTTTTATTAGAAATCAAATTAGATATAGGACTATTTATATCAAACATTTCAATATCTACTCTTGGTTTCATAATTTCATAAGCTTCGGTAGTATTAAATTCAATTGCATTACGAACTAAATCAGCTTTGTCTTCATCAATTAATCCTTCATCTTCAATTACGTCAACCATTTCTTTTAGTTCAGCATCAACATTATTTGAATTATCTTTAATGCCGTTACGAAGAAATATTTTACTAATTAATTTTGAAATTCCAGTAAATACAAAGGTGAAAGGTAGGAATAAATACTTAAATACTAAGATAATAGGAGCAAAAACTTTAGATAAACGATAATTATAAATTTTTGCTATTTGTTTTGGAATAACTTCACCAAATAATAAAAGTACAACAAGAGAAATAATAATAGAAACAAGGTTAGAAATAGTTTCGTCTAGTCCAAAAGCAGCAGTAACAAAAACCATCGATGATGATAAACCTACGTTTACAGCGTTATTACCAAGTAATATTGTTGAAATAGTATTGTCATAATTAATAGCTAGTTTATAAGCTCTTGCAGATGATTTATTTCCTTCTGATGCCTCTTTTTTAAGACGAGAAGTATTTACGCTTGAATAAACCATGTCAGACATTGAAAAAAATGTAGAAAATATAATCAATATAATACTTACAGTAAGTGCAACATAAAAGTTCATATTACTTAATATCTCCTTTCTTGTTTTCAAGTAATGGTTCAGCAATTTCTCCAACTAATTCTTCCAAAATATCTTCCATTGTAATCATGCCAATAATAACGTTATTATTTTTAATAATAGCTATATGAACATGTTCACTTTGAAACTTATTAAAGATATCATCAATCTTAGTTGATGAATCAACAAAATATGGTTTACTTAAAATAGATCTTACATCAACGTGATTATCGTCCATATAAGCATTAAAATACTTTTTAACATTTAAAATACCAACAATATTGTTAGGATCGGTATCATAAACTGGAATACGACTATAGTTTATATCTAATAAAGCAGCATTTAATCCTACATTAGTAAGACCAACAATATTTATCATTTGCATCTTTGTAAGTGGAGTAAGACATTCTTTAACAGAGGTATCAGCAAAATCAATAGCACTTTGAATAATATCTGATTCATCTTCATCGATCATTCCTTTATCTTCAATATCATCGATAAATGCACTAAACTCTTCTTCTGTAATAATAGCCTTTTCTTTGATTTTACATAATTTTTTAACACCTAAAGCAATGTAATAAAAAAACATCGTAAAAGGATAAAAAAGATAATAACAAAAAGTTAAAAGATAAATTCCAAATACAATAAATTTATCTGGAATTGCTCTTGCTAAAATTTTTGGAATTGTATCTCCGAATATATATAAGGTGACAGTAATTATTAATGTTGCAATAAGTGAAGAATATTCTGCATTTTGTCCTAATGCAGCAACTAAAAGTACAGTAGCAATGGTTGAAATAACCGTTGTTACAACATTTATGCCAACAAGGATTGTAATTATTGATTTATCATTGTTGTCAATAAATTTTGTGATAAGCTTTGCAGTTTTATTACCTTCGTTAGCCAGTACTTTAAATTTAAACTGGTTACAGGAAGTAAGTGCCGTTTCACACGCACTAAACATACTAGTACAAAAAACTAATATTAAAACTAAGATAATCCACAGATACCGCGCCGAAGGGTCGATTGATAACATATAAATAAATAAGCTCCTCTTTTGAAAGTTCAATTCAATGTTAATATATTATCAAACAAGTGATATTCAATCAATGTTTTTTTTATAAGTCAAGAAAAAAATCCCAAACTGACCGCAGATCAATTTGAGATTTTTTATCTTATTAAATGTTCTTTTCTGCTTCAACTTCAGCGTTTAATATCTTTGTTAATTCATCAAGAATTTGTGTTGCATAATCAACGTTTTGAGGCAAATCGATGCGTTGGACGCCATGTTTATAC
>JAVXGI010000028.1:0-10176 GCA_036657515.1 Bacilli bacterium
AAAATTATCACCTTCTATACGAGCTGATATATATAAGATGGATAATATATCCAAAGAAGCAGAACTGCTTGTAAGTAATCAAATTAATACTTATGAGCAGTTTTTTTTATATAAAAATTCAAAAATTAAAGAACTAGATGATTTAAGAACTGAAAGAAGTAAATTATGGTACAAGCATAAAAAGTCTAGTAATTCTATTGAAAAAGAATCTATAAGAAAAGATTTGGACTCATTAAATGAAAAAATAAAACCATTAAAGGAGGTGGTGCAATTATGTGATGATATAGAAACTAGATTACCAATGATAGAAAAAAATCTAGAAGAAGTAAAAGATGAAAAAGAAAGGAGAAAAGATTAATGAATTCATCAGGAGACGCTGCAGAATCAATTGTAAGAATGAGTTTGCAAGGATTCGAAGTGGCAGCAAAAATAACAGGCAGTGGTGCTAAAAATGTTGGTGCTTTAATTATCGCAATAATGAAAGATAAAAAACAAACAAAAGGTAAAACAAGACTAACTAATATGCTTAAATCTGGAAAAGAATTAAAGGTATTTTCTATAAAACAAGATGATCTTAAAAAGTTTACAGAAGAAGCAAAAAGATATGGAGTATTATATTCTGCATTAATTGATAAAAGACAGAAAAATAGTCCAGATGGAATAGTTGATATTATGGTAAGAGCAGAAGATGCTTCTAAAATTAATCGTATTGTAACTAGATTTAAGTTATCAGCTGTTAATACTGCAAATATCAAAAGTGAAATTGAAAAAGAAATGATTGATAAAACAATAAAAGAGGCAATGGAAAAAGGCGTAGAAGTTAAATCAGTTGAAGATCAATTAGTAGATGATATTTTAAGTAAGCCAATACAGAAAGAGGAAAAAGAAGTATCAAACCCCAATTTGGCGAAGACAGAAAAAAGCCCTCAGTCAGAGCCTTCATTAAAGAACAAAAGCAAATCAGAGGAGGGTACTAAGTCTAAACCGTCAGTACGAGAAACTTTAAAAGAAATCAAAAAAGAACAAGTACAAGAAAAAGTTAAAGAAAAAGACTTAGATAAAGGATTTGCAAAAAAAGAAAAAAATAAAAGTACAAAGATTAAGCACAAAAAATCAAAGGAAAGAGGTTAAAAAATGAATAATATTGATGAAATAGTATCAAAACAAACAAATAATAAAACATTCGATAAAAATGCTTGGAAAGAGAAAAAAGCAAAAGAACGAAATGAAGCGTATGAGTTAATTGAACAAACATCAAAAGAAATCGTACAAGATTCAAATAAGTTTAAATCATATATAGATATTCAAAGTAGATTTGACAAATATTCAGTAGGCAATGCACTTCTAATAGTTGCCCAAAAACCAAATGCAACTATTATCAAAGACTTTGAAAATTGGAAAAAAGAAATAGGAGATAGTTTTAGAATTAATAATAAAGAAAAAGGAATTATCATACTAGAACCAGGGGAACCTTATACAAAAGAAGATGGTACACAAGCACAATCTTTTAATACTAAAAGTGTATTTGACATTTCTCAAACTAATATAAAAGAGAATACTAAAATAAATAATTATGATGAAACTATTCTTTTAAGAGCATTACTAAAAGATAGCCCTGTTGATATGAAAGTTGTTGATAGTTTAGATAATGGTAAACTTGCTGACTGGAACAAAACAGATAATACAATTTATATTTGTAGAGATTCTGACACTACAAGTTTATTTAATGCAATTTCAAAAGAATTGGCAAAAACTTATTTTAATGAAGGAAATAGTATCGAATTAAATGAGTTTAAAGCAAACTGTGTATCATATATGATAGGGAAAAAATATGGAATAAATGTTGATTCAATAAATATTGGAGAAGTTCCTAGCGTATTAAAAGAAAAAGATTCAAGAGGAATAAGAAATGAATTATCTTCTATGAGAGATACAATTGAGGAAATGAATAATAGAATGTCATTATATTTTGAATCAATAAGTAAAACACAAAAGAATAAGGATATGGAAAGATAGGAGGATATTATGGAAGATACAAAAATATTAGAATTAGACAAATATGAATATGGTATTGTTGTAAATGCTTTAAATCAATTAAGAAATAATCTAATTAAAGAAGAAGAATCAACAGATGTAATTAATGAACTTCTTCTAAAAGTAATTGACGCCCCAGATAAAAGTCAAAAAAAAAAGAGAATTTTCGCAAAGACTTTGACGAGAGATAATGAAAGAAGATTCTAAAAGAACAGATATTTTGTTATGTATTTTTGGAATCATTCCAACGATATGGTTAGCACTATTAATTGCACCAGACATAAGTGGTGGATTGATTGAAATAGTAAAACACTTTCCAGAGAGATTAAATAATCCAATAAATATAGAATTATGTAAGGATAGCATAAAAACTATCCTTTTTTTTATTGGAATTTATGTAATGGTGATTGGAATATATTTATCAACGAAAAAGAATTATCGTAGGCGTGAAGAACACGGTTCTGCAAAATGGGGTAATGCAAAACAAGTGAATAAAAAATATGAACAGAAACCTCAAAATAATAATAAATTGCTGACTCAAAATGTTGCACTTGGATTAGACGGAAGAAAACATAGAAGAAACTTAAATGTTTTAGTATGTGGAGGAAGTGGAGCAGGTAAAACAAGATTTTATTGCAAACCCAATATTATGCAATGTAATACTTCATTTGTAATATTAGACCCAAAAGGAGAAATCGTAAGAGATTTAGGATATTTACTTGAGAAGAAAGGTTATGAAGTAAGAGTATTAGACTTAATTAATATGGAAAGAAGTCATTGTTATAATCCGTTTGTATATTTAGATACGGACAATGATGTACAAAAACTTGTGACTAATTTATTTAAGTCAACTACACCAAAAGGTTCTCAATCCAACGATCCATTTTGGGATACGGCTGCTTCAATGTTATTACTTGCATTAGTATTTTATTTAAAATATGAAGCACCAGAAGATGAGCAAAACTTTCCAATGGTTATGGAGATGTTAAGAGCAGGAGAAGTACACGAAGATGATGATAACTATTTAAGTCCACTTGATGTTTTATTTAACCGACTAGAAGAAAAAGATTCAGAACATATAGCACTTAAATATTATAGAGATTATCATAGTGGTTCTGCTAAAACATTAAAATCTATTCAAATAACTTTAGCAGCTAGATTAGAAAAATTCAATCTTGAAAGTTTATCATCTTTAACTATAACTGATGAATTAGACTTATCTACAATAGGAGAAAAGAAAGTAGCATTATTTGCATTAATACCAGATAATGATACTTCTTTTAACTTTATAGTTAGTATTTTATATACTCAACTATTTCAAAAACTTTTCTATGTGGCAGACCATAAGTATGGTGGTAGATTACCTGTTCACGTTCATTTTGTTATGGATGAATTTGCAAATGTAAGTTTACCAGATGACTTTGACAAAATACTTTCAGTTATGCGTTCAAGAGAAGTATCAGTATCAATCATATTACAGAATTTAGCACAATTAAAAGCATTGTTTGAAAAGCAATGGGAATCTATAGTAGGAAATTGTGATGAATTTTTATATCTTGGTGGGAATGAACAGTCCACTCATAAGTATGTAAGTGAATTATTAGGAAAAGAAACTATTGATACAAATACTTATGGTAAAAGTTCTGGTAGAAGCGGAAACTATTCTACAAATTACCAGATAAGTGGTAGAGAACTTATGACACCAGATGAAGTTAGATTGTTAGATAACAAATATGCATTATTGTTTATTAGAGGAGAAAGACCTGTAATGGATTTTAAATATGATATTTTAAAACACCCACAAGTATCTAATACTACTGATGGCAAAGAAAAACCTTATATTCACGGTGGTACAGAAAATTCAGTTGCTTCTATACAAGTTGATTTTGAAATGGGTGTTAGTAAATCTAGTATGGAAGAAAACATAGAAAGTGATTATGAAGTAATATCTTCTGAAGAAATGGAAGATTACTTAAAAGAAATGGAGAATAGAAATGAAAAAAGAAACTAAAAAAGTCCCTATGGGCAAAAAAACAAAGAAAGCATTTAAAGTGTATATTGCATTAATAATGTTATTTACACTAACTATTGGAATTGCACCAAATGTTATGGCGGCAGATGACCCACTAACAGTAGTAAACAATTTATCAAATTTTATATTTGGATTAATTAGAGCAATTGGAATGATTTTATTAGGATTTGGTATTGTTCAAATTGGTTTGTCATTAAAATCACACGATCCAAGTCAAAGAGCCAATGGTTTTATGACTTTAGCAGGTGGAGTAGTTATAACATTTGCAAAAGAAATTTTAAATATGATTACAGGATAAAAATTTAATTAAATAAGGAGGTGACTTAATTGAATAGTGATAATTGGGTTGCACAGAACTTACAAAATGCACTAAATACCTGGAATGATAAGTTAGGAGAAATATGGAATTTAATTACTCAATCTCCTGCACAATTTAAAGGTGGAAACATTTGGAATGTAATTCTTAATATACACGGAGCATTACAAGCGATAGGACTAGCATTGCTAGTTCTATTTTTTGTAGTCGGTGTTGTAAAAACTTGTGGTTCATTTGTTGAAGCAAAAAAGCCAGAACACGCTCTTAAATTATTCATAAGATTTGCAATAGCAAAAGCAGTAGTAACTTATGGATTACAATTAATGTTAGCAATATTTGATATTATTCAAGGAGTAATATCAACCATAATGACATCTGCGGGATTTGGTTCTGCTTCATCTATGGCTTTACCAAACGAACTTATAAAAGCAATTGAAAGTTGTGGATTCTTTGAAAGTATTCCACTTTGGGCAGTAACTTTGATTGGAGGTCTATTTATAACGGTATTATCTTTCATTCTAATAATGACAGTATATGGAAGATTCTTTAAATTATATTTATATACTGCTATTGCACCAATACCACTTTCGACATTTGCAGGAGAACCTACTCAACAAGTTGGTAAAAGTTTTTTAAAGTCGTTTTGTTCAGTTTGTTTAGAGGGTGCAATAATTGTTCTTGCTTGTATTATATTTTCAGTATTTGCTTCTAGTCCTCCTGTTGTTGATACAAACGCAGCAGCAGTAACTCAAGTTTGGAAATATATTGGAGAATTAATATTTAATATGTTGGTATTAGTAGGAACAGTTAAAATGTCAGATAGAGTAGTTCGTGAAATGATGGGATTATAGAAAGGAAAAATTAAATATGAATGTAGAAAAATTTATAAGTGATTGTTATGAATTAATGCATGACTTAGTAGAACAACACGGAAAGTCCGTTGAAATGGTTTTAATGAATAACGAAAACGCAGATGAATCTCTTGCTTATGCTTATAGTAAGGAAGAAGATTCATTAGTAGAAATAAGACCTCATACAAAAGAAAATGAGGCAATTTGGTCAATTCCAGAATGGGACTTTAATTTTGATAATTATTTATTTGAACAACTAGAAAATAATTATGAAATTGGAATGATAACACCAGAAATGCATTATAACATTTGGAATAGTCTTAATGAGCTTTATCCAGAAGAATTAAATAATCTAGATGGAGTACAAAAGTATCTTCAATATTGTAAAGATAATAATATTACAAAACAATATATTGAAGAACAAATGAATATGGAAGTTCCAGATGTAATGCAATATTTAGGTATGGAACCATTAGAAATGAATGATATTATTGAATACAAAGGATATGTTGCTCAAGTAGATGAAAGAAACAGTGATGAGCCAAGAGAATCTATTGTTTATATATATGAATCAAAACAAGATATGATTGATGGAAACTATATAGATCAAATATCATTAAGAAATGAAAATTTGAAAAATTATATAAAAGAATATATAGATGAAAATTTTATCAATGAAGTAATAGAAGAAAAAGAAGCACATTATATAACGTTTGTATTGGGATATGATTTATTAAGGGATATGACTCATAATTCATCATCACCAGAATGTGATATAAATTATGAATTTTGTATGAAACTAACAGAACAATTTATGGGAAGTAGTTATTATAAAGATAATAAACATTCTATGTACGATATGTTAGAAAAATGGATTCAAGATAATAAAGTTAGTATTCAAGAGAATTATAATAATTTTATAGGTGTTGATGATAAAAAAACAAGAACTCTAGATAATGGTATTTATGTTATGAATCTTGGTTTTAGAAAAGATCAGCCTATTGCATTAATAGAAAAGAGTATAGGAGAACAAAAACAATATATAGTTGCATTTAACTATATTATTAAAGATAACAAAATGGAATGGGCATATGCTTATTATTATGAAAACAATAAAGACAAAGCAATAAATGATTTTAGAAAAGCAACATCTGGAGGAGATATTGCTGATACTTTTAAAGAAAAAAATAGTGAAAGGTAGTGATAAAAAGTGGAAGTTAAAATTAATAAAGAGATAAGAGATTATACTGAATCAATATTTTTTGGACTGTCAATGCGACAGTTCATTTTTTCTATATTGGCTTGTGGTGTTGCAGTTTTATTGTATTTTGTTTTAAGACCATACTTTGGAATTGAAACATTATCATGGATGTGTATTTTAGGTGCAGCACCATTCGCCTTATTAGGTTTTTTAAAATATAACGGTATGACGGCAGAAGAATTTGTAATGGCTTGGATTAGGTCGGAGTTTATTGTTCCAAAACATTTATTATTTGTACCTAAAAATTACTATTATGAATTATGCAAAGATAAGATTTCTGAAATAGAGAAGGAGGGAATGAAATAAAAATGAAAACATTAAGAAATTTATTTAAACAAGATAAAGAAAAGTTTGAAGTGCCTAAAGGTGTTCAAGATGTAATACCAGTAACCAGAATATGGGCAGATGGTATTTTTCTTGTAGGAAAAAACAAGTATTCTAAAACTTATAGATTTACTGATATTAATTATGCAGTAGCAAGTAAAAGTGATAAAGAAGGTATGTTTCTAGAATATAGTGAATTATTAAATTCTTTTGATACAGGAGCAACTACCAAAATAACAATAATAAATAGAAGATTAAACAAAATAGATTTTGAGAAAACCATTTTACTAAAAAAAGTAAATGATGAACTAGATGTTTATAGAGAAGAATACAATAAAATGTTATTAGACAAAGCAACTGGAGCAAATGGAATAACACAAGAAAAATATATAACTATATCAATCAATAAGAAAGATATTGAAGAAGCAAGAAATTACTTTTCTAGAGTTGGAGCAGATTTAATTAGTCATTTCTCTGCTCTGGGTTCTAAATGTATAGAATTAGAAGCAGTAGATAGATTACGACTATCTCACGATTTTTATAGAGCAGGAGAAGAAAATTATTTTGATTTTGATATGATTCAAAATATGAAAAAAGGACATAGTTTCAAAGATTTTATATGTCCTAATACTTTTGAATTTGAAAAAGATTATTTTAAAATGGGAGAAAGATATGGTAGAGTTTTGTACTTAAAAGAATACGCTAGTTATATTAAAGATGATATGGTAGCAGAACTTACAGATATTAATAGAAATTTAATGTTAAGCATAGATGTAATACCAATTCCAATGGACGAAGCAGTTAGAGAAGTTGAAAATAGAAGATTGGGAATTGAAACTAATATAACTAATTGGCAAAGAAGACAAAATTCAAATAATAATTATAGTGCTGTTATTCCTTATGATATGGAACAACAAAGAAAAGAATCAAAAGAGTTTTTAGATGATTTAACAACTCGTGACCAAAGAATGTTTATATCTGTTTTAACACTTGTTCATACTGCTGATACAAAAGAAGAACTAGATAATGATACAGAGTCATTATTAACAACAGCAAGGAAACATTTATGTCAGTCAGCAATATTAAAATATCAACAACAAGATGGATTGAATACAGTAATGCCTTATGGTGTACGAAAGATAAATTCATTAAGAACTTTAACAACTGAATCATTAGCAGTATTTATGCCGTTCCGTGTGCAAGAAATTAATCACGAGAACGGTATTTATTATGGGCAAAATGTTATAAGTAAAAATATGATTATTGCAGATAGAAGACAACTTTTAAATGGTAATTCATTTATATTAGGAGTATCTGGTAGTGGTAAATCTTTTACAGGTAAAAATGAAATTGTATCAATAATTTTGCGAGATCCAAATGCAGATGTAATTATAATAGACCCAGAAAGAGAATACACACCTCTTGTAAATGCTATGAAAGGTGAAGTAATTCATATATCAGCAACAAGTGATAATCATATTAATGCTATGGATATGAATAGTGAATATGGAGATGGAGCAAATCCTATTATATTAAAATCAGAGTTTATTTTATCTTTATGTGAGCAATTAATTGGTGGAAGTAATCTAGGACCGAAACAGAAATCTATTATAGATAGATGTACTGCACAGGTTTACAGACATTTTCAACAAGGCAATTATCAAGGAACACCACCAACTTTACAAGATTTTAGAGAAGAATTAATAAAACAAACAGAGCCAGAAGCAAAAGAAATAGCACTTGCTATTGAATTATTTACTGATGGTTCTTTAAATACTTTTGCTAAAAATACTAATGTTGATACTAATAATCGTTTAATATGTTATGACATTTTAGATTTAGGAAAACAATTATTACCGATTGGTATGCTAGTAGTTCTTGATAATATTTTAAATAGAATTACAACTAATAGGTCAAAAGGAAGAAATACTTATATTTTTATTGACGAGATATATTTATTATTTCAGCACGAATATTCAGCAAACTTTTTATTTACTTTATGGAAAAGGGTAAGAAAATATGGAGCATACGCAACAGGTATTACACAGAATGTTGATGATTTATTACAAAGTCATACTGCAAGAACTATGCTTGCTAACAGTGAATTTATTGTAATGTTGAACCAAGCAAGTACAGATAGATTAGAACTTGCAAAGCTATTAAGTATATCTGATTTACAAATGAACTATATAACTAATGTTGGAGCAGGACAAGGATTAGTTAAAGTTGGAAGTTCGTTGATACCGTTTATTAATAAGTTTCCTAGAAATACTAAACTATACAAATTAATGACTACAAAACCTGGAGAATAAAAGTAGGAGGTATGTATTTTGAAAATTAAGACAAAAGACATTGTTAAAGGAACTATTAAAACATTAGATAAAGGAGCAATAGCAACAGAAAGAACAAAAGATACGATAGTCAATATAAAAGAAAAAGCTGAAAATGCTTATAGTAGCGAAAATGAAACTTATGACTATGCAAGTGATAAAGTAACTTATGTTGTTAATCGTTCTACTGATGAATCAATTAATGCTTTTAATAAAGTAGGTAAAAAATCAGTTGATACGACTAAAAATAACATTATAAAAACTAAACAAAAGATACAAGATTTTAAAATAAAACAGGCTCAAAAAAAAGATATTAAAACAAAAGTTGAAAAAGCAGGTAAATCAATAAAGACTGGTTCTAAACAAGCAGTTAAAACTCAAAAAGTTGTTATAAAGAATACAGAGAAAGTAGCAAAAGAAACTGTTAAGGCAAGTCAAAGAGCAAAACAAATGGCAATTCAGACAGCGAAAACAACTGTTAAGACAACTAAAGTGGCAGTTAAAGCAACAATATCTGCAATTAAGGGTATTATAGCAGCAACAAAAGCATTAGTGTCTGCTATAATTGCAGGAGGTTGGATTGCAGTAATAATTGTTATAGTCATTTGTTTAATTGGTTTACTATGTAGTTCAGTATTTGGAATATTTATGAGTGGGCAAAAGACAAGTGCTAATGCAATTACAATGAATGAAGTAGTAGCAGAATGTAATCAAGAATTTTCTGATAAATTACAATCAATACAAGATACTAATCCACACGACGATTATGTATTAGAGGGAAGTATGGCTAAATGGAAAGATGTTTTATTAGTTTATACAGTAAAGCAATCTAATGGAGTTAATCAACAAGATGTAATGACTATTAATGATAGTAAAAAAAATAATATCAAAACTATATTTTGGGATATGAATACTTTAACATCAGAAGTGAAAATAGAAATGGTAACAGAACAGGGAGTAAATACTAATGAACTTCCTAAACAAGTTGAAAAGAAAGTTTTGCATATAAAAATAACTTCTAAAAGTGT
>JAVXGI010000029.1:0-1073 GCA_036657515.1 Bacilli bacterium
TTATTGATTGATTAAAAAGATGTGATATAATGGAAACAAAAATAGGAGAAAAAGTTTCCAATGAAAGAAAAAATTATTAATCTAACTATAACAAATATTAAAGAAGAAGGATTAAAATTCTCAATAGATACACTTGCTAAAGACCTTAAAATATCTAAAAAGACAATTTACAAAATATTTCACGGCAAAGAAGAGCTGGCTCTTTCTGTTTACGAAAAGTTTTTTGCTGATTGTGCTTTAAAGGCACAAACACTTGTTAAAACTAGTAAAGAAAAATACGAACACGAATTATTGTCTTTATATTTAGATACATTCATTATGACAAATGATGATATTTTTAATAAATTTAAGTTAAATACATCGATTTCAAATTTTGCAAAAGAAAAACAAAACGAGTTTTGGCTTTTAATAAAGTCTTATTTACTTGGTGATCAAGATGAAGACAAAAACATAAAGATAATTCTTGATAGTGTTTTTGCAAACGCTATCAAGTTAAAGCTTAAAACAAAACAAACAAATGAAATAATCGAAAAATTAAAGGTGATTTTATGATAGTAGATATTTTAAGAGTATTTGCCATAATATGTATTGCTATTATTGTTGGAAAACTTATTTCAAAGATTAAATTACCAGCAATACTTGGATGGCTTATAACAGGTATTTTATTTGGGCCATATTTAGTATCGATTGTATCTACTGAAATAATGAATTCTACGTGGTATATAATTACAGTTAAGTTTTTTGAATGTTTTGCTGGTGTAATGATTGGAAAAGAACTAATATTTAAAGAAATTAAATCTTCTGGAAAACAAATAATAGGAATTACCTTTATTCAATCTATTGCTACCTTTTTATTCGTGTCTATCGTCTTTATAATTACTTTTTTAATAGTAGGTATTCCTTATTATCTTGGATTTATCTTTGGAGGAATTGCCTTAGCTACGGCTCCTGCTCCTGCTTTATCTATAGTAAATGAATATCATACTTCAGGTCCTGTTACTAGAACTCTTGTTCCACTTGCTGCAATTGATGATGTAATAGGAGTTATTATATTTTTTACAGTTATATCAATT
>JAVXGI010000029.1:1173-10057 GCA_036657515.1 Bacilli bacterium
TTAAACTTCTCTTTAATAGTTGTAATTGTAAATCTTGGTATGCCATTAGACTATAAGTTAATAGCAGGAGCTGGAGCATTTACTGCTATTTATATTATTGCTCGAGCTGTAGGTAAAATAGGAGGAGCATTTATTGGAGGAAAAGTAACACAAGCTGAACCAACAGTTACAAAATATCTAGGTTTAACTCTTTTACCTCATTCTGGAGTATCATTAGTATTTACCGGTATCGCCGTTACAACACTTACTGCAATTGATCCAAAACTTGCAACAATTGTGTCAGGAACAATTGTTGCAGCGGCAATAATAAACGAAATAATTGCCGTGCTTGTTGCAAAAGTTGCGTTTAAACTTGCGGGAGAAATGCCGTCAAAGAATACCTAATCTTTATATTAATTCTAATTATTTGCATCATTTAAAAACCCAGAATTTAGATATTCTGGGTTTTATTAATATACAAATAATTAGTGTATTTAATAGAAAGTTATATAAGAAATAAGAGGTAAAACAATAAACATAATAACGGTAGATATGGTTAAAGTGTAGAATAAAATACGCATTTTAACTTCGTAAAATGCCATTTTCATCGCATTTTTAGATAATCCTACTCGTTTAGCATTTAAGCATTCTAGAGTCATAATCATAATAGTAATTAGTGTAAAGATATTTATCATTGTAATTAAAGAGAATGTCGCTGAATCAGATAGTAAGGAAACACCAACTACGATAGATGAGATAGCACCAAATAATCCTGTTCCAAGCATTCCAAGAGCATCTTCTTTATTATATGTAGCACTATAGAAACCAATAATAATCCAAATAGTAACGGCAAATAAATTAATGAAGGCTTGAATAAATAAAATGATAGATGTCCTATTACATCTAATAGTAATTCCAAGTTCGGTACGGATTGTATGTTTAAAGTCAACAGCAGGATTTGTATTAACTGATTTTGTATAGTGAATTCCTAATTCGAAGTCTTTATTTGAAAGAGTTATAGGTCTAAATCCATCTGAACAAGAGAAGTCAGAACGTAAACCTGATCTTGATTCTCCGGTTGAAATATAACCATTATCAGGTTGATATCTAATCCATTCTGCATCACGCTGTGGAGAAACATATATTTCAAAAGATGTTGATTCAAGAGGATATCTTAATGAATCAAAATCTTTTGTAATAGTTGTTACTAAATTCCATCTACTATAAATATAGTTATGTTTAACTCCATCAACTTCTTGTTCAAAGTGAGTAGGTTCAACAACATGTGTTGGATTAGGTTTAATAACACCATTCCCGATTCTAAACATTTCAAAGTTTGATGGATAATATAAAGGATAATTTTCTTCATTAATCGTTGGATCATATGCTTTCATCATTTCTTTATGTTGATCTTGATCAAATGTAAACCACACATCAAGATAACAATCAAATGAATCAGTTGAAGTATTAATTTCTTTAATCATTCTAACTTCAGTTCCAACAAAGGTCGTAACATATTTTGCATTAGGGTTATTATCTCTATCAGTTGTTTTTAATTCGTTTTTAATTTTTACTTGTTCAGGATTTTCGGTTGGATGTTCGTATTCTTGAATTGTTTTATTACGGTCAATAGCAAGAACAGCAACAGAATACATAGAATAAGCAGCAAGTGGAACAACGATAATAGCAAGAGACAAGATTAGGCGGGTTTTTAAGCTTTTCGTTAAGAATTTCCAAGATTTTGAAAGTTGATTATTTCTCGAAAAGTTAAAAACATGACTATCTTTTTCTTGCTGAGTTTTTTGTTTAAATGATTCTAAATCTTTTATATGTAACGAATCAAATGGTGGAAGTTCTATTTCTTCATCGGTAATATCCGTTAATTTTAAATCAAAAAAATCAGCAACAGTTGAAAGAAAATCTTCATTTGGTTCAAGTTTTTCATTCATTAAAAGGTGATAATTTCGTTTTGAAATCGGAAATACTTCTGTAAAATAAACCTTGTTTGATAAGAGATACTGATCAAGATAAAGCAGTTTTTGATAAATTGTCATACAATTTCCCCTTTTTATTTATCAATTAAAAATAATAACAAACAAAGTAAGAAGTGTAGATAGTTTAAGGATAATGCCTTATTTAAACATAATTATATTTTCTTATTAATATACAAATTAAGTAAACAGAGTTAAGTTATCTTTCGCATTATCATAAAAATATCTAATTTCTTCTTCTTTAACAATACTTTTAAAATATATTTTTGTCAAGAATGTATCAAGTATTTATGTCTTTATTTTAAATTAGTAACATTACTTAAAAATTACTTATAATTCCATAAACAAGCCTTTTTTTATCTCTATAAATCGGGTATAATAATTAAAACATATATGAAACAAGCATTAATCTTTGATCTTGATGGAACGTTATGGGATGCATTACTTCCTATAACTAATAGTTGGAATAAGGCAATGAAGAAAAACAAAAAGCCTTATTCTTTTAATGTTGCTACTATTAAAACATTTATGGGCTTAACTCCTGAAGAAACAGCAGTTATAGCTTTTCCTGATGTTTCCCTTCTTGAAGGTATGAATTTATTTGCTTTATGTCTTGAAGAAGAAATAATGGATTTAGCAACTACTCCTGGAACACTATATAATTTTGAACGCGAAGTATTAGAAAAACTATCTGCAAAATATGACCTATTTATTGTTTCTAATTGTGATAAAGGTTATATTGAAAATTATTTAAATGCGCACAAAATGAATAAATATTTTGCAGATCATACCTGTATCGGAGATACAGGCCTTCCAAAATGGAAAAATATCATATTTTTAAAAAATAAGTATCATATCGATGATATTATTTATATAGGCGACACGGAAAAAGACAAAATAGAAAGTAATAAGGCTGGTGTAAAATTTATTCATGCAACATATGGGTTTGGTAATGTTGACAATGATAAATATTACATTGATTCTTTGCTTGATCTACCAGATAAGGTAGAAGAACTATTTAATTATTAAAAGGAGGCAGAAATATTAATATAATTTGTTTAGACTAAATCTATAAATTAAAAGGAACATAGTTATGAAAAAAAATTTAGATAGTGCATCGTCTAATAATGGTTCATTTAAATTAAATTATAAAAGAACATTTATTATAGGATTCGCATTTTTTGGTATTTTACTATTATGGCAAGTTTATGATTCTTGGTGTCCAACATTTTTAACTGAACTTTTTAGAGAAGCATTAGGTGCTAAATCAACCGAAGAAGTTCAATATTTAGTTGGTATTATGATGGCGTTAGATAATTTAGCAGCATTAATTTTGCTTCCTATTTTTGGTACGTTATCTGATAAAACGCACACAAAAATAGGAAAAAGAATGCCATACATTCTTATTGGAACGTTTTGTTGTGCCGTGGCATTTCCATTTATTCCAATCTTATTTCATTATCATCAATTAGCTGGAACAATAATAATGATGGCAGTAGTTGTATTATTTGCCATGATGTATCGTAATCCGGCAGTTGCTTTGATGCCAGATATTACTCCAAAACCACTTAGAAGTAAGGCTAATGGTATTATTAATATTATGGGATATTTAGGAGGAGCCTGTGCAACTGTTGTTGGACTTATCTTTGTATTATCTTCCTATTTAGGACCAGAATCTGGTAGTTGGATTAATAATACTGCTAATATATGGGTAATAGAAATGCCTTTCTTAATCGCATCAATATTAATGATTATTTCTGCTTTATTCTTATTTTTTAGTATTAACGAAAATAAAGTTGAAGAAGAAATGGCTGAAGAAATTGCTCGTGGAGAAAAATATGCTGAAGTAAGCGATAGCGTCGTAGAAGAGAAAAAAGGAATGAGCAAAGCAAATAAAATAATGCTTATTCTTATTCTTACCGCTGAGTTTTTCTGGTTTATGGCTGATAATGGAGTAGGAACTTTTATGGGAAACTACACATTATATTATTTGCACTGTGCATCAAGCTCTAATATGATAAATGTTATTGTTGGAGGAGTTGGTAGTGTCATTGGATTTGCAGTTGGTGGATTACTTGCTTCTAAAATTGGACGTAAATGGAGTATATTTAGTGGTTTAGGACTTACTTTAACTGCTTTATTAGTATGGTTAGTATTATCTTATACTATTCCAGTTGCTATTCCAGAAGCTGGTAAATTTAATGCTTTCCCAATTTATTTATACGTTATTTGGGGAATAAAAGGATTTGCGATGTCGTTAGTACATGTCAATTCATTCCCAATGGTTGTTGAATTATGTTCAAGTAAGAAAATTGGAAAGTTTACTGGATTATATTACGCTTCTTCAATGACTGCTCAAACAATTACCCCATGTTTACTTGGTTTAATTATGCTTAGTCCTGATATCGGATTTAGAGAATTACCAGTTTATGCGGTATCGTGTATTGCAGCCGCTGCTATAATATTCTTCTTTGTTAAGAGTATTAAAAATAAAAATATTACTTTTAAAAAAGGTATTGAAGCCTTAGATGTTGAATAATTACATCAAAAGAAGAAAATAATATGAAAAAATCAAAATTTATTTCCGCTCTCAACCCGCTTTTCTTAAAAGGAATTGCTCATCGTGGATTACACGATGAAGTCATTACCGAAAATGGATTACCTGCATTTATAGCCGCTATAAATGCAGGTTTTGCAATCGAACTTGACGTTCATTTAACTCTTGATCAGAAGCTAGTTGTTTTTCATGATTTTGAGTTAAAACGAACCACGGGGAAAGCTGGAATTATTGAAGAGCTTACACTAGGACAGATTAAAGAAAAATATAAATTACTTGATGGAAGTTCAATTCCAACATTTAAAGAAGTTTTAGAGACGGTAAAAGAGATAGTTCCAATTGTTGTTGAACTAAAAGTTTATAAAAAGAACTATAAAAATCTTTCAAAGTGTTTAAAAGAAGAACTAAAAAGTATTAAAGATAAGAAAAATATATTACTTATTTCTTTTGATCCTCGTGCTTTATTTCCATTTGCATTTAGTGGATTTATGCGCTCATTATTAGTAGGAAAAGCTAATGAATGGACTTATTCGTTAAGACATTTTTTTCCATCACTTGATGTTGAACACGTTTTACTTGAAGAAAAACGTGTTCAAAAGTATCAAAAGAAGCATTTCTTAAATTGTTGGACAATTGAAAGCGAAGAAATTTTAGAAAAAGTCCTACCATTTACTGATGCTGTTACTTTTCAGCATTTAGATGAAGGATATATTAAGAATAAATTAAAGATAAAACACGTAAAATAATTTAAAGAATGTGAATTACAAGTTTTTAATAATGGTATAATAAATACGTAGATAATCTATTTTTTATGCGATATATTTTTTTAATTGAGGAGGAAAAAATGTATGTATGAACCAAAGATGAAGTTAACAAAACAGCAGACAGAAATTCTTCAAGGAAAAGAAGGAGAAGTCAAGGCTAAAATAATGGAAACAATTGTCCGTTTTGGAGATATGTTTGAAGCTCCAAATCTTGTTAAAGTAACGCATGATGAAGGACATCTTGTTACCTCTTTTGGAATTGGGTTATTAAAACCACTTTTTAAGACAATGGATACATTAATTGAAAATGATATTCATACGATTGGAAAATTCACTGTTGATCCACGTCCACTTGATTTTAAAAATGTTAAATGTAATCCGATTGAAAAATTAGTTTTTAAAAAGATTTTATATTCAGAACAAGCTCGTTATGAAAAGCAATTAACGGCAGTTGGACTTAAAAATTCTAATGCTTTTACCTGCACTAGTTATTTAAATGAAGTAGGAAATACTCCTAAAAAGGGTGAAATATTATCATGGGCTGAATCAAGTGCAGTCGTTTATGCTAACTCAGTTCTAGGCGCACGTTGTAATCGTAATTCTGGCATGCTTGATTTATTTGGTTCAATTATTGGTTATGTTCCTAATTTTGGACTATTAACTGATGAAGGAAGAAAAGCTACTTGGAAAATTATAGTTAAAACAACAAAGATTCCTGAAGCTCAAATTCTTGGTAGTGCAATCGGCATGAAAGTTATGGAAGAAGTCCCATATGTTTATGGGCTTGATAAATTTATTGGTAACGAATTAAACGAAGATGCAATTGGTTATTTAAAAGATTTTGGTGCAGCCACCGCCTCAAATGGTGCGGTTGGATTATATCATATTGATAATTTAACTCCAGAAGCCAAAGAATTAAAAGACGCATTAATTAAAAAAGATGCAAAAGAATATATAATTGATGATGCTGAACTCGAAAGAGTTTATAAATCCTATCCTGTAATGTGGAAAAAGAAAGAAAAGAAAGGTAATTTAGTCTTTATTGGCTGTCCTCATTTAACCTACAATCAATTAGTTTCTTGGACTGATAAAATTGTCGAAGGATTAAAAGAAAATGGACGTAAAAAAGTAACTACTAAAGTTATTTTAACAACTTCTCCTGATGTGAAAGATAAGTTTGTAAAAGAACCAAAATATCAAGAATTATTAGCAACTGGTGCTAAACTTACAACAATTTGTCCATTAATGTATACTAATAATCCTTTAACTAAAATGCATAGAATAATTACTAGTTCTAATAAACTTAGAACGTACTCTATTGCTCGTTATTATAAAGATGAAGAAATACTAAACTTTATTGTTGGAAAGGAGAGTAAATAATATGAAAAGATTTAAAGGTCGTGTTCTTGCTGGTGGCGATTTTAAAGGTGAAGCAGTAGTATCTAAAGCTGGTGTTAATACTCTTGCAACATTTCAAAAAAGTGCCTTAAAAAATGCTAAAACTGTCATTGCTAGTGACCAAAATAATCCTGATTTATTTGGTAAAGAACTTACTGGAAAAGCCCTTTGTTTACCATTAACTATTGGTTCAACAACTGGTGGATTAGTTATTCAAACAGTCTGTTCAATGGGTATTGCTCCAGCTTGTTTCTTATTTTCAGAACACGTAGATTCTCTTGCTGCCTCTGGAATTGTTCTTGCTCGTGTTTGGGAAAATTCTAACGTTATAGCAATTGATCAATTAGGTAAAGAATTTCTAGAAACCGTTAAAACAGGCGATAAAATCGAAGTAAAATGCGATGGAACAGTAATAATTCATTAAAAGAAAAACTATAAAATTAAAAAGGATGAACAATAATTTTTAGATTATTATTCATCCTTTTGTTTTACAAATTTTGCTAATTTTATAGTTTAAATACCAAGTATTAGTTTAGCAAATAAGAAATAAATTATTAAGGCACAGGCATCAACAATAGTTGTAATAACAGGTCCTGCCATTATGGCGGGATCTAAATGTATTTTTTTAGCAAAAAGTGGAAGAGATGCTCCTAAGGTTTTAGATATAACTACTACCATAAAGGCAGTTAAAGAAACTAGTAATGCAAGTAACCAAACTGGATCTCCGGAAACAGGTTTATAGGAAATTAATCCAACAGATATTTCAAAGTAAATCCAACAAAAGTTTACAATAGCAAGACACGATCCTACAATTAACGAAACTAGAAATTCTTTTAGCAGTACTTTAAGATAATCTTTAGTAGAAATTTGTCCAAGTGCAAGAGCTCGAGTTACAACAGTTGTAGTTTGACCTCCAGCATTTCCACCTGTATCCATAAGCATTGGAATAAAGGCTGTAAGAACAGGAAGAACAGAAAGTAAACCTTCAAAACTACTAATAATTAATCCAGTAAAAGTTGCTGATATCATTAAAACAAGTAGCCATGGAATGCGAGCTTTAGCTAATTTAAATGCACTTGTTTTAATGTAATTTCCTTCAGTTATGGCCATACCAGCCATACGAGATAAATCTTCAGTTTGTTCTTTTTCAATAACGTCCATAATATCATCAACGGTAATAATTCCAACAATACGTGATTCAGTATCAACAACAGGAATAACGTTTAAATCGTACTTTTTCATTAAACGAGCAACTTCTTCTTCATCAGTATCAACAAAACATGATGTACAAGAATTATCACTAATTTCCGTAACTAGTTTATTTTTTTGAGCGAAAACTAGGTCTTGTAAACTAAGGGAACCGACTAGTTTTCGCGTTTTATCAACGAGATAAGTGGTAATAATAGTTTCGGCATCTTTACCAACATTTTTAATATGGTCATATGCTTCTTCACAAGTAAATTCTTCTTTAATAGAAACGTATTCTGTAGTCATAATAGATCCAGCAGAATCTTCTTTATAATTAAGTAAGTTATTAATATGTTTACGATCTTCAGGAGTAGTATTAGCCAGTACTTTACTAACAAGATTTGATGGTAGTTCTTCAACAAAGTCAGCAAGATCATCATTTGACATATTAGCAATTAATGCTTGGACTTGCACATTATTAAAAGCATTTACAATTTTTACTTGTTGCTGACTTGTTAAATAACTAAATACTGGTGCCATATAAGCACTTGGAACTACTTTGAATAAATATACAAGTTCTTCATCATCACTTATATCATTTACAAGATATGCGATATCAATTGGATCTGATTCACTAATAAATGTACGTAATTTATCTACTTGTTTTGTTTTAATAAGATCTTGTAAATGATAAAAATCATTTTCGTTTTCTTTATCATCTATTTCTTGAGAGATATAGATATCTGGCCCAGTCTCTTCAAAAGCTACTTCTTTTTTCTTTTCTTCGAGCTCTTTATTTGGTTTTTCTTCGTAATTATTATTTGTGGTCATAATCTATTCCTCCTCACCTAATAAGTTTAGTTAGTTACAACGTGAATAGCAATTATTAAATCGATATAATCGCATAATAAGAGAGAATTATTAAAAATTTTTAAGAAGCAAATTTTTAATAATTTTCTATTTTTAGATTAAATTCTTTTGCAAGGAGGAATACTGCACGAAAATTT
>JAVXGI010000030.1:0-9417 GCA_036657515.1 Bacilli bacterium
AGAACTAATAATAATTAAAAATTACTTTCTTTTTTTAACAAAAAAAGTATAAAATAAATTATACTCAAAGGAGAAAAATATGAAGAAAATTTTTAAATTATTATTATCAGTTCTAACAGTTGGCTTAATAGGTGCAACAAGCTCATGTATGGGAGAAGAAACAGATCCTGTTCAAACACTTGAATGTTCATCTGGAAATATTGCAACGTATGGTACACAAGATGTTGTGTTAAATTTTAAAGCACCTGCTTTTGAAGGAGATACTACAAATGAGATTTCTACTTTTAAATCAACTATTACTGCTAAAGATATCTCATTTAAATTTACGTTAATTGGAAGAGAAGTTTCTACTCTTAAATATCTTACTCCTTCAACAATTACTTTAACTCTTGAAGGTGATTCAAGAAAAAGTGTAACACCAGGACAAGATTTAGGAATGATTGTTGTATCTGGCAAAGCAATTGAAAATGGAATTCCTTCATTTTGTTCAGTAACTGTTAAAGATCCTTATCTTAAACATAAAAGTGTAGGAACATCTAAAGGATTTGATGGAAAGTATACATATACTACAGAATTTGAAATAATTGGTGGTAAATTTACAAAACCATTTGTTAGCGAATATGTTGAATTAGTTGATAAAACTAATGGAGTTTTAACTACACAAGTTCTTGAAGAAAATGTTGAAGGAATGCTTTTAACTACTATTCAAGTCGTAGTCTCAAAATATACAATAGGTACAATTAATCAACCTTCAGTAAAGTTTGGTGCTGCATCCAACTCACTTGGATTGTCATATACAGAAAAAGTTGGTACTATTCCACTTGTTATCTAAATAATAAATATATATTTAACTAAAAAAACATGTTTCTGCAAATCAATGCAGAAACATGTTTTATTTTTGTAATAAACTTATTTAGGTTGCATTACTCCAAATAATACGAACCATGCCAGAAGAGTTTTAGCAACAAGACTTAATATAATATATACTTTTTCTCCATATAGATAATCTTTCCATTTACCAATTCCTTTATATTGGAGAATCATATTAATAGGGAAGCAGTTAAATAGTATAAAATAAGAAACAAAGATAGCGTATATAAACCAAGGAATTTGAGATAAATCAGCTCGAGCAAAGCCACTAATTATTATTATAATCCAAGGTAATATCCCAACGATTGCTCCAAAGATAAATGGAATCCAATTTATCTTTGGTTTTCCACTATTCATTTTTTCCATTAACAAACCAAATAAATTCATAGCAGCATTTAATCCAAAAATTAAAAGCAATGTATAAAGATCGTTTATACCAAATAAAACAGCAATTAACATAATCATTAAAGAAGAAGATAAAGAATATTCAATCCAACGGAAGGAATTGGTATTCTTTTGAAGACCTGCAATATATACTTTTTCAACAGCTGGAATAGCACTTACTAAAAGATGAAAGAAAGAAGATAAGAAAAAGAAAAGAGAAACTAATATACCAAATGGAAGTAGAAATAATTCGTCTTGAACAGTTACTAAACGGCCTAAAATAGAATTAAAACTTAAAAAACTTCCATAAATTGCTGGAGTAAATGATGTTATTTTATCCCAAACAAGAGATAATATTAACATCATAATTCCTTGAAGTAAGTGTAGAACGCCCATTACTAAATTGAATCTTTTAAGAGAAGTAAACTTTTTTTGAGCAATTTGTGTTTCCATATTTGCCTCCTACATTTAATATAATATATTTTTTAGATTTTTAAAAATTTGATAGTAAAAAATTTGAAATTTGAGTATTTTTTACTATTTTTTCAATTTTAATCGATATTTTAAGAGAAATAATATATTTTTGTTCTAAAAATGCTATTATATATCTATATTTTACAAAGGAAACTATTTATGAATGAAAAAAAAGAAAATGTTGATGGTTATATAGAAGCTGATAATTCATCAACTGTAAAAGAAGATTCTGGTATTTCAATACTTGATATTTGGCATATGTTTAAAAAACACTGGGTTGGAATAGTTGCTATTACTTTAACTTCTTTGCTTATAGGAACTGTTTATAACTTTGGTTTTAAAGGACCAGTATGGAAATCTCAAGGTTCTGCCATGGTTATTGCAAAAGCAAACGATGGAAGTGATCCAAATCAAAACTTAAATTATTCATTATCACTATTAACTACAGTTAAGGACTTTATGAACGATGAAGTAGTTTTAGCAGCTGTTGCAAAAGACGTAAATAAGTTAACTGATTCTAAAGGAAAACAATATAATTTAGATTATATTAAATTAAAGAAGATTATTACTTGTACTCCAAGAACATTTGGAAACCTTGAAAGATCCCTTTATATTGACATTTCCGCTAAAACAGATAATGAAGTCTTATCGAAAGCTCTAGTAGATTCATTATTAAAGAATTCTCAAAAAATAGCTAATACTACTGATAATCCTGATCTTTCTTATTTTAAAATATTAAAAGATGTTATTAATGTTACTTCATACGGTTCTAAACCAAAAGATGATGCTATGAGTGGAGTACTAATTCTTGCTATTAGTGCAGGAGCTGGTTTAATAATTGGATTATTATATGCTGTTGCTTATGATATGTTTAATACTAAGGTATCTAATACTGCAGAATTAGAAAGTATTACTGGATATAAAGTCATTGGAGTTATTCCTGATAATTTAAGTGGAAAAAAAGAAGAAGACAAAAGAAAAAAAGAACAAAATAAAAGAGAGGAAAAATAAGTATGGCAAAAATAGATAATAATAACGAAACTAATTCTCCAATCATAACTGATTTTGAATCTATTGCTTCTGAAGCTATTCAAAAACTCCAAACAAATATCACTTTTTCTTCCTTTGAGAAAAAAATAAAAGTCATTGGAGTTACATCTTCCGTTCAAGGGGAAGGTAAATCAACTTTATTAGTAAATATGGCAAATATATATGCTAGTAAAGGTGCCAAAGTATGCGTCGTTGATCTTGATCTTAGAAGATCTAATGTCCATCATTTATATAACGTTCCTAATAAAATTGGAATTGTTGAATATGTAACGGGTGAAGCAAATATTAATGATATTATTGAACACTCTACAACTGGCGTGGATGTTATTCCATCTGGTTCGAAAGTTCCATTTCCTACTAGTGTCCTTGAATCTCCTAAAATTCATGCTTTACTTGATGAACTTAAAAATATGTACGACTATGTTTTAGTTGATGCTACTCCTGTATTAGTTGTTGCTGATGCTACTATTGTTTCTAAATATTTAGATGGATATATCTTTGCTACAGAACAAAATCATACTAAGAAATCAAATGTTGTTGAATCATTAAAAATACTTAAGTCGTCTGGTGCAAATATTATTGGTATTGTAATTACTAAATCTAAAGAAATGGAAAAGAATAAAGAACAATATTATTATTATCAAGATACAAAATAACTGTTTAAAAAATAATATAAAAGAACTTCCTAGGAAGTTCTTTTGTTTTTAAGAAAGTTAATAAATCCTTCAACCCCTTGATATATTACGTCATAAGTTTTCTTAAAGTCTCCATTAGGATAAGGATCAGGAATATCCTTACTCACATTATTTGTATAATCTGTTAATAATGAAATCTTATTATCATCTTTTATTAATAATAAACGTTTTAAACAGATAATATTATATTTTTCCATGGCAATAACATAGGTTGCATCATTATATTCAGCAAATGTTGCTGTTTTACTAACCTTAGATTTATCAATAGGAATGTGATGTTCTTCTAGTATTGCAATAGATTTAAAATAAACTTCATGAGGAATAAAATCAATTCGAGAAGCTCGCGAATATACTTTATATTCACGAGCTAAATTAGCCTTAGTTAAAAGATCTCTACAGATAAATTCTGCTGTAGGAGAACGACATATATTTCCTTCACATATAAATAATATTTTTTTCATATTGTTTTTAATTATACTATTTGAGCAGTTTGAAGAATAAACCATAATAAAACAAAAGCACCAAGAGCTATTCGATAATACCCAAAGATACTAAAGCTATGATTTTTAACAAACTTCATTAACCATCTTACAGCAAGTAAAGAAACAATAAATGCTACTAGACATCCTGTAAGTAAGAAAAGATAATGTTCCCAAGGAACCACTGATCCAAAATTCATAAAAAACTTTAATCCTTTAACAGCAGATGCTCCTAACATAATAGGAATAGCAAGGAAGAAAGAAAATTCAGCACTAGTTTCACGCGAACAACCAAGTAACATTGCTCCAAGTATCGTAATTCCACTTCTTGAGGTTCCTGGAATAAGAGCAAGAAGTTGAATTAATCCAATAAGTAATGCAGTTTTATATGATAATTCTCTAATATTAGTGGTACTAAAGTGTCTCTTCTTATTCCAGATCTCAAGAAGAATAAAAGCAACACCATATATAACTAGAGTTAATCCTACTGTTAATGTATTAAATAAGTAGTTATCAATAAATTCATCTGCAATAATTCCAACAATTGCTGCTGGTAAACATGCAAGAAGCGTTTTACCCCAAGTATGATATACTTCCTTTCGCTCAGCAACTTCTCTACCTTTTTTCCATGGCCATAATTTATTCCAAAAGTAAATAATAACAGCAGCAATTGCGCCAAGTTGAATTACTACTAGAAACATTCCTTTAAAAGCAGGAAAATATTCAGCATTTCCAGGAATACTTAAAAAATCCTGTAACGGAATCCAATCAAATAATAAAATCATGTGTCCAGTTGAAGAAATAGGTAACCATTCGGTTATTCCTTCAACTAGTCCAAATAGCACTGCTATTAAAATTAAAATAAATATACTCATAAATAAGGTATCCTTTTTGTCTCTGTTATTCATTATAACATGTTTTAATTTGTTCCTTCTAGAAAAGTTAAAGACAAAAAGGATTATTTTAATATCGATATATATTTATTTTAAGATATAATAATAGAACAGTAACAAAAGGAAGCAATGAATTATGAAATATATATTAATGTGTCCACAATGTGGAGAAATAATGAGTGTAGAGGATCCAGGAGAAGCAGTAATCTGCTTAAACTGTAAAGAAGAATTTTCTACTACTACTGGAAATAAATTATATTATAACTATAAAGTTAAACTACTTAAGGCTGCAAATCAAAGCTATGTTGAATGTTATGATTATAAATTAGCTAATACTAACTTTGGTATTATTTTAAAAGTAGAACCTACTGATCTTGATGCTCTTACTGGATATGAATTATCTTTACTTAAGTTATCAACATTAAAAAAGAATACCTTTAAAGAATATATTGATGTTCTTAATAATAGTGATATTGTACTTGGACACGAAACCTATATAAGACTAGGTCATTTCTTTGAAGAATCATATGAATTACTATTTATTTACCAACGTAAAGTAATTGCTAAATATACTTCTCTTGAAGATACTTCGGCAAAATCACTCATGCTTAAAAATTTCCTAGAACTATATGAACTATATAATTTTATAGCCAGCAATTTAGAAATTTTTAAGCACGAAGAATTAGCTGATTCCTTTTATCTTGATTCTGAGGTAATTAGTAAAGCTCTTGATGAGGTAAAATCTATTTTACAAGCTTCTGCTTTAATAGGAGACGGAAAGAACTATAAAGATACATTATTAGTAGTTAATGGTGTTACTCTTCCTTATAGCGCTATTGAGCCTAGTAGCGTAGATATTGAAGATGAGGTAATATATAATGTTGTTAACAATATGGCAATGTTTAAATATTCATTTGCAATACTTGTTGCATTCGTTGTTTTAATAATTGTTGGATTTTTATTAATGATAACAAATGCTACAGCATTAGCTGGATATATCCTTACTCCTATTGCCTTTGCAGGATTCTTTCTTACTTATTATCTTAATAAAGTAATCCGCAGCAAAAATCTTAATAAACTCGATAAATAAATTAAATAACAAATCCCTCAGAAGACAATGCTTCTGAGGGATTTTCTTTATTAATTTAGTACGATTTTTCTTTAAAGAAAGGACGTAATCATTTATAATGAAATTAGTCGAAACATATATAAAATAATTAAGGAGGTAATCTATGGATTTCCACACCAGCAATATTAGAAATATTGCAGTCTTAGGACACCAAGGAAGCGGTAAAACTAGCTTAGTTGAAGCACTTTCTAGCATCACGGATAACGTTGAGGCAGGTACTATTGAAAGAAAAAATACGATTAGCGATTTTCTCATCGAAGAGAAAAATCGTAATAGTTCGTGCAGTCTTTCAGTAGTACCTGTTTTTTATTCTGATTATAAGATCAACTTAATTGATATCCCTGGAAATGATGACTTTATTTATGAAGCACTTGGAGTAACACGTTTAATTAAAGGAGCTATTCTTTTAATTGATGCTTCAAAAGGAATAGAGGTTGAAACAATTAAACATTTTAATCTCTTAAAGAAAAGAGGAATACCTACTATTATTTTCCTTAACAAAATGGATAAAGATAATGTTAACTTTGATTCATTATTAAGTGATATCCAAGATAAGTTTGGAAAACAATGTATTCCATTTGCTTATCCTATAGGAAAGAATGCTAATCTTGATGGATTTGTAAACGTTGTTACCTTAAAAGCTCGTAAATATAATGGAAAAGAATGTGTTGACGATGTAATTTATGATGATAAGAAACAAATAGTATTAGAATTACATAGTAAGATTGCAGAGCAAGTTGCCATGAGTGATGATAAATTATTAGAAAAGTTCTTTGCCGGAGAAACACTTACAATGGATGAAATTCATAACGGACTTAGAGCAGGAGTTCTAGATGGTAATTTAACACCAATCATGGTAGGTAGTGCTACAAAAAAGATTGGAATGCACACGCTTCTTGACATGTTTATTAAATATATGCCAAATCCTGAACACTTAAAACCATATAAAGGAATAGACGAGACAGGAAAAGAAATAGAAAGATTAACTAAAGACAATGAACCATTCTCTGCCTATGTTTTTAAAACTCAAATTAATACTTATACTGGACTTTATTCCATTGTAAAGATTAATAGTGGTGTTCTTAGTTTAGGAGATGAAATCTATTGCCCAAATTCAAAGTTTGCTCAAAAAGTAACCTCAATGTTCTTCCTTAAAGGCGATACAAAACTTCAAACAAGTGTCGCTTATGCCGGAGATATCGTAGCTATTGCGAAGCTTGAAAACGTTAAAACCGGCGATACTATTTGTTCTTCAACAAATAGTATCATGTATAAGCCAGTTGTTTATCCTACAGCAGTTTACTTCCTAGCAATTGAAGTAGCTGATAAAAAATATGAAGATAAACTTAATGGAGTACTTAATAAGATTAAAGCAGAAGATCCATGTATTGAAGTGCGACGTAATGTTGAAACTAAACAAACATTAATAGGAGGAACAAGTGAGACTCATTTAAATTATGTCTTTGAAAAGATCCGTAATAACTATGATATCGAATTAGTTAAGGTTGCTCCTAAGATCTCATATCGTGAGACCATAAAGAAAAAAGCTACAGCAGAAGGACGTTATATTAAACAGTCTGGTGGAAGTGGATTCTATGCTGTTGTTAATATGGCTTTTGAACCAAGTGGAAGTTATGAAAATATCTTTACTGAAGAAGTATTTGGTGGAGCTGTTCCTAAAAACTATTTCCCAGCAGTTGAAAAAGGTTTCTTTGAAGCCACAAAAGAAGGAATGTATTTAGGTTATCCTATAATTGGTGTTAAATCTACTTTACTTGATGGTAAATATCACGATGTTGATAGTAATGAATTAGCCTTTAAAATGGCATCCATTATTGCTTTTAAAGAAGCATATAATGCTGCCATTCCTGCTCTTCTTGAACCTTATATTAAAGTTGTTATCTCTTGCCAACAAGAAAATATTGGAAACGTAATGAGTGATTTAAACCAAAGAAGAGCAAGAATATCTTCAATGGATGAAGATCCTTCTACCGGATATCAAGAAATTATTGCAATTGTTCCTGAAGCTGAGATGTTAGATTATGTTTCGAAATTAAGAGTACTTACTCAAGGTGGAGGATATTTTAATCGAGAATTTGATAGTTATCAAGAAGTACCAGCATTGATATTAGAAAAGATTATGCCTCTTATTAAAAATAACTAATTAAAAAAGGAGAATAGACATATGAATTATACTGAAGCAGAGTTATTTAACTCACCAAACATGATTGTTGAAGAAGATACAATAATCGATCGTTTTACATGTTGCCTTGTATGTAGTGTTAGTGGAGTAGAAGAAGTAATTGGTAAACGTAGATATAGAGTTTCTGATTTACGTGGACAAGGCTATATTGGATTTGATGCTTATAACCATTTAATTAGACAAGAAAATACTGAACGTATAAGAATTACTTATGTTGGTAAAGACTTTATTACTGTCTTTATTAGATCTCCTTATAATGGCGGAATACCTAGTATGCACGTTGTCTCATTTGATAACAATAACTTAACATTTGTTAAAGATGCCGGACATAATGTCGTTTATAAATTAATTATTCGCATTAAAAAGCCAGGTTTAGATCCACAATAATAAAAAAACTTCACTTTAAGGAGCAGTTCCTTAAAGTGAAGTTTATTTTTAGATTAATTTACTTATTTTAAGATAAGTGATAAATTTTTTAAACGCTTTTGCTCGATGAGAATTAGCGTTTTTTATTTCTTCACTTAGGGCTCCAAATGATTTATCAAATTTATCACCAATAAAAATAGGATCATAACCAAAGCCATTTTCACCTTCGATTTTACTACTTATTTTTCCTTCGACTTGGCCTTCAAATACTAATGGATTATCTTCAATATTAAGAAGAACGATAGTGCAATAAAATATCGCTTTATTAGTAGGATATTTTATTGCTTCTTTACTTAAAAATTCATTAGTTTTTGTTTGTCCTCCGCAAGAAGCAGCATAGCGTGAGGTATAAAGACCAGGAAAATGTTCTCCTAAAAAAGATATTTCAAGACCAGAATCATCCGATAATATCGGTAAAGTAGTATATTTTTTTATAGCTTCTGCTTTTAATAAGGCATTAGCTTTATAAGTAGATCCATCTTCTATTACATTACTTATTATTCCTAAGTCACTTAGTGAATATAATGTTATAGGAAGTCCTTTAATAAGAGCACGATATTCACTCATTTTATGTTCGTTAGATGTTGCTACTACAATTTCGTAATTCATGTATATATATTAAACTAAAGTAACCTATTTAGAAAGTTTAATTTATTTGTTAGTAAAGAGATGTTCTTATTTACTTTTATCTTTACTAATTACTTAACAGCATTCTAATTTCTTCATATATTATTTTTTCTTAAATTTTCAAAAAATAATATATGAAGAAGAGATTATGGCGTGTTGGTTTTAAAAGAGTTGCAATGAAATTGTC
>JAVXGI010000031.1:0-8516 GCA_036657515.1 Bacilli bacterium
TAATTAAAATTTTACAACGACGTTATATGTAGCTTTTATAGCATGGCCATCAGTTGAAGTAATGGTTGGTTTGATAAGAATTTTAGTGATAGTGCCTTTTGAAGCAATGTTTTCGTGGAATTCTTCAGTAAAAGAAACGATACCAAAATCATTAATTGTATACCAGTTTTCATTACTAGATGTAAATGCAGCGCCTTTATAAGTAGCATTATCAGGAGCGACTTGATAGTTTAAAGCAAATTTAATATTCTTTTCATATTCAACAACAGATTGAAAGGTGTTTTCAACGGTAGTTGGAAGAGCAGGAATAGTATTTGCTCCTAAAATTAAATTGGTACAAGTAATTTTAGTTACGTAAATAATTTCTTCTCCACTTCCCATTTTGACGCCAAGGATACCTACGATAACAACAGATAAAATAAAGATTACAATGATTGAGAAAATTATTGGTTTTTTCATCTTTTTCCCTCCGCGGCATCATAATAAAATGCTTTAATTTGTGTATAATATAAAACAAACATAATTGTGGCAATTAATAAACCGATAAAGAATAGTTTAACTCCAAAGACAATGAAATTACCTGAATTTTCCATAATTAGAATGTAGGAATAAAAGGCGATAATACCCGATAATAAGAATGAAACAACAATAAAGTTAATTTCATTTGGATTAACAAAGTTTCCACTATTAGTAGCAAACTGATCATTTTGCGGATTCTTTAAATCAAGATATCCAGCATAGAATATCATTCCGATTTCAAAAAGAATAATACCTAAACCAATAAATACCATTGTTAAAATATCAAGATGAGCATAGGCTTGGAATATATAAATACAACTTGAAGTGGAAATAATTGTACAGATAATAAATAAGAATAATTTGTTTAAAAGAGGAAATAATGGGTTATCCGGAAATGTTTTAGTCATTAAAGAGGCTCGTCCTTCTCGACTATAAATCGCCGCTAAATTAGAATTTGCAGCAGTAAGTGGAAGAATAATTAAAAGAATGACAAAGACCCACGAAAGCATCTCACCATAATATCTTATTATTAAAGAACCAAATAATTTTGTTAAAAACAAGATCATAATTGGAACTATTATGTAAGTTGCAAAAAATCCAAGGATATAATCGCCAGATCTTGTAAGATCCTTAATTTCTTCAATTGCATAAGAAACTAATCTATTATGTTTCTTATTTGGTTTTACTTTAACAGTAGTACTTTTGGCAAATTCAAATGACTTTGAACTCATGGAGATATAGTGTTTTTTGACTCCAAAATAAATAGCACAAAACATTAATCCTAAAATAGCGATAAAAGATAACATGGTAACCCATGGAATGTATGACAAATAAGTAAAAGATAAAGAAACTGGCCAGCCAGTAACAGAGGTTACTAAAAGATAAACTGGATACAAGTATTTTTGGAACCGTTCAAGAACAAGCTGAATGGTTCTAAAAATACTTGGCCAAGCATAAACCATGTTAAATTCTTCTGGAATCATATTAATAAGATAAATGATGCCATACATTGCAGCGGCAATTATTGAAATAAGTAAAAGACTTTTTATAAGTTTAAACTTTGATAAAAAACGATCAAGATAAAGTGCTGGAATAGAAAGCATACAACCTAATAAAACTGGGAATGCACTAATGATAAAAAATGCAATAAATACCCAGATATAGAAGAAGAAGTTTAACCCAGAAATAATACCATAAGCTAAGAAAATTGGAATTGAGAAGGTTAAACTTCTTCTCAGTTCAAAAATGTAAAAAACGATGATCTTAGACAAGAATATCTTATTTCCACTGATTGGATAGGTTACAAGAAATTTATTATCTTCAGATTTATATAAAGTGTTTTTAAGGCCAGTAGTACAAGAAATAGTAGAAAGTAAAAGAATAAAAACCATAATAATAGTCATAACAGATAATGGTATTTGTTTATACATCGAAAATATTGAAAATAAATTGCTCAGCATAAAGAATACATAAGCAATCGCAGTTACAAGGATAGTTTTAAAGCATTCTAAAAGTATTTTGGTAAGAACTGATCTTTTATTACCAAACTTAATATTTATTTTGTCTTTTAGTTGCATTAGAACTAATGCTTTAATTTTGTTCATTTATCTTCCTTATTAATATAGTTATGCTTTTCTTTTAGCCTTTTTTTCGTTTTTGATCTTTTCTTTCATTTGTGCTTCTTCATTTTCACTTAATATAGCTTCTTCAATTTCTTTTGAAGTAGCGGTTAAGTAATAATTTTCTAAGCTTTCAGTCTTATGAATTTCTTCAACGGAAATAGGTTCTAACATATGTCCTTTTTTAATAACAACAACACGTGAACAAAGGTTCTCAACAACGTCAATAATATGACTTGAAAACATAACGATATTTCCTTCACTAGCATGTTGTTTCATACATTCTTTTACTTGATAAATTGAATCAGGATCAAGTCCAGTTAACGGTTCATCAAGGATCCAAAGTTTTGGATTATGAACAAGAGCGCCAATAATGGCGATCTTTTGTTTCATACCATGAGAATAGGTTCTCATGGTGGAATCAAATGATTCTTTTAAGTTAAGTAAAGTGGTATATTTTTCAATTCTGGTGTTGCGATCTTCTAAACTTACATCGTAGATATCAGCAATATAGTTAATATATTCTCTACCTGTTAAATTTTCGTAAAGAGCGTAATGATCAGGTACATATCCGATGATTCGCTTTGCTTCAACTGGTTGATTTCCAACATCGTATCCACATAAATAAATATGACCACTTGTAATCATTTGAATTCCAACAATACTTTTAATAGTAGTTGATTTTCCAGCACCATTAGGTCCAAGAAAACCAAATATTTCTCCACCATAAACTTCTAGATTTGCGTCGTGGACAGCAAACTTCTTTCCATTTCCATATATTTTACTAAAATGTTCTAATTCTAGTTTTATTCCTGTATTTAGTTTCATTGGTTCCTCGATGCTCCTTCCATTTAATTGTGATTCTAACGCTAATTGATCTAATTTAATTTTATGTAATTTATTTGTTGTTGTATTAATACTCGCAAATATATCAAAGAATAAAGTATATATGTACCACATTGAAAATGCTATACCAACATATACAAAATAGAATAAAAGCTGATATAGATAATAGAAAGTAAGTGTTACTCCGCCAATTGTCACGCTAGCAGAGATATTAAATAAATCTTCTGCCCATTTACCGAATTTATCTGGAATAAAATCACTATTTAAGAAGAAGAAGTCAACTGGATGACCAAGTCCTGTAAAAACAGAGTTCGCAATTAAAGCAATAACAAAATAACCTGTAAATCCTATAATTGAATACCACATTTGTTTCATCTTTGGACGAGGGAACACATTTAGCGCCACTAGAAGAAGCGGCATTCCAAATGCACACATATGATTAATCCAGAAATAAATTATTTGTTCAGAAAAAACAGTTAATCCAGAGTAACTTGGCATTATAACGGCGATAAATGCGCCGAATACATTTATGAAATAGGTAAAGTAGAATAATCTTTTTGTATTAAAAACCACACATATTGTAATTAAGTACATTGCGGTATTACATAAATGTAGAGGCCAAGTCCAAGGTTCTAAAAACTCAATATATGACCATCTAAATGAAAATGTATT
The DNA here is from genome assembly GCA_036657515.1 of Bacilli bacterium. GTDB lineage: Bacteria > Bacillota_I > Bacilli_A > RFN20 > CAG-826 > Alectryobacillus. The sequence continues at coordinate 3,657 of JAVXGI010000031.1, forward strand.
CATAGTAGCAATTGCTATAAATACCATTGATGCTTTAATTACATCTTTTGGTTGTTTTCTTAATATAAAATAGATTATAACTGGTAAAAATAATGTTATATAAATAAAGATACGATGATCAAGAGCAAAATCTAAAACATGAAGTTGAGAATCGCCTAAACCAAAAAAGTATTGGATAATCCATGTAGGAAGAGCAACTATGAACATTCCAGCAAGTGTTAAGAAGAATGTAATAAATTCTTTTTTGGCCTTCATAAATGAAGGATCTTCAACCCATTTAATTAAGGAGTAAAAGAAGCCTAAAGAAAGAATGATACCAAGCATTATGTTAGTAAATGAGTTAGAAAATTCTAAATTTGGAGGAACGGATCCAAAAAGTAATAGATGCATATATGGATAAAATCCAATTGCTAATATAAATGTAATAAGATTTGCCCATTTAATTAAGGAACGAAGATTTTTTAAATTAAACCAAGGTTCAATTGCTAAAAGAACGGTGGAAACAGAGAAAAACCAAACAATAATAGGAACGATTATAGCGACGCCACTTCCATACGATATTAATATACTTTTATCAAGACCTACCATAACGGAGAGTAAATCAGATTTATGAAAAGAGAAAAGCCATGTAAAAAATAGCAATGTAAAAACAATTGAAAATATTTTATTAAAAATTTTAAAGTTGAGTTTGTTTTTAAATATTATGAATGGTATTATCAATATGGCTGAAATAATAACACCAATTAATACTGGTAAATAAGAGTAAATATTCATGCATATATTATATAATATCTATATGAATTAATCTAATAAAAAGGGAGATTGTTAAAATGAAAATTAAAACAGCAAAGATTTTACTATTAATATCAGGAATATTAATGATTATATCAGGAATTACCGATATATGCATGCTTGGAATGGGCGTTTATTATCAGAAATATGACTTTCATGAGTTAAAACATGTAATTGATTTTATTTTATCTATTGTTAACATAATCTTCTTTATTGGCGGTGGATGCGCTGGAATATTCGTATTTTGCAGATGCAATTACAAAAATATTTGTCGTGCTTTTCAATATGGAATCGTAATTCTTGCATTTGCAATAATTGATACGGTAAATGTTCTAGCAACAGCAATTGCTAATCAACAATTTGATATATTAGGAATTACCCTTGTACTTGTTTTTGTTTTCTTCCCAACTGTATATACAATTGGTGCTTTTATCTTAAAAAAGGAATGGGACAACTAAAATAATTTTAAATAATGTCTTTCTTATTGACCCTTTTTGGTATATTATAAAGGCGTCTTTAAGGGGGACAAAACATGAAAAAATCAGTCGTACTCTTATCACTGGTTGCCTTAAGCAGTCTTGTTGCAAGCTGCAATGGTACGTCAAGTGGTACAACAAATTCACCAATTGAAATCGTTTTCGGAACAAGTTTCGATAACGCAAAAGGTGATCCTAGAGGGTCTGCTTTAAATACTATTATTAGTAATTTTGAAACAGAAAACCCTGACATCAAGGTTACTAATCGTTTTATTAGCGCCAAGTACAATGAAATCCAAGACAACGTAATTGCTTCGTTTTCAACCGCAACATTCCCAGATATGGTTCTTTGTTACGCAGATCACATAGCAAATTACATCAAAGAAGGTTATGCAACAAATCTAGATCCATTAATTAAAGCAATCGGTCTTGAAGATGAAGCAGACTATCTTGATTTAGAACAAGGAAGACAATTTACTAAAGAAGGAACATATATGGTTCCATTTAATAAGTCAACCGAGTACATGCTTTATAATAAAGGTGTATTAGAACATCTTGATTTATCAAAAATTGACAATACCATCAATAATGGAAGGCCATTATCAACTGCTTACATTGAATCGTTATCATGGGAAGAGTTATTTGGAAAATTATGTCCAGCTCTTGTTACATACAATGAAACATTACCAGCAGACAAAAAAATTATCGTAACTGATAATGATACTCCAGAAGCAAATGGTATTCTTGCCTATGAATCAGATCAAAACTTTATGATAACTCTTCTTCAACAATATGGTTTACCATATCTTTCAATTAAGAACGGAGAAGGTTCATTCGATTTTAATGATCAAGCTGTAAAAGATTTAGTCTTAAAATTTAATGGTTATGCAAACAAAGGATATTTTTCAACCAAAGGTTCTTCTAATAAATACAATAGTGAATTAATGGCTACAAATAGAGCTTTATTTGAAATTACTTCTTCAACTGGAACCTCCTATTTTGGTTCAAGTTCCCAAAGTAACAATACAATTAAATTTGGATTTGCTAAAGTTCCAACCGCTGAAGGAAAAGAACACAAAGTTATTTCCCAAGGTACTTCAATTTGTCTTTTAACAAATAATAAACAAAGTACTCCTTTACTTAAACAAAAAAGTGAAGCAGCCTTTAAATTCTATAAATTCTTAACAAATAAGAAAAATAGTGTTGATTGGGCAATTAATAGTGGATATGAAGGCATTAGAAAATCCGTCTTTACTAATGAAGACTATAAAAAAGCTAATGACATTACCCAATTCCGTAATATTTATTCTGCTGATTATTTAGTTGCTAAAGGACATTCCTTTGTTGAACAACTTAATGGAGAATACTTTACTACTCCAGTCTTTGTTGGTTCAAGCGAAGCTAGAAATCAAATGGGTGGAGTTATGACCAAACTTTCTTCTTCAAGCAAAGAACAAGTAACAAAAACTACTATTGATGCTTGGTTTACTGAAGCAATGGCAAAATGCCAAGCTGCTAAAAACTAATTTCAATAAATTATTTATTAAATAAAACCAACTCAGTCCTGAGTTGGTTTTTTATATTTTTAACGTATATTTATTTGTTATAATGTAATTGCAACCAATAGTTGCGTAAATGAAAAGTAGAGTTTATTGTTGCAACTAAACATTTTACGTTAATATTTAGGTATTAAGGAGAAATAAAATTATGAATATTGAAATTGCGAATCGTCTTGTTAAATTAAGAAAAGAAAAAGGACTATCTCAAGAAGAACTTGCAGATAAATTAGGAATAAGTAGACAATCTGTTTCTAAATGGGAAAGAGCTGAATCTTCTCCTGATACTGATAATTTAATATGTCTTGCTAAAATTTATGGAGTATCTTTAGATGAACTCCTGCAAGATGATGAAACAATTGAAGAAATTGCTAAAGATAAAAAAGAAAGATTAGAAAAAGAAAAAAAGGAAGAAGAAGATGAATCTACAAAAGCAGGAGTTCATATCGATAATGGAATTTTAAAAGCAACATATTTGCGACACGATAAAAGAACTAATTCGATAGTTAGAACAGTTGAAGGATGTTTATTATTAATTGCTATTGCGATATACTTAATTTTAGGATTTTTACTTCAAAATTGGACTGTAGGCATATGTTTATTTTTCATTCCCTTTGTAATAGGTAGCTTTATTAGATGTATTTATGAACGAAAAATATCACTATTTAATATTTCTTTTTTTATCGAAACAATATATGTTTTTATCGGAACATACTTAAATATATGGCATCCAACTTGGATCATGTTCGTCTTAATTCCGTTATTCTATTCTTTTTCAAGATCGATTGATTTTTATCTCACAAAGAAAAGACTTGGAATAGTAGACGATGACGTTATAATTGACAATGAATAAAAAATACAAAAAAAGATAGAATTTCGATTCTATCTTTTTTTGTTGTGATAAACGATAAAGCCGATAAAAACGATATAATAGTTAGTTGGTACTAATAAAAATATATGTTGCATTATGCTTTTTTTATGTGTTTAATACTTGTATGGAAAAAGAAGAAATAACAAAAGCAACTTTTAAAACCGTTTCTCGAATTACATTTGGTACGTTAATCACTAATTTATGTTTGGCAATTGGTAAACTCTTAGGTGGTATTTTTGGTTTGTCTTCTGCTTTAATATCTGATTCTATTAACTCGTTTGGTGATGTTTTTACTTCGATTATTTCATTATTTGGTAATAAATTAGCATCTAAACCAATCGATAAAGACCATCAATATGGTCATGAAAAAATCGAAAATATTGCTATTGTTATTTTTGAAATGATAGTGATTTTTTCAATTTCAATTATGGGTTATAATGCAATTTATTCGTTAGCAACGGGAGAATATCTTACTACAAGAATTCCTGAACTTATTGCAATTATTGTTGCCGGATGCTGTATTTTTGTTAAATTAGTTTTATTTAGTATTACATTTATATCGTATAAAAAGAATAAATCATCGATGCTGCAAGCAGCATCACTTGATCATATATTAGATTCAATAGGAACAAGTATTTCTCTTATTGGAATTTCTATTGCGTATGCATTTGATATTAAATGGCTTGATGATGCTATTTCAATTGTTATTACAATAATGGTTATTGTCGGTGCTTTAAAGGTTCTTTATAAGAATGTTCTTCTTGTAACTGATGAATGTTGGGATGAAGAACATACTAATGCAATTACAAGAAAAGTTGAAGATATTGAAAAAGTTATTGCTATAGACTCTCTTAAAACACGTATGTTTGGAGATCGAGTCTATGTTGATATAGAAGTGCAAATGGATAAAAATCTTACTCTTGAAGAATCTCATAAAGTTGCAGAAATCATTGAAATTTCTGTTGAAGAACTATATTATGAGATTATTCACGTTAATGTTCATGTGAATCCATCACTTTAATTGCTGCTGTGGCGGAATGGCAGACGCGCTAGTCTCAGAAGCTAGTGAAGTAATTCATATGAGTTCAACTCTCATCAGCAGCACCATTAATTTAAATTAAAACGATGCCTTTTATTGGCATCGTTTTTATTTTTCATTCTAAAA
>JAVXGI010000032.1:0-7487 GCA_036657515.1 Bacilli bacterium
GATTAATATTATGTTAAACAATACAGAATAAGTACAGGGAAATTCAAAGAATTATATATACTTCGTAAATTTAAAGTGATTTCGTATAAGCAATGAACCGTATACCATATTTAAATTTATATTCAGTTCAAAAGAACAAAACATACGTTGTAATTTTTAATATCACATTTACTACTATCCAAGACTAAAAAAGAATCTTCCGCGTTTGGTTGCAAACCAATTACAGCGCTATAAGATTCTTTTTGAAATTGAATCTACTAAAGTAATAAGTATCTCTACACCTATAAAAATTAGGAGTCAAAAAAATAAGTTTTCTATATAAGTATTAAGTGGTATTTAGTTTTTTAATTATCTTACCGATAATATACTTGAATTGGTTATGAACTAATTTTGAAGAGGGTTATATGATTAGTAATGCGTTAAATTCTATTATAATACACAATTGATTTTTACAGAATTTAGTGATATTTGTATATAACTAGTCAAATTGTATTAAATGCTTAATTAATTCGTGTTTGTTATTATAATAAGCTATTCAAGAAATACTAGGCTGCTTAAATTTTGTTTGGAATCGATTGTATGAGATAATTTGTTTCTCTCCTAATATGGTCCAAAAAGAAGTATAATTATTTTTATTTGTATCATACAATACAGTATTCTCTTTATCATACTTCATATTTAAAGATTCAAATAATTATGCAAGGCTTATACCAAGAGTAACTACTTTCGTTATTAAACTTGTCTCCATCTCGTTCTGTAAAATATATTATATCTGACCAATAGTATTCTTTATTGTACAGGGTATAATTTTCTATTGATTCTGGCATTCATCTTCCCATAAAGTCTTCGTTCATTAATTTAGATTCATTACTGTTAATAGAAATTATTTGAATTGTTGGATCAATGTTTCTGTTGTTGTGATTAAAGATTCTGTTTTAACTTGTTGAGATTTAACTTATTCTTTTGTTATCTCCGAGTTTAAACTGCTTTGTTTTGAATAATATTGAATAATTATTTTTTCGTTTTTAGTTTTGATTGTATTAATTATATTTTCTAATAACTGTGTTAGAAATTTTTCAATTATTGTATAATCACTTTGTGTTAAGGTAATATTCGAACTTTACATGTGTTTAATTATTCTGTCCCTGTGGTCAAGAATAAAATCATTTGCAGGCAGACAGGATTTTGAGCAATTATAAACATAATCAATAAAATCTAATATTACTTTGTTTTAATAATGTGGTTATAAAATATTCCGTTTGTAAAAATAGGACTATCTTGACCTTCATCAAAATTTTGAGTAAATATAGTCATTCTCTTTCTTAGTTTTATTAATTCATATTTATTTTTAAATAATTGCATAATGTTATCAAAATAATTTATAATTATATTTTTTAAAAATTCTTTCATGTTAATTTACCCCATATTTAATTTAGTCATTAGTAATGATTTTTATTATGCTTATAATACCATTTATAAATACGGAATAATAGTATAATTCTATTGGAAATGATATGAAATAACACTATTAAAAGTTTTAAATCTAGTTATTTTACATTATTGTTCACATATCCAACATTAATGGGAATAAAGTAAATCTAAAAAACAAAGAACAGACTATAGAGTTATATTTAAAAATTAATGATATAGTGAAAACAATATAAATTTAAGTTTTTAAAAAACTTGCTTTAAATTAGTAAAAAAGTTAGTATATTAATAGGAATTAGAAAAAAATGTGATTATATTTTAGCGCTTTGAATGGTTTACATGAGATATTTCTTTTTTTAAAATTGTCATATGAATATTTAAATATTGTTAATTTATATTAAATAATATGCTGTAGTTGATATTAAAAACGGGAATGAAAGTGAGGGAAATTGATGGTTAAAAGACAAGTTAAAACAAGTCAAAGAGTCCATGACCATGGGGAGGTATTTACTTCTGAAAACGAAGTAAATGCAATGCTTGATTTAGTATTAAACGAAACAGAAAGAATAGAAAGTAGATTTTTAGAACCTGCCTGTGGTGATGGAAATTTTCTTGTCGAAATTTTAAGAAGAAAATTAAAGGTAGTTGATAAATTGTTTGGGAAAAATTTTGAATGGGAATCATATTCGATTTTGGCATTGAGTAGTCTTTATGGAGTGGATATTCTTTATGACAATGTAATTGAATGCCGTGATAGATTGTTTGAAATCTGGTATAAAGCTTATAAAAAAGCAATGAAATCCAAGCCAGATGAAGATTTAAATAAAACTATTATGCATATACTCAATCATAACATTTTAGTTGGAGATGCTTTAACTATGAAAAACAATAATGGTGGTCCTATCATATTTTCACAATGGGACATGATTATTGATTCTAAATTTCAAAGAAGAGATTATCGCCTTGATGAGTTAATTGAAGGTCAAAACAAAACAGATTCTTCTTTTACAGAATTAACCTTATTTGGAAATGATAATGGAGATAATCGCTCAGATTTTGATAAACAAAAAGATTGGATATTTGATGACGAGACAAAAGGGTATATTCCAGGTCCAATTAAAGATGATTATCCTATTGTTGAATATAGGAGGTTAAAAGATTATGAATGATAGTTTATTTTTTGAAACGTACAAACCTGATGTTCTTTTATGCTTGGCAAATTTATCTAGTGATGAAGTTTTTACAACTCCTGAAATTGCAAATCAAATGATAGATTTACTTCCACAGGAGTTATTTAAAGATCCAAATATAACATTTTTGGATCCTGGGTGTAAAACAGGAATATTTTTGCGAGAAATAGCTAAAAGATTAATTGTAGGATTAGAAGAAACAATTCCAAATCTAAATGATCGTATTAATCACATAATGAAAAAACAATTATATGGTATTTCAATCACTGAATTGACATCATTATTATCTAGACGAAGTGTTTATTGCTCAAAATACCCGAATAGTATTTATTCGATTTCAAAATTTGATAATAGTGAAGGAAATATTAGATTTAAACGAATTGAACATTCATGGGTTGGAGATAAATGCAGTTTTTGTGGAGCTAGTAAAAAAGAATATGATAGAAATTCAGAATTAGAAACACATGCATATGAATGGATACATTGTTTAAATCCAGAGGAGATATTTAATATGAAATTTGATGTGATTATAGGCAATCCCCCATATCAGCTAAGTGATGGAGGAGGTTCTGGAACGAGTGCAAAACCTATTTATCAACTTTTTGTAAAACAAGCAATTAAACTAAATCCTAGATATTTAACTATGATTATTCCTTCAAGATGGTTTTCAGGAGGAAAAGGCTTGGATGAATTTAGAAAAGAAATGTTAGGAGATAGACGAATTAGAACACTTGTTGATTATGATAATTATAAAGATGTATTTCCAACTTTAGGAGGATTAGCTGGAGGAGTTTGTTATTTTTTGTGGGATAGAGATAACCCAGGGTTATGTGATGTTGCTAATTACGATAATGGAGAAATGAACCATATGACTCGTGCTATAAATGAATATGACTTTTTTATTAGATCTAATAAATCGTTAAGTATTTTAAAGAAAATAACAGAAATAAGTAATTGTAAATACTTAAGTGATAGAATTTCATCTAGATTGCCATTTGGCATCACAACAACATACACTCCTTTAAATTCAGGAGTTCCTTGCTATTTTACGCAAAAATTAGGAATAAAATACGTTAGTAAAAAAGATATTATTGATAATAATAATTATTTGAATAAATGGAAGTTGTTAATCCCGAAAGCACCAATTGCAGGGCAAACTGATTTTTCAAAACCTGTTGGATTTTATTATGATGGAAACATTAGAATTGCCAAGCCAGGAGAATGTTGCAGTGAATCATGGCTTGTTGCATGTGCTTTTGAAACGGAATCAGAAACAATTAACTTTAAATCATTTTTATTAACAAAAATAGTAAGATTTCTTCTATTACAAACAGTAGTATCACAAAATATAACGAAAAAGAACTTTTGTTTTGTTCCAGATGTGATGGACTACAGTCATAGCTTTTCTGATGACTTATTGAGAGAGTTATGGGATATTTCGGATGAAGAATGGGAATTTATTAATTCGAAGATAAGAAATATCGAAGATGGTGACTAAAATGACAGATATTTTTGATAACTATGCTCATCAACGTCCTGAATCAACGCCAATAATATATGCGTATTCTGATACTCGATTCCCTAACTGTTTAAAGGTTGGTTATACTGCAAGAGACATTAGTATACGAATGAAAGAACACTATCCAACTATAACTCCAAAACAATCTTATGAAGTTAAAGTAATCGAAAGTGCTATGTATCCTGATGGAGGTACTTTTACTGATTACGATGTACACAGAGTATTAAAACAAAAACATATTGAGTGTGTTGGTGGCGAATGGTATAAATGTGGTGTTAATGATGTTAAAGCTGCAATTGTTGATGTGATGACGCGTAAAATACATAAAGAAAATCGCACATTGACATTTAAAATGCGACCTGAACAAGAACGCGCAGTGTCCGTGACAAAGCAATATTTTGAAAATGAAATTTTGGAAAATAAAAATCCACCAAAATTTTTATGGAATGCGAAAATGCGTTTTGGTAAAACATTTGCATCATATCAATTGGCAAAAGCTATGAATATGAAAAAAATTTTAATACTTACATTTAAACCTGCGGTTGAAATGGCATGGGAAGAAGATTTGAATTTACATGTTGATTTTGAAGGGTGGCAGTTTTTACACAAAAAGAGTCCTTATTTACCAGAAGAATTAGATCCTAATAAACCGATTGTTTGCTTTGGTTCTTTTCAAGACTTTTTAGGTACAAACGAATTAGGCGGAATTAAAGCAAAAAATGAATGGGTACATACTACTCATTGGGATTTGGTAATTTTTGATGAATACCATTTTGGCGCATGGAGAGAAAACGCTAAAAAACTTTTTGAACAAGATGATGATGATGAAAATGAATTTGATATAGAGAAATATAGTAATGAAGAAGCACCAAATGCATATAATGAATCATTTCTTCCAATTACTACTAATTTTTATTTGTTTCTTTCTGGGACTCCATTTCGTGCACTAAATAGTGGAGAGTTCACGGAGGATCAAATATTTAATTGGACATATGGAGATGAGCAGAAAGCTAAAGAAGAATGGACTGGCAAACCAGAAATGAATCCTTATTTATCATTACCTAAAATGGTATTGTTAACCTATCAAATGCCGCAGGAAATAAGCCGAATTGCAAGAAATGGTGAATATAATGAATTTGATTTAAACGTTTTTTTTAAAGCTGAAACGTTAAATGATAATTTGGCAGATTCACAATTTATCTATAAAAGTTTTGTTCAAAAATGGCTTGATTTGATTCGAGGACAATACCGAGTTGTTGATGACCTAAAACTAGGCATTTATAAAAAACCAGTTATGCCTTATTCTGATGTACGAATGATAAGCTTGTTAAATCACACACTTTGGTTTTTACCAACTGTTGCATCTTGTTTTGCTATGAAGAATCTAATTAATGAAAAAAATAATATTTTTTATCAAGAATATACAATTAATGTTTGTGCTGGTAAAGACGCGGGTATTGGAATTGATGCTATTGGTCCAGTTATGCAATCCATGAAGGAACCATTAAAATCAAAAACAATAACTTTGACTTGTGGAAAACTTACTACTGGTGTAACAATAAAACCATGGACGGGTATTTTCATGCTACGAAATATTTCTACTCCGGAAACATATTTTCAATCAGCATTTCGTGTGCAAAGTCCTTGGTTAATTGAAAACGAATTCGGAGTTAAAGAAAATTTGAAAAAAGAATGTTATGTATTTGATTTTGCATTGGATAGGGCATTAAAACAGATTTCAGATTATAGTTGTGGCTTAGATGTAAATGAATCGAATCCTGAAAAAAAAGTACAAGAGTTTATTAATTTTTTACCAGTTCTTGCTTATGATGGGAGTACTATGAAGGAAATTAACGCAACTGATATTCTTGATATTACAACAGCTGGAACTTCAGCTACCTTATTAGCAAGAAAGTGGCAAAGTGCTTTATTGGTTAACGTTAATAATGAAATTTTAGAAAAATTAATGCATAATGAACAAGCTATGAAAGCTTTAATGAATATAGAAGGATTTAGGAGCGTAAACCAAGATATTGAAACTATAATTAATAAATCAAATCTTGTTAAAAATGCTAAATCCAAAATGGAAAATGTTGATAAACATACTAAAAAAGTAATATCAGAAGCGGAAAAAGAATATAAATCAAAACGTGCAAAAATTCAAGAAAAACTGATTAAGTTTGCAACAAGAATACCTATATTTATGTATTTGACAGATTGTAGAGAAAACTCATTAAAAGATGTTATAACACAAATAGAAACTAAATTATTCAAGTCAGTGACAGGTTTAAATATAGATGATTTTAAACTATTAGTATCTATAGGTGTTTTTAATGATTCTGTTATGAATGAAGCTGTCTATAAATTTAAAAGATATGAGGACAGTAGTTTGAGTTACACCGGGAAGGATATGCATTTAAATGATTCTAAAGTTGGTTTATTTTCTACAGTTATTTCTAAAGAGGATTATTTAGAAATGACAAAGCAGCAAAAAGAATCTATGTTTGATAATAAAAATACAAAAGTTAAAATTGATAATGGGAATACTATTCAAATTACTAAGCAAGAATTTAATGAGAATGGAAAAGGTTTAAATAATAAAAAAAATAGTAAACCTATAGCTCTGATCAAGGGTGATAAAATTGAACATAAAATATTTGGCGTAGGATATGTTGTTTCTTCGGAAGGTGAGATATTTATTGCGAAATTTAATGTTGGAACTAAAAAATTTAAGAATCCGTATGTTTTTGAATATGGCTTCTTAAAGAAATGTGAATAAATATTTAGTAAATCTTTGCTTTTGTGTTGTTTTTTTATGAAACTTGTTCTTTATTAAATTGAAATCGTTATGGATATTTAATTATTGATTATTTATAAATGATGGAACTATTTATAAAATTAATTGATTTTCTTGATTTATTTTATGTATTCAGATTTGCTAAATGTTCATTAATAGAAGGGGTGAATATTATGAATGAGTCTCAAAACAATTTAATTGATTCAAGTGTAGATTTATTATTTGTTTCATTACCAGAAAGTCCGCTAAAAGATATGCAGGAAGTAGTAATCAATGAAATTGCAACAAATGATATACTTCGATATAACATGTATCATGCATTAACAAAACATCTTAAATAGTACATTCAATTATAGTTAACTGTTTAAGACGTATTATATAAGCAAAGAATAATTTGGAATATTTCCTTCTTATTTTTAAGCAATCGAAAAATCTCAATATTAAATAAGCTTAGTATATTAATTAAATACTAAGCTTTAAAACTTTTATATCGAGACTTTTCTCACTTTTAATACAATATTCACTGTTATTCCTACTTTTTCATACTATCGGT
>JAVXGI010000033.1:0-5715 GCA_036657515.1 Bacilli bacterium
CAATAGTGAAAGAAAAATATGTATTTTCATTAACAAAAGGAAGTTTTGAACTAATGGCTTTATAACCGGCATTATTAACATAAACTAATACATCTGTTAATGGATTAGCGATTGGTTTTTCCAATGAGCTTATTGGATATGACATATCAGATGATATTCCAGTGCCTGTTATCACAAATGGTAAATAATTTATTTCTATTTTATATTCTTCTGGTAAATTAAACATTCATTCATCGAATGTTTTAGCGCTATTAATACTTAATGCATAATTTCATGAATGAATAGGGTTTTTATTATTTGTTAAAGGCAATATTTTTTTATCAGATTGTTTAATAAATTTTTCACTGACTACCGCTTGATAATTTTGCTGAAATAAACCACTAAATCTTAATGTATTAATAGAAGAACCAGCATATACGCCTTCCATATAATTGAAATTTATTGACAACTTTCTAAACTCATCAATTGTAATGGTTGGTCTAGATAAATAAGAAAACAACTTGCTAATTAAATTGTTATCATATCCTTTAGTTACAAAGTTTGCATCCTCATATTGAATGATAAGTTCTTTAGCAATACTTGTAAATACATCAATCTTTGCCATTGGTAGATTAGTATCATATTCAGTTTCTAAATATTGCAAATCATTAATTTTAATGTTCGTATCTTTTTTTAAATTTTCAGAATTATTTACTTCAATATTTCCGATAGGTTTTTCAAGTTTAATAAGTAATTTAGAAAAATCATAAACCAATTTATCAAATCCTTTATCGACATGATTATTGTTCAATAAACTTAACTGTTTGATTGTATTAACATAATAATCAAATATATCTGAACTATCTGGGGCTACACCACTAGACATAACTAATTTATCTTTTGGAGTATTATCTTTTGCCGAAATCAAATATGTTTTATTTGCTTCTCTATCAAAAAAAGAGAATGATTTACTATCACCAACTATCACATTATTTTCTTGAACATTTGTATTATTAGTATTTAAATAATCTAGAATAAATTCATCTCTGTGGTTTTCAACAAAAGTTGAATATGTCTTAGATAAATCTTGTGCATTATTACTCAAAAAAAGCTTTTTTATTTCTTCATCATTTTTAAATGATGAATTGGGTTCATTTTTAATTTTATTAATTCACTCTTGACGTATTGGTATATCTACACTTATAAGAGATGCTAAGAAATCCTTATGAATATAATTTGGGTTTAATGGATTATTGATTGTTAAATCATTTAAAATTAATTTAACTTTATCATATATATATTTATCAATTCCGACAAGTGATGTAGAATCTAAATAAACTTTATAATGAAGAATACTTTCATTTTTGACATTAGTAAGCAACGAATTAAATAAATCACTATAAAATGATAAATTATTTAAAATTGTACTATCAATATTTCAATCAATTATAATAGGAAATGATGGAATCAAATTAATAGCCGGTTGTTTCACGGCGCCATTCGTTATCAAATGGTCAACAACATTAGATTTTGGTTGATATAAACCATAATGCATAGAAGTTTGATTATTTATAACTCCATTACTAAAATAACCTAAAATTTTTGGGGTTGTTGAATTAGGATCAAACACTAAATTCATTGGATCAAAAATTTCAATTCCCGAATCCGGACTTTTCATTTGTCACCCAATACCTCTTCAAGAGTTAGGGTTATTTGCATTTATGTTTTGCGGCATTGGTGAACCTAAAATACTAGTATTAGTTGAATTAGTTCTCAATATTCCTTTTTTTCTACTTCCATACCTTGATAATCATTTATCATCATACGGTGCTGTACCAACTTTATCAATGCTATTAACATTAGCATTTTTAAAGTCTTCAGTTGAATATGGAAATATAACATTATTAGCAAAACCACCCGCATCATTTATAGGCAAAGTAGAATTATAACTATAATTAGATACATTAACATTTTTAAGTGTAGGTGTATCTATAATAAAATCGCCTTTTTCATTCTTGTGTCCGTATTTATAAACTGGATTTGACACACTATATTTTTTAGTTAATACAACATCTGAAGCATTACTTTGAGTTTTTAAATCATTGATTGAATAATCAATATTAAAAAACATAAATAATGAAGAAAAAATAGTAAATACAACAATGAAAAAAATAAAAATTAATCCTGTTAATTCAAGTATGGAATGTCTAAGTGATTTGAACACTTGTTTGAATAAACTCGTCATATTTTAAGCTCTCAATAACGGGTAAATAACTATTATATTATTTTATTATTATACACTTTATTATAAAAAAATACACTTATCTAAAAATGCTCATCAAATCTATAAATAAATAATTAACAGTAATAATTTAATTTAAAATACTGTTTAGATTATTTTTTCTATATATAAATAATGTGTAAGCAAAATTGATAATCATTATTAATAGTAATGCTAAGAATCCATACATTAAATTTGGAACATTAATAAGGTTGTTTACAAATATTGAAGCAGTTGAATATAAAAACGATTGGAAAGCAACCATTGACAATCAAACAAATAAGGTACCAAACAATAACGAGAAAGCAAAAATCGGCAGAAATACAAATAATGCACTAAATAAATTATGTTTGTTAGAATAACCCAATAATTTCATAATTAGAATAATTTTTTTAATCTCTTCCATCATCTGTGAAGTTAGAATTAATATAACAAAAATGATTATTGGTAATAATATTGACATTAATAAAGTTTGTAATGTTTCTAATGTAAGAAATATAGAACCATTTATTTCTTTTTCTAATGAGTAATTCTCTAGTGAATTCAATGTCACTGGAATTATATTTTCTTGAAATCAGTCTTGTGAAACAGTCTTGAAAAACAATGGACTATTAGTTCCATATTTCATTTCAACAATTTTATTTACTATATCTCCATGGAGCAAGTTCGTGCCATTTTTAATATTGTAAGCATTTACCATTAATTGTTCTTGTGGAAGGGCTCCATTTGGAATAATTGAAATCGACAAATCTAATGGGTTGTTTCATTGTAAAATTTCATTGCTACCACGATCATTTAAATTAAATCTCGCAAAATTTCCATATAATCCAAACAATGAATAAAATGAAAGTGTTTTAGACAAAATTAGTGGTTCTTTCTCTGTAGAAAACATTCCATTGTATATAGGCATATCAACATATGGCAGCATCGAAGTAAAACCTCTTCGCTCAAGTTTTATTACTCCTTGACTTAATCTTGTAATCTCATTCGCCTTGTCTTGACTAATAAAAAATTCTTCACCAAATGATGTTGAGTTAATTCCAACAACCTTAAAAGTATAAGTGTTTCCCAAACTTACATCTAGTATTTTTTCAGTATATCTAAAATATGAATTTAAAACTTCTATCGTTAATGTATCACCAACTTTTAATCCATATTTATATGCTGCACCATTATTAATGATGATATTGTTTTTATCACTCTCTAATAAATGACCTATTTGATTATTATTGTTATCTTTTAAAGATATGAATTTAGAATCTGGTTTGATGCCATAAATTTTATATTTGTCATTAACTTTAGAACTTCTAATATTAGCATCAACATGTGTGTAGTATTCTATTTGGTCATTAAAATATGGAATTGTACCATAAGAGACTTTTATATCAGCATCTGACAAATACTCTTTTCCATATACTTTTCCGATAAATACCAAAAAATTATCTTTAAATTTTATTTTAGGACGAACATCTAAAACTTTACTAGCATCTAGACTTCACTTGCCTGTTGTTGGGTTATGAAATGCAAGGGTTTTAAACTCATGTCCTAAATCTTTATCATTGGCAATTAAATCTAAAAATATTTTATCTTGACTTTCAACTTTATAAACAATTTCAGGATTTAAATTATTCTTCACTAATTCTCAAAGATTTATTCCGTTTTTGATTTCAATATCAATTAATCATTTACTAAAAACTGCATTTCTAAAAGTATCAATGTATGTTTTTATACGACTTATAAATTGTTCAGAAGGTAACACTATATTTGAAAAATACAACAATCTTCCATCTTCTCCTTTTTTATGTTCTCATGTGCTCGTCCCATTAGGATGATCAATCTTTTCTAAAACCTTTAAGTTATCTGGATTGTATGGAAAAGCTTGTGAGGATGGGTCTGAAGGATATATTGGTGCGTACATATCATATATACCTTTGTCTCTATCGGCAAAACCAAGCTCAGAATATTTTTGAGTTTTATATAACCCACTTTGTTCTGTTGGTGTTATAAAATCTAAACTATAGCTGTATTGCTTGTTTGAATTTGTAAGTGATTGCGCTAAATTTAATTTATCAGAAAAAGACGAGAAAGCACCAATTAAAAATACACACATAGTAGAACTTATTAAATAAAACATTGTTCTCGGAATATTTAGAAATAAAAGTTGATTCTTTAGTTTTGCATTTGAATTAAACCCAATTTGAACTCTATTTAATAAGGTTACAAATTTATTATTCCTTATTTCAATAGTTTGGTTAATTATTGTTGCAATTGGTTTCTTGAATAACATCTTTAAATTTATAAATACAAACGAAGTTAAAAGTAGAATGACAAGAGCTATAACCCCAATTAGAATCCCTATATTGAACGTAAAGAAGTTTACTGATAAAAATATATAAGAAGAAATAATTGAAAATAATCCTTGCTGAAAAATTATAGATAGAATATAACCCAATCCACCACCTAAAATTGCAACCATCATAGGAATCAAACTCATGCACAAAGTAATCTTGCTTGTTGAAAAACCATTCGCTTTAATAATTGCTAATTGAATTTTATTTTTATTGATTCAAGATTTAATAATTGTGAATGATAAATATATACCAATTATTAATAATATTATGGAAACAGATAAGGAAAAAATTTGAATATAAAATTGGATAATGTTTGGAAAAGAATAACGCAACGAAATTAATGGGGCGTTAAATTGAGCATTGACTTTAAATACTACATTTGATGTTGAACCATTCATAATCAATGATAAATCACTATTTAATGAACTAACAAATGCATCAATATTTGTTTTGTCATCAATGGTAAAAGAAAAAAACTTATTTTCATTAACGAATGGAAGTTTTGAACTAATAGCTTTATAGCCAGCATCATTAACATATACCAATATATCAGTTAGAGGATCAACAATTGGTTTCTCTAAAGAACTAATTGGATATGCCATATCCGAAGAAATTCCAGTACCTGTTAATACAAATGATAAAGAATTTATTTCAACTTTGTAATCATCGGGTAAATTAAACATTCATTCGTCGAACTCTTTAGAACCATTAATACTTAATGCATGACTTCACGAATGAATAGGATTTTTATTATTTGTTAAAGGCAATATTTTCTTATTAGATTGTTTAATAAATTTTTCACTAACTACTGCTTGATAATTTTGTTGAAATAAACCGCTGAATCTTAATGTATTAATAGAAGACCCAGCATATACGCCTTCCATATAATCAAAATTTATGGATAACTTTCTAAATTCATCCATTGTAACTGTTGGGGAAGAGACATATGAAAATAATTTGTTAATAAGTTTTTCATCATATGTTTTTTTCGGGTCTTCATATTGAATGATTAGCTCTTTAGCTATACTTAAAATCATATCAATTTTCGCTGATGGCTTATTTTTATCATATTCAATTTGCAAGTAATCAAAATCAATATTTTCT
>JAVXGI010000033.1:5815-7296 GCA_036657515.1 Bacilli bacterium
TGATGGCTTATTTTTATCATATTCAATTTGCAAGTAATCAAAATCAATATTTTCTAAATCATTAATCTCATTACCTTTTATAGGTTTTTCTAATTTAATAAGTAATTTAGAAAAATCATATACTAATTCATTAAAGTCTCTATCAATGTAATCATTGTTTAATAAACTTAATTCGTTAATAGTATTCACATAATAATCAAATTTTTTAGAACTACCTGGAGCTATTCCGCTAGATATTACTAATTTATCTTTCGGAGTGTTATCTTTTGATGTAATTAAATAATTCTTATTTGTTTCCCTATCAAAAAAAGAAAATGATTTACTATCTCCCACTATTACATTATTTCCTTGAATATTAGTATTATTAATATTTAAATAATCTAAAACAAATTCATCCCTGTAATTTTCAACAAATGTTGAAAATATCTCTGACAAATCTTGTGCTCTATTTTTCAAGAAAAGTTTGATTATTTCGCTATCAACTTTGATTGAAGAATTAGGATCATTTTTAACTTCCTCAATTCATTCTTGGCGTATTGGCACATCTACACTTATAAGAGATGACAAGAAATCTTTGTGAAAAAAATTTGGGTTTGTAGGTTCATTAATTGTCGGATCATTCAAAATAGTTTTAACTCTATCATATATGTATTTGTCTATTCCGAATAGTGAACTAGTATCTAAAAAAATATTATAATGTAAAATACTTTCTGTTCTAACGTTGGAAAGTAGTGCATTAAATAAGTCGTTATAAAAAGATAAATTATTCAAAATTGTACTATCAATATTTCAATCAATTGTAATAGGGTGTGATGTAATCAAGTTTATTGCAGGTTGTTTTACTACACCATTAGTCAATAAAGGATTAACGATAGCAGATTTGGGTTGATATAAACCATAATTCATAGAAGTTTGTTTGTTGATAACTCCATTACTAAAATATCCAAGAATTTTGGGGACAACTGATTCTGAATCAAACACCAAGTTAACTGGATCAAAAATCTCAATTCCTGAATCTGGATTTTTCATTTGTCATCCAATTCCTCTTCAAGTGTTGTGTTTATCGCGATTGATATTTTGGGGTATCGGCACACCCAGAAGACTTATGTTTGTTGGATTGGTTCTCAATATTCCTTTTTTTCTATTTGTATATCTCGATAAGCTTTCATCATCATATGGTGCAACACCAACTTTATCAACACTATTTATTTTGATATTCTTAAAATCATCAGTTGAGTATGGAAATATAACATTATTAGCAAAACCACTTGCATCATTTATAGGCAAAGTAGAATTATAACTATAATTTGAAACAGTAACATTTCTAGAAAAAGTTTTTAAAAATAAATTACCGTTTTCATCCTTATGTTCATACTTATAGATAGGATTTGAATTACTATATTTTTTGGTTAATACAACATCTGAAGCATTGCTTTGAGTTTTTAAATCATTAATTGAATAATCAATGTTGAAAAACATAA
>JAVXGI010000034.1:0-7058 GCA_036657515.1 Bacilli bacterium
TAAAACTTGAAGTTATCAAATATTAATATATATATTAATTGAACATTTTTTTATAGTATTTGTAAATGTTTACTTGTAAAATAATAACGCTATGTATAAATGGAAATTATTTAAAAAGAACATACACTACTTTTTCCTAGATCACAAAGTATCTAGGTTTATGCTCAACAATACTCTTACTTTAGCGATGTGCATCATAAGTGCCATGTGTTTTGCTATTGCTTTTAGAACTTTTATATCTCTTCCTAATGATAGTGGAGCTTCAATTCTTCACCTTGCAACCGGAGGAATCGGTGGTCTTGCCCAATGTATAGTTAAAATTGCTATATTATGTGGCTTGTCCAATATTAATTATAATACACTTCAGTCAATTTTCTATTTTATTCTTAACATTCCGTTACTTATATTTAGTTTTACCAAAATTGGAGTAAGATTTTCAATCTTTACCACTCTAAATGTCCTTTTTGTTTCTATATTTATAGAAATATTACCAGGTTCCTTTTTTGATCCAATTGCAACCCTTCTTGCAAATGATGTTTTAGCTCGTGTAATGTTTTCAGGACTACTAGCAGGATTATCAAGTGCGTGTGCTTTTATATCAAATCATTGTACGGGTGGAATTGATGTTATTGCATATTATTATTCAATGAGAAAATCAGTTAATACTGGTAAATATATGACATTTGGTAACGCTCTTATTATTCTTACCTTTACCATCATAACTCTATTTGAACAAACTAATGGACATAGTGATTTTGCTTCTGCTATTATCACTGCCTTTTATAGTGTTGGATATCTATTTGTTGCTTCTCTTGTTGTAGATATGATCAATGTTCGAAATAAGAAAATGCAGTTACAAATTGTTACTCAATATGAAACACTTAAAAACATAATTGCATCTAACGTTCCCCATTCTTGTACAGTAGTAAGAGCTGAAGGTGGCTTTTCTGGGGCACCAAGCTTTATTATCTACGCTACCGTATCAAGTAGCGAAGTTAATCCTTTAGTCACAAAAATAAGAAAAGCCGATCCTTCTTCATTTATAAATGTCACCCCACTTTACCAAGTCTATGGTAAATTCTACATTAAACCAATCGAATAAAATAACTAGGAATGCCTATTTATTATGAACGAAAAAATAGTTTTTCTTCATAATAAATAGGCTTTTTTATTCTTTAAATGATGTGAAATAATTAGTAAAAAAAGAAAGAAGTCTCACATCATTTAGCAGCAAAAAATCATTAAATATTCGACTAAATTTTATGATTTTTTGCTGTTTTATGTTAATTTTTAATACTAGATATTTTGTCCTTAATAATTAAGTATTTATTATTGGCATTATTTTAAATATCTAGTATAATTAATGCGATATGTACAAGTGGAAATTATTTAAAAAGAATATACGTTATTTTTTCCTAGACCATAAGGTTTCTAGGTTTGCATTAACTAACATGATGACTCTTTTTATGTGTGTTTTAAGTTCGTTATGTTTTGCAATTGGATTTAGATCTTTTATTTCCTTAGCTGATTCTTCTAACGCTCTTATTGTTCATCTTGCAACGGGTGGAATTAGTGGTATTGCTCAATGTATTGTTAAAGTAGTACATATATGTGGAGTTAATAATATTGATTATAATACTTTACAATCTATTCTATATTTCTTACTTAATTTACCTTTATTAATATTTTCTTTTATTAAGATAGGTTGGAAGTTTTCTATTTTTACTTCACTTAATGTTATTTTTGTATCAGTCTTTATTCAAGTTTTACCAGGATCATTTTTTGATCCACTTGGAGCATTGATTGCAAATGATACACTAGCTCGTGCTATGTTTGCTGGATTATTAACCGGTCTTGCCTGTGCTTGTGCTTTTATTTCTAATCATAGTGCAGGTGGAGTTGATATTATTGCTTATTATTACTCACTTAAAAAATCAGTTAATACTGGTAAATATATGGCTGCAATGAATGCCTGTATTATTTTAACCTTTACTGTTATTTCATTTTTTGAAGCACCAGCCGTAGCTGGAGCAGGAACGGATTATGCTAAAGCTATTGTTACGGCTTGTTATAGTGTTGCTTATTTATTTGTTAGTTCTTTAGTTATTGATATGATCAATGTCCGAAATAAGAAAATGTTACTTCAAATTGTTACAAGTAATGAGAATTTAAAACACATTATCGCTGCAAATGTCCCACATTCTTCAACAGTTGTTAAAGCAACGGGTGGATTTTCTGGAGCACCAAACTTTATTATTTATGCAACAGTTTCAAATCGAGAAGCTCCAGATTTAATAAAAAAGATCAGAGAAGTAGACACAACTTCTTTTATAAATGCAACTTCCCTTCGTCAAGTCTATGGTAAATTTTATATCAAACCAGTTGAATGATAACTGGTTTTTTATTAGATCAATATAGCGCTCAAACAAATAAATGTTTGAGCGCTTTTTTTATTTTAATTAGTAAAAAGATTACTAAAGTTTTTTAAGTAAATATTATTGCCCTCATTTATCTATTTAAGTCAACAATTAGTGAGCAAATCTAACTAATATTATTTCATTGGGCCTGAAAATAGGCATTATAATTTAACAGTAGTTTTTTAATGTGTTAATACGCTGTTAATAGCAAAGATATATATGTTAAAAAGAAAAATAGAAGAAGACCTAATGGTCTGGAAAAAAAGCATAAATAAAAAATGTTTAATAATAGAAGGTGCAAGGCAGGGTAGAAAAACCTATATTATTAAACATTTTGCAGAGCAAAATTATGAAAACTATATCGAGTTTAATTTTGTTTCAACTCTATCATTATGCAAAATATTTGTTAGACTTTATTCTTGTTAAAAACGGACAAATATTGCCAGTTGAGGTAAAGTCTTCTAATAATAAAGCTAAATCTTTACGTACAATATTAAATGAAAACAGTAAACTATATGGAATAAAACTTATCAATGGCAACGTTATTTAAAAAAAGAATAATTACGTATCCTTTATATATGGTAATGTTTTTATAACTCAAATTATTATAGGATGAATGATTATTATATCTAGTTTTTACTTTATAAAAAATATTTACTTTCTAAATATAAAACCCACTATTTTTAATGGGTTTTATATTGAAAAATTGCAATATTATCGCGTTTATAACGATATTTGATGCCTATAATAATTATTTTTAAGTCTGGCAATCTTATTGGACATTGTGTTTTGTTTCTTTTAGCAAGTGTACAAATACTTCAACTGTATGATTGTAGAATTGCTTGGCCACATCGTGCATTACGTTTGATGTTATAAATCTTTTAAATATTAATAGAATATGTTTGCTTATATAAATCTTTTGCGACTTCTAGTTTAGATTGAGTGAATTATCGATTAGCCTTTTTTATAATTCATAACAGTTCCTCCTTTATATGGCTAATAAAAACACTAATATTTGTTTTTGTAAAGAGTAAATGGAATGATTTGATATATTTTATACTAATGTTTTGAGGTATTTCAAAGAATTATATTATATTTGTATATCAAATCAGGATGAAAGCTTTCTCATAAATCTTAGAAAGTTTTCATTCTGATTTCTGTATTTCTAAAAATAGAAATTTGATAGCACATATTTTTTTAAAAATATATATGTTTGAATAAAATGTACCCAATGTATAATGTGCCCTTAGTCAAGTGCAAATGACAAAATCATTCATTATTATATTACTATTTGCAGATTTTTTTGTTTTTCTAAAAATGTGAACTTATTTAATTCACTTATTTTTTTGCAAAAATCTCACAATTGCGCATTCTGGAGAAATTGAAAACACTTTTTGAATGTCAAGTTCATTTAATCCTTTGCACATTTTTAGTGGCGCCAAAAGTTCTCCAGCAAGATAATTTGCTTGCCATTCAATATCTTCATATGCAGGTGGTTTAACCCCAACTTCTTTAATAGGATAATAACCATAAACAAAGAACAAAAACCAATGAGCAATTTCGTGGCAAATTGTAAATCTTGCTCTGCCTATATCTTTTGAAGCTTCGTTAAATACGCTTTCTTTGATGTACAAAATATTTTTATTGTAATCAAATAATGCTAATTGATTATCGCAAAAAAATCATTTTCATCTTTGCATATTTCATAATAAAAGTCATTAAATTCACGACCATATGCCATGATGTCTAGTATTTTTAACACAGGGAACATAAAGTCTTCATTACATTTAAAAAAAGTTCTAATTTCAGTAGCGTATTCTTGCAATTTTAACTTATTTATACCTTTTGTTACAAAATATTTTTCTTGCATTTATTCAACATTTCCTTTAATTCTGCTAGCGTTTTTTGATCAGCAGTATTAATAGTTCTAGCAAACAACATTAAAACATCGCGTTTTTCCGTTTCCATGTTTTCAATATTTATTATAACTTTGCCACTATCTTTATCTATACAATTTTTTAGTTCATCTTGTTCTTTAATATTCAAAGAATATATTAAAGAGATTTTTTCTACCCAATCTTTTGGAACAGCCTTTTTGCCAACCTCAACAGCAGACAAAAAAGATGATGATACTTTCAAATGTTCTGCCATTTGTCTCAAATTTTCTTTTTCCTTAAAACGTATTTCTTTTACAAATCTTCCAAACTCTGTTTTCATTTTTCTCCTTAAATCAATTTTTGTATCCTTTACAGTAAGCAGGAATCTAACAATCTTTCCTTACCAATTTTGCCAAACCTATTCAATTACTTTATTCGCTACAAAAGAGAGTCTTTTTTAACTTTTTCTATACTAACCCATTGCTTGTGTTTTTCTTCCCAAAAAACTTCCCATTTAAAGCTTTTAAATTCAAACTCAACCACAGGATTAGTTACCTTGGATTCATGATGAACCACACCTCCCAAAATTTCAAATCTAATAGTGTTTTTATCTATCATTAATACATCGTTTATTCTTAAAACATTAACATCAATATCTTCAATAGAAAAATCAAATATTTTAATTTTTACTCCTTCAAATGCTTGTCTAACAATTAAACTTGTTTTATAATCTTCATTAACCACATCTTTAAAAACGTCCATATTAGCACAATAATCATGAGGACCAAGTCTGTACCAAATCATTAGTTGTTCGCCATATGTAATGAGATTTTGAATTTCTGCATCATGTAAAAATAAAGATTTAGGGCTCTTGTTCAATCGTTTTTCCAATAAGTTTCTTTTTAATTGTTCCATTTTAATATTACCTCCAATTATTTTTTTATCTTTTACAGTAAGCAAGAATTTAGCGATCTTTCTTAACCAATTTTGCCGTATCTATTCAATTACTTTGTTTACTACAAAAAAACGTATTTTAAATTTTTATATAGTTACCTATTGTCTACATTTTTCTCGCCAATAATTTCCCATTTAAAGCTTTTAAATTCAAACTCAATCACAGGATTAGTTATCCTAGATTCGTAATCATTAATATCGAAACCAAAAATTTCAATTCTAATGGTGTTTTTATCTATTAAGGAGAAATCGTTTACTCCTAATACATCAGCACCAATATCTTCAATAGCAAAGTCAAATATTTTAATTTTTACTCCATCAAATATTTCTCTAATAAGTAATTCTGTTTCACAATTTTCATTGGCCACATCTTTGAAAATGTGGCTATTAGTACAATAAGTATATTGATAAAGACTGAATGTAATTATTAATTGTTCACCATATAAAATGAGATTTTCCATTCCTGCATCATGTAAATACAAAGAGTTAGGTTTCTCGTTCAATCGTTCTTCTATTAATTTTATTTTTGAAACATCCATCTTAATGTTGCCTCCGATTATATTTTTTGTCTTTCGGCGCTAAGTGAGATTGTGGCGATTTTTCTTTACACATTTTGCCGTATCTATTCAATTACTTTGTTTACTACAAAAAAACGTATTTTAAATTTTTATATAGTTACCTATTGTCTACATTTTTCTCGCCAATAATTTCCCATTTAAAGCTTTTAAATTCAAACTCAATCACAGGATTAGTTATCCTAGATTCGTAATCATTAATATCGAAACCAAAAATTTCAATTCTAATGGTGTTTTTATCTATTAAGGAGAAATCGTTTACTCCTAATACATCAGCACCAATATCTTCAATAGCAAAGTCAAATATTTTAATTTTTACTCCATCAAATATTTCTCTAATAAGTAATTCTGTTTCACAATTTTCATTGGCCACATCTTTGAAAATGTGGCTATTAGTACAATAAGTATATTGATAAAGACTGAATGTAATTATTAATTGTTCACCATATAAAATGAGATTTTCCATTCCTGCATCATGTAAATACAAAGAGTTAGGTTTCTCGTTCAATCGTTCTTCTATTAATTTTATTTTTGAAACATCCATCTTAATGTTGCCTCCAATTATATTTTTTGTCTTTCGGCGCTAAGTGAGATTGGGGTGTTCTTTTTTCACAGATTTTACCGTACCTATCAAAATAATATTTAGCTTTGTTTGTGGAGGCATCGGTTTTATCTCGATTTAAATTAAACCAATGATAATGTTCGTCCTCTGGTATGCCATTTTCATTTATCTTGTAATCGTGAAACACAACCTTCTCGCCAGATGATTTCCTTAGATATTTTCCATTTCTAAATTTGCCACCAGTGGGTTTCCTGTTAGTCCAGCCTTTTTGCAGTAAAACAGTGTGTTCTTCTGGAAGATATGATCCATTGTAAACCCCATATCTTTTACACCAAGTATTGTATTGAACTTGTCTTTCTTCTTGTAATGTCTTTGGTTTGTCAATATGAACATAATGTTGCGGTTTTTTTGTTAGTTCATAGACAATTTTTCTTTTTAATTTTTCTAGCATATTTATACTCCAATAATTTATTTGTAACAGTAATTGAAATATGTTTTACAATATAAATTGATACATGTTCACATATTTTTTTAGAGTATATTCTTTGCTGAGAATGTGCTCTTTTTATCTTTGATATTATTGTAGCATTAACAAAATATTATATCAACCTATTTGGTTGATTTTCTTAAAAAACGTGAATTATAATACTAAATTCAGTTTTTGATTATTTTA
>JAVXGI010000035.1:0-6525 GCA_036657515.1 Bacilli bacterium
GTGAAACGGTTGCCTTAATTGGAACAAATGGTAGTGGTAAATCTACTTTATTGAAGTTGATGACTAAGATATTGTATCCTAAAGAAGGAACACTTGAAACAAATGGTAAGTTAACATCTTTACTAGAATTAGGAGCAGGATTTCATCCTGATTTCACTGGTAGAGAAAATATATATTTTAATGCTTCTATTTTTGGTTTAACTAAAAAAGAAATTGATAAGCGTGTTGATGACATTATTGCTTTTTCTGAATTAGGGAGTTTTATTGATAATCCGGTTCGAACGTATTCATCAGGTATGTATATGCGTCTGGCTTTTTCAGTAGCAATCAACGTCGATGCGGAAATACTTTTAATTGATGAAATTTTGGCTGTTGGAGATCAACATTTTCAAGATAAGTGTTTTAAAAAATTAGAAGAATTAAGAGATAGCGATCGTACCATAGTAATTGTTTCGCATAGTCTAGATGTATTAAAAAAATTATGTAATCGCGCGATTTGGATTTATGAAGGCTCAGTTAAATTAGATGGTGAACCCGACAAAGTAATCGGTGAATATTTAAAACAAGTTATTTTCGATCATAAAGATGATGAAATTGAAATTAAAACAGACAATTATGAAGGTGTTATGTGGATTGATAATCCTACTTCTTTTTCAGAGGTAAACAAGTTTAAACCATTCTATGTTAAAGGGTGGGAACTTGATGAAAGTAAAAAATCTACCGTTCACATTGAAATTGATCATAAAGAGTATCAAGGAATTACAAGATCTGAACGGATGGATGTATTTCATGTATATGAAAGCCAGTATGGTGGATATGCTACTAATAAACAACCTGGATGGGAATGTACTTTAAATATTAGTGAGATTAGCGGTGGCTCACATATAATTAATGTATTTGTTTTAGATGAACATGGAAAAGAAATATGTAACAAAGAAGCTACAATCTATACGGTTTAAGAGGAGAAGAGCGATGAAATTATTTAAAGATTTGTATAATTATCGAGAATTGCTTAAATCCAATGTTAAAAAGGAAATAAGAGGGAAATATAAAGGCTCTATTTTAGGGGTTCTTTGGTCTTTTATTAACCCTTTATTAATGACGTTAGTATATGCAATTGTATTTCCATATTTAATGAGTAATACTGGAGAACCAAATTATTATGTTTATTTGATTGTTGGAATCATTCCGTGGAATTTCTTTACAACTGTGATAAATCAAGGTAGTTTATGTATTCGTACAGAAGCCAGTATTATAAAGAAGGTGTATTTTCCAAGAGCAATCTTACCGATTTCGGTGGTACTAAGTGGATTGGTTAATTTCTTTATTTCATCAATTATTATTTTACTATTTGTACTCGGCTCTGGAACAGGTATAAGTTGGCACTTGATATTTTTACCGCTAATTGCAATTATTCAAACTTTGTTTTCATTAGGATTAGTTTTTATTTTGTCATCTGTGAATGTATATATTAAAGACTTAGAATATATTGTTAATTTTATTATGATGATGGCTTTTTATGGAACACCAATTCTATATAATGTTTCAAGATTTGCATCTTCACCAGAACTTACTACTTTAATTAAGCTTAATCCAATGACAGCTATTATTAATGGTTATCGTGATATTTTTTATTATCACCAAATACCAGATTTTGTTAGTTTAGGTGTTGTTGGTATTGGAAGTCTTATATTAGTTATTGTTGGTTATGCTATCTTTAAAAAATTGGAAAAAGGTTTTGCTGAGGAGGTTTAAAATGAATTTTGATAATTTAGATAGATTCGAAAAAAGTAAAACTACTAGAATTGAATATAGTAATATTAATGGTATTAAAAATCCGTTATTACATATAAAATTAAAATCATTTGAAATTGAAAATAATTTTATCGTTTTAGCAAATGGAAAGGTAATTCAGAATACTTTATATCCTCTAGGTTCTAATGAAAATTTGGTAATTGAAGCAAAACTTCCTGCGGATAAAAAAAATATAGTTGTTTTGGTTGAAAATCCAAAAGGAATATACATTGTTTGTAAAATGACTAATACAAAAATCGGAAGAGTGTTAAGTAAGTCTATGGTTATTTTTAAATATATTAGATCAAAAATTATAACATTCTTTATACTTATATTTAGGGCAATTCGCTTTTTTTGGAAACAATATCATTTTTTTGTTCCTTTGAAAATGTGGAAAAAATATTTTAAAGATTTTGTAGATCGTATGAAATTAAACGGGAATAATAATTTCTATAACCCGAGATATCAGAGTGAATATTTGCGTTGGTTAGAAGAAAAAGATAAGCATATTAAGAAATATGATGAGTTGATTTATAAACCTTTAATATCTATTTTAATTCCAGTATATAATATTGATTCGAATTTACTTTGTGAATGTATTGATTCTATTTTAAACCAGACTTATGATAATTTTGAAATTTGTCTTGTTGATGATTGCTCACAAAAAATAGAAACTCTAGAAACATTGAAAGAATATGAGAAACGTGATAAGCGTATTAGAGTCAAATACAGAACAGAGAATGGACATATTTCAGTTGCTACAAATGACGCATTGTCAATGGCAAAAGGTGAGTTTGTTGGATTAGTAGATGATGATGACATTTTAGATAAAGATGCATTATATGAAAATGTGAAAGCACTAAATAATGATAATACTATTGACATGTTATATAGTGATGAAGATAAACTTGATTTACGTGGAAAACGTTGCGACCCTCATTTTAAATCTGATTTTTCTATAGATACATTATTATCTTTAAATTATATTTGTCATTTTGTAGTCTTAAGAAAAAGTATTATGAATAAAATTGGTGGTTTTAGAATTGGGCTTGAGGGTGCACAGGATTTTGATTTGTTTTTAAGATTTAGTGAAGAAACTAAATCGATTCATCATATACCGTTGATTCTATATCATTGGCGCATGGTTAAAGGCTCTACTTCTATGGCAATTGATAATAAGAGTTATGCTCTGGATAAAGGGAAAATAGCTATTGAAGATGCTTTAAAAAGAAGAAATATCAAAGGGAACGTTGTTAGAGATGTAGTCAGTACATATTATCATATTATATATGAATATGACGAACCAATAGTTTCAATTATAATTCCTTGCAAAGATCATAGTGATGTTACTGAAGTTTGTTTGAAATCTTTATTTAATAAAACGACCTATAAAAATTATGAAGTGATAATAATGAATAATGAGAGTGTTGAAGATAAAACATACAGTTTATTTGATTCTTATAAAGACCAATATAAGAACTTTAAGGTTATTGATGCAAATGTACCTTTTAACTATTCCCTTATAAATAATATGGGTATTAAAGAATGTAAAGGCGATGTAATTGTTCTATTAAATAATGACACTGAAATCATTACTCCGGATTGGTTGTCTATTATGGTTGGATATGCTATTCAGCCACATATCGGAGCAGTTGGAGCAAAACTTCTTTATCCTGATTATACTGTTCAACATGCAGGTGTTCTATTAGGCTTAGGAGGAGTTGCATCGCATGCCGGTATAGGATCATCTAGAGATGATTTAGGACTATATGGTAGATTACGAGTTCCTTATAACTATAGTGCAGTTACAGCTGCTTGTTTGGTCGTTGAAAAAAAGAAGTTTAATGAAGTTAATGGATTGGAAGAGAAGTTAGAAGTTGCATATAATGATGTTGATTTTAATTTAAAATTATTTAAAAAAGGTTATTATAATATTTGTGTCCCACAAGTGGAATTGATACATCATGAATCAAAGTCTCGAGGATTAGATACAACAAGTGAAAAATTTCAAAGATTTAAAATAGAATCGGAATTTATGCATAGTAAATGGGATTATCTATTATTAAATGATCCATTTTATAACATTAATTATTCAAGAAATGGGTTCTTTGTTTTGGATAAGGAGAAGTAAACATGAAAGCTTTTTTTAAAAACAAATTTGTATTCATTATCTACATAATTTTGTTTTCTTTCATTGCTATTCTTTTAATAAGCCCTTTAAAAAGTGGAGCTTCTACAAGAATTGACAATGGAATTTTCAGTGATTATGTTTTAGTAAATGATGGTAATACATTCGAAGAGTCATTTATATCTAATATTGATAATTTAAACACGGTTGGTCTATTATTACCTACAAAGAAATTTGGTAGTTATAACGGTGAAATTGAAGTAGAATTATTGGTAGATAACGTATTTATACAGAAAGCTAACTATCAATTAAATGGAATGAAAGATAATATCTTCACATTTATGAACTTTGATGGAGTCAGAAATTCTAAAGGGAAAAATTGTAGTATTAGAATTACATTTAATCTTTTAGAAAACGAAACTTTTCCTATATATTATTCTAAAGCAAATAGCAAAAGTCACATTATGATAAATGGTTCTGCTATGAATGGAACAATAGGACTTCATTTATTTGGAAATAATAATGATTATTTCTATGCATGGTATCCTTGTTTGGCTATTTCTGTTCTGTTTACTATTAATTCATTATTTATAAAAAAGGAGAATAACAATGTTTAGACTTTTGGAAAGTAGTTGGAAAAAAATATTGATTATACTTTCAATTACTTTAATTTTGACAGGCTTAATTGAAATGTTCTACTTTAATTTTAAATTAATACAACTTGATGATAGTCAAAAAGGTATTAAAAATATAGAACTTAGTGAAGTCACAGTTAATAATTTCGAATTTAGAGAAAATAAGCTTATATCGAAAAATAAAAAACAGAATATTTTATTCGATTTTGATGGTAAATATGTAAATAAATTATGCGTTAATTATATTAGTGATAATGAATTTAATACAAATTTTGATATTGAAGAAAAGAATGTCTATGATAAATATACTACTGTGAAAAGTGAATCAAATCATTCTTTTAAGACTAATACTTTTGTTCATAATATAGGGAACAATGCTAAAACACTTGAAATGAAAACCAATGCAACGAACTTGACAATTACTTCGATTCATATTGATAACCGTATACAACCTAATTTTTATCGAATTTGCTTTTTATTTATGTTTATATTTACTTCGTTTTGCTTATTCTCATTTAGAAAAACAATTTTTAAAAAGGAGCATAATGCATTTTTATTAATTTCGTTAATTAGTGGCTTTATGATTATATTATTTGTTCCTAATACCACATTCTATTCGTATGATGATGAAACACATTTTAAGAATGCTTACACTTTACTCGACTTTGGAAATACTAGTTGGTCAGATACAGCAAAACAAATGACCATTGCTATGCCTTTCTCGTTTGATTCAGTAAATTCTAAAGAAGATATTAAAAATCTTAATAATTATTTGAATGCAAATCATCGTAATATTGTATCGACTTCATCAGAAGGAAGGTTTATAAAATACACTAAATTTGCATATTTGCCATCTGCAATTTGTTTGAAGTTAGGAAAGTTGGTTAATTTACCATTTTCTGTGTTATTTAAATTTGGTAAATTAGGGAATTTGTTATTTTATAGTTTTATGATGTTTTTCTCAATTAAAACAATAACTAAAGGTAAAACATTTTTGGCGTTTTTAGCATTAATTCCAACTAATATTTGGCTTGCTTCAAATTATTCACTTGACCCAATTATTTTTTCATCAATAGCTTTAGGAATATCTATGTTTATTCATGAACTTACAAATAAATCTAAAATATTATCAGAAAAACATATGATATTGTTTATTGTAGCAATGATTTTTGGAATTTTACCAAAGGCAATTTATGCGCCTCTGATTTTATTACCTGTTTTATTACCTCATGAAAAGTTTATTAATAAAAAGCATGAAAAAAAATTCAAAATTGGTATTGTTATGATTTTTATTGTTTTGATGTCGAGTTTTGTTTTGCCTGCTATTCTGTCTCCTTCCCAAGCTGGTGACGTTCGTGTACAAGCAACAAGTCAAATAGGCCAAATAAAGAATATTCTTAGTTATCCAATTGGATATATTAATGTCTTTTTAAATAATGCTGGGTTGCAATTTTTTAGTAAATTATTTGCGCCGGAAACAATTAGTAATTTTGGTTATTTGGGAACAACAAATAATTTAACCTATTATTTAAGTTTTATTATTTTAATCATTTTGTCAGTAATAGAATTTGGGAAAAAGAAAATTAATATTAACTGTAAGTTACGTTCATTTTTTGTTATAATTTGTTTCGTAATTATTGGCTTAATTTGGACTGCCCTATATCTTGATTATACTGCTGTTGGTTCACTTGAAATGCAAGGTGTTCAAGGAAGATATTTTATACCTTTGTTGATATTATTGCCTTTTATATTCAATATTACAAATCATATTAATGATGTGCCTGATGATGTGCACAATATTAATTTTAGTTTGATATTTATTTCTATTGGATTTATTATTTTGAATATTTCTATATATGGTAATATCTTGAATGTTTTGTGCTTATAAATATTGAATTATAAATATTTGGAGGATATAAAATGAAAATATTAATTATTATTCCAGCTTATAATGAAGAGGAAAATATC
>JAVXGI010000036.1:0-6345 GCA_036657515.1 Bacilli bacterium
ATTTTAATAATATCAACATAACTCACGATGACTTTATGTTTAATGCCGGAATTCTTGTCATGAATTTAAAATATATGAGAGAGAATGATGTTGCTAATAGATTTTTAGATAAAATTTCTGCTTCTCAAAGTTTATTATTCTTAGATCAAGATATTATAAACTGCTGTATACATAAAAACGAAAAATTGCTTTTGCCATTAAAATATAATTTATATTCTTTATGCACATATTGTACGTATAAAGAAATCAATACTATAAGAAAACCATGTAATTATTATTCTGAAGATGAATTTAAAGAAGCAAAAACTAATCCTATTATCGTTCATTTTACATCGAGTAATTTAGATTATGGAAGACCATGGAATGTATTTAATAATCACCCATACAGAGATGTTTTTTTATCATATTTAAAACAAACGCCATTTGCTGATCACGAACTTATAATGAATAAAAAATCAATTTCTATTAAAATAGCCAATTTTTTTCCTCGTTGTATTTCTTTTAGAATGGCATATTTTATGAAAGGGTTTATAAAACCAATTTTTAAAAAGAATAAATAATTTAATTTTTATTTTAATATATTCTATGGAGAAAAATATGAAAAATATATTAGTTTTGATTCCAAACTTTCACGGTTATGAAAATGATATTGCTAATAGTATAAAATACGAAGGATACAATGTTAAAAATTTTTCTTGCACAATAAAACTTACTTTTTTAGATAGATTAATTAAAAAGATAACAAGTAAATTTGTTCAACGAAAATTCGATAATTATTTTAATAAGTTTATTTGTTCACATAAACATGAAAAGTTTGATTATGTAGTATTATTTTTTGGAGGACATTATATCAATGAATATCATATTGATATAATGCGTAAAACATTTGAAGATGCATTTTTTATTTTTTATGCTTGGGATTCAGTAGAATTATTTCCAAACATAAAAAAATTCTATAAAATGTTTGATAGATATTATTCTTTTGATGATTATGATTGCAAAAAATATGGTTTTAAGTTTTTACCACTTTTTTATATTGAAAAAAATGAAAACACTGATATAAAATATGATGTTTCGACGGTTATGACATTTTCTTATTTAAAAGCTAAAAATTATTTCAATATTTTATCTGCACTTCCATCCAATCTAAATATGTTTTTATTTTTAAGATATGAACACAGATCAACATATATTTGGAACAAGTTAGTTCACAAGGATCTGCTTAAGAATTTTAAGATGTCTGATTTTAGTTTTAAAGGAATAAGCACAAAAGAATCAAACAATATATATAATTCTTCAAAAGCAGTAATCGAGTGTCTATTAGATGGACAACACGGTCTTTCTATTAGAGCTTTTGAAACATTAAGTAAAAATAGAAAACTAATTACAACTAATGCCAATATTAAAAACTATCCTTTTTATACTCCTAACAATATTTTTGTTTGTGAAAAGGAAAACGAAATTATACCAATTTCTTTTTTTGAAGATCCATTTGACTTGAACTATAAAATATCTGAAGAATATTCGATTTCTAATTTTTTGAAAAAATTGCTTAATGACAAAAATGATTAGTTGATATATTATAAGAACAGCGGTTTTATTAATTAATATTAATAAGCAAAACTATATTATAAAAAGGAGGACAAACATGAAAGGAATAATATTAGCTGGGGGAAGTGGAAAACGTTTATACCCATTAACGTTAGTTACGAGCAAACAACTTTTGCCAATTTATGATAAACCGATGATTTATTATCCTTTAAGTACATTAATGCTAGCAGGAATAAAAGACATACTTATTATTTCCACTCCTGTTGATACTCCAAGAATGAAGGAACTATTAGGAGATGGATCTAAATTTGGAATTAATCTATCATATGAAATTCAAAAAGCTCCTTCTGGAATAGTCGAAGCTTTTATCATTGGCAAACAATTTATTGACAATGATTCTTGCGCTTTAATTCTTGGTGATAATATTTTTTATGGAGCAGGATTAATTAGACAATTGAAGGAAAGCGCCTCGAGAGCTGACAATGGTATTGCTACAATATTTGGTTATTTTGTTAAAGATCCTTCACGATATGGTGTTGTAGAATTTGATAAAGAAAATAATGCAATATCAATTGAAGAAAAACCGAAAAATCCTAAATCAAATTATTGTGCTACTGGTTTATATTTTTATCCAAAAGATGTTGTTGAATCATCAACTCTTATTAAACCTAGCAAAAGAGGAGAACTTGAGATTAC
This sequence comes from Bacilli bacterium, assembly GCA_036657515.1. GTDB lineage: Bacteria > Bacillota_I > Bacilli_A > RFN20 > CAG-826 > Alectryobacillus. The sequence continues at coordinate 2,248 of JAVXGI010000036.1, forward strand.
AGACTTAAACAATCTTTATTTAAACAAAAAAACGCTTTTTGTTGCAACTTTAGGAAGAGGTTATTCATGGATTGATGCTGGAACACATGAATCCTTGGTTGATGCTTCAAATTATGTTAAAATTCTTGAAGAGCATCAAGGAATTAAAATTTCATGTCCAGAGGAAATTGCGTTTGTAAATGGATGGATTAGTAAAGAAATGCTTATTCTTGCTGGTGAATCAATGAAATCAAATGAATATGGAAAACATTTATTAAATGTAGCTGATGGAAAAATTAAATATTAAGGAGAGAATATGAATTTTATTAAAACAAATTTAAATGATGCTTATATAATTGAACCAAAATCTTTTTTAGACCCTCGTGGTTGTTTCTTTGAAACATATAATCAATCAGCATTTGGAAAAAATGGTCTTAGAGTTCTTTACTTTTATAAAAAATACCAGTTAGCTCAACTAGGTGAATATTTTTGATATGAAAATATTGGTTACAGGGGCAAATGGTTATATTGGTTCCAAAGTTGTTAAGACACTTTGTGATTTCGATATTGATGTAATTGCAACAGATTTAGATAACAAAAATATAGATGATCGTGCAACTTTTATTAAGGCTAATATATTTGATAGTAATGATAACTGGCTATCTTTTTTTCATTTCCCTGATGTATGTTTACATTTAGCTTGGAAAGATGGATTTGTTCTCAACTCCGAACGTCACATGTGTGATTTATCAAGCCATTATGTTTTTATAATGAATTTGGTTAATAACGGCATTAAAAGAATCGCTTGTATGGGCACAATGCACGAAATTGGATATTGGGAAGGAAAGATTGATGAATTTACACCATGCAATCCAAGCACCTTATACGGCATTTCTAAAAATGCTTTAAGAAAGTCGCTTGAAATTTCATTAAATACCAAAATGTGTAAATTTCAATGGTTAAGAGCGTTTTATATTTATGGAGATGATGAATTTGGCAATTCTATTTTTTGTAAAATTCGTAAAGCTGAAAAAAATAGAGATAAATTTTTTCCGCTTAACAGTGGGAAAAATCAATATGATTTTTTGCATATTGATGAATTATCAAAACAAATTGCTTTGAGTATTATGCAGGAAAAAGTATTAGGTATTATTAACATTTGCTCTGGAAAACCAGTGGCATTGTTGGAGCAAATTACTAATTACATAAATAATAATAATTTAAAAATTAAATTAGAATTAAATAAGTTTCCAGATCGTCCTTATGATTCACCGTGTATTTACGGTGATAATAGTAAAATTAAATTAATAATGGAGGAAAAGTAGATGTCAAAATTCTTAATAACTGGTGGTGCAGGATTTATTGGTGGTAATTATTTAAATACAATGGTTAAAAAGTATCCAAATGATAATTTCGTTTGTTATGATGCTTTAACTTATGCCGGAAATCTATTAACGATAGAAAGCATTAAGGAATGTAAAAATTTTATATTTGTACATGGAGATATATGTGATCGAGAAAAAATTAATGATTTATTTAAATCAGAATGTTTTGATTTTGTTATTAATTTTGCTGCTGAAACTCATGTCGATAACAGTATAAACAATCCTTCTGCTTTTTTAATGACAAATGTTATCGGAACTGAAGTCTTGTTGGATGCTTGTTTAAAATATGGTATTAAAAGATTTCATCAGGTATCAACTGACGAAGTTTATGGAGATTTACCACTTGATGACCTTAGTGCTACTTTTTCAGAACTAAGCCCGATTAAACCTTCTTCTCCGTATAGTGCTTCAAAAGCAAGTGCTGATTTAATAGTTATGGCTTATTATAGAACATATGGTCTATCTGTTTCTATTTCAAGATGTAGCAATAATTATGGTCCATATCAATATCCCGAAAAATTAATACCTTTACTTATTAAAAACGCTCTAAAAGATGAATCGTTGCCAATTTATGGTAATGGATTAAATGTTCGTGATTGGTTATTTGTTGACGATCATTGTTCTGCCGTTGACTTAATTGTTAGAAACGGTAAAAGTGGTGAGATTTATAATATAGGCGGACATAATGAGCACTCTAATATCGAAATTGCAAATATGATAATTGAATCATTAGGAAAGAGTGAAACATTAATTAAATATGTAAAAGATAGACTAGGACACGATTTAAGATATGCAATTGATCCATCAAAAATAGAAAACGAATTAAATTGGAAACCTTTATATAACTTTAAAGATGCAATTTTTGATGTTATTAGATGGTATGTTGATAATGCTAGTTGGGTTGATAGTGTTCAAAATAAAAAATAATTAGGAAATGTGCAACATGCCCTTAGTCAAGAACGATTATAAAAAAGTAATATATATATATTAAATTTAGTATATAGCACAATTAAAATAAAGGAACAAAATAAAAATGAATAAAACATTAAAAGAAAAGATTAATATTACTTATCAAAATCATAATGAAGGATATGCCAAAAGATGGCTTCCTTCATTAAGATAAGACGCATTAGAATTTATCTTTGTTGCACGGAATTTAATTTTATTCTCTACTGTTATTCAAGCAATTATTATTTTTATAATCATAAGAAAATACGTTATCTTTATTATATATACAAATTAGTTAAAATTAGACGTATCTCTGATGTAATCATTCCTTGTCAAACTAAAATCGGAAGTGGATTACAAATAAGACATGCCTGTTCAATAATAATAAACGATTTAGCTATTATAGGGGACAATTGTATATTATCTCAAAATACAACAATAGGTTTGAAACTAGGTTATGACTTGATAGAGGAGGGGGGGGGTTATCTCCAATTATAGGAAATAATGTCGACATTGGCACTAATGTTTGTATAATTGGCAGTGTTCACATTGGAGATAATGTTTTTATTGGTGTGGGATCAGTAGTAGTAAAAGACATTCCTAGTCATTCAATTGTTGTAGGTAATCTTGCAAGAATAATAAAAAAGTATAATCACGATACAAAGAGTTGGGAGAGGGTATATTTTTCTTCCTTAGTATTTAGTTTGAAAAGATTACAAAAATTATAATCAAGAGAGATATTTAAAATGTTACTAATGTATTTTTGTGAGTAATGTTTTTTATTTTTGATAAAGTTTATTTTTTTATTAGAATTTAAAAAACATGATTTTATCATGTTCTTGATAAAAGATTTATGAATTGGTTAAGTAATGTTACACCAAGATATTAACCAACTATTAGTTCGATTTAAGGTTCTTAATAAAGAATATTTAATTTTGAAAGATGGAAAAAAAGTAAGCGATAAATTACTTATAAAAAAATTTAATTAATAGATTCTTTAATAAAAAGAGCGATTGATATTGATTTTAAACAAACTTTTATGACTCAAAACTGATATCATTATTTTTATCATTAGTTATTTTTATCAACGCTTTCGATTCATTTTATTTTAACGAGGGATTTTTTTAATTTAATAGTCTAAAAAATATTATTAAATTATCAAAAACGTGATAGTATAATTAAAAAGAGGAATGAAGTAAACTATGGACAAAAATTTAAAACAAAAAATTAATATTGCTTATCAATGCTATAATGGAGCTCCCACTAAAGAAAAGCCTTCTTTGTTTACATATGTCAGGACTTATCTACGTTGTACAGAATTTAGATATATTCGCTTTTATTATTTATGTAATTTTTATTATTATAATCATAAAAAAATAAGATTTTTATATTATAAATATAAATTAAGTCAAATTAGACACATATGTAATGTTAGCATTCCTTATCAAACTAATATTGGAAAAGGTTTATTTATTAGACATGCTTGTGCAATAACGATATATGCTGCATCTGTAATTGGTGATAATTGTTCAATAGCTCAAAATACTACAATTGGTTTGAAACTAGGTTACGACTTGATGGGTGGGGGGGTAGGCCCAACTATAGGAAATAATGTCGACATTGGCGCTAATGTTTGTATAATTGGCGATGTTCACATTGGAGATAATGTTTTTATTGGTGCTGGATCAGTAGTAGTAAAAGATGTTCCTAGTTATTCAATTGTTGTAGGTAATCCTGCAAGAATAATAAAGAAGTATAATCACGATACAAAGAATTGGGAAAGGGT
>JAVXGI010000037.1:0-5530 GCA_036657515.1 Bacilli bacterium
GGTATGAAGTTAAAGAAGTTCAACCAGTTGATATGTTCCCTCATACTAGTCATGTAGAGTGTGTTGTTCTACTTACAAGTAATAAAGCCATTTAACAAGTTTTTTTAGATTAGAAATGTTTGATTGCCGACAATTTGTCGACATAAATATTAGTTGTCGGCAATTATGCTTTCTAAAATATCAACAGTTTCATGTTTCAATTTGTTAGTTACATGTGAATATGTGTCTAAAGTTGTGGATATGTTTGAATGTCCTAGTCTTTCTTGTATAGCTTTTATGTTAGCTCCATTTTCTAATAAGATGGTTGCGTGAGTATGTCTTAACATATGAAAATTAAAATCTATATTTAATTCATAATTAACAACCCTACTTAAGTATTTTATACTATCTGTAGTTACTATATCTCCATTTTCTCTTGTACAAATATTATTAGAACGTGTGTAATATTCTCCATATTTCAATTGATTTTCTTTTTGATATATTTTTTGTCTTTTTAATAGTGCAATTAATGTATTACCTATAGTAATAGTTCTATTAGATGATTGTGTTTTCGGTGGTCCAGCCTCAAATATACCTTTTCCCTTTCCGATTAGAGTTTTATTTACAGTTAATGTTTGATTAGACAAATCAATATCATTCCATGTCAGAGCACAAATTTCTCCACCTCTTAAACCAGTATTAAATGCAATTTGTAACAATACATAAAAACTAGTACCAAAAGGAAAGCGTTCAAGAATTCTATTATATTCATTAATAGTTAAAACTTTTATTTTATCAGTTTTGACTTTATTCATTTTAGGCAATTCAATATATTGCATAGGATTTTCTTTTAAAAAATTATAAGGGTAAACAGCTTTTTTTAGAGCTCCATTTAATAAAGAATAAAAATTTATCATACTTGATTTTGAATAACCATTTAAAAATTTTTCATTTAGAAAGCTCTGTAACATGGATGGGGTTAAAGATGTAAGCTTATAACTACCCATAAATGGTTTGATATGATTATTTATAGTACTCCTATAATATTCTTGCGTATTAAATTTACAGTTGATCAAGACATATTCTTTATACCAGAAATCTAGATAATCGGATAAGGTTATATTAGTTTCAGTTATCAGGGTACCTTTATTTTCATAAAGATTAATTGTTTCTCTTAATGCTTTTTGAGCTTCTGTTTTAGTTTTAAAGCCACCTTTCTCTTTTCTTTTTCTTTTACCATCAACTTTACCAAGGTCAAAACTATATGACCAAGTATTACCTCGTTTTCTTATGCTACCTTGCATAAAATCAACTCCTTTCGTTTCTTTTCAAAAATTCATCTACAAATTCTATAATTTCAGATTTGCTAACAGTTTCATGCTTCTTTTTGTAAATTGTAAATCTTATATTGTATTGTTTGCATAGACTGTTATATGTGTTCTCAGCATCAATATTTTCAAAGTTCAAAAAATCACTTCCTTTCGAATGTATGTTCTTTTTTTATTTATAAATTAACCAGTTGTGATAAGGGTTCGAATGGAACTCTTAAAGAACTGGCGATTTGTTGTAAGGTCATACCTTCCATTTCTACGAGATCAAATTTTATTCCAGTTAAAGCAAGAGCAAAGTAATTTGCTTGACGTTCTAATTTTCCAATATTCATATATCTTGAATTACAAATATCAGTATGTAGTATTGCATGCCCCAATTCATGCCTTAATTTGAACTCTTCATCATAACCATATAAATCGTTCTTTATAAAAATTATTTCTGAATTATAATAGTTCCTATAGTATACAGAATCATTCTTATATAGTATTGAAGATGTTTGGTCAACCTTTTCTATATTGATATTAAAATATTTACAAAGTTCATACGGACTATTAGTTTTGTAAGTATCCAAGATACCATCAACTATTTCATTAATCCACCTCATGAAAATCCCCCATATTCATAAAATTATTTCTTTTTTTGTTTCATGCTATATTTATAACTTAGTAATTCAGCTTGGTTTAACATTTCATTTGCAAAATTAAGTATATCTTCATCAGTGATTTTAAATGGATCGAAACCGCCATAACCGAAAATTTGATGTTTCATAACATATGATCGCGCTTCATTCGCATCTGTGAATTTTTCAGGTATTATAGGAAAATCTTTTTCTATTGAAGTTGAATTAGTTTTGGTAGTTTCATTACCAAAAAAAACATTTATAGATACTCCAAGAGCTTTTGATAGAGTCTCTAATGTATCTATGCTTGGTTTTCTTCTCATATTTTCAATATCTGAAATAAAAGATACTGAAACACCACTTTTTGCTGATAACTCCTTTAATGTTAATTTGTTTTCTTTCCTTAAAGATTTTAATTTAGTGGATACATTCATTTAAAAACACCTCTTAATAACTTATTTGTATTAATTATAAAGCCTTACGCTAATAGTGTAAAATGTTACTGTGAGCGTAAAAAAGAGAAAAAAGGAGTAATTCAGCGAATAAGAGAGATTATCTCTACTATTCGCAGTTTTTAGGCTAATAGCGTAAAATATAAAGGTTGTTATTACTCAAATAGCGTAATATAATTTACTCATGGAGCGAACGGAGGTGAGGGGATGAAGGCGGAAGATAAATTTAGAAAGGTCATGGTTGATGAGAGAGTTAAAAAAAATATATCTCAAACCAACTTAGCTAAAATGATTAAAAAAAGTCCAAGCTTTTTATGTGATATTGAGGCAGAAAGAAGAAACCCAAGTATAACGACTATGGTTGATATTGCTAAAAGTTTAAAAATTTCATTGGATGATATTTTTTTGAAGTAAAATTACGCTATTTGAGTAAAGGAGGTAGCTATGAAAATTTATTCAGTAGAAGAAACTGCAAAAATAATCAAGACAAGCAAAGAAACTGTATATAAGTTGATTAATAGAAAGATGCTTGTTGCGTTAAAGCTTAAATCATTAAAGGTTCCAGAGTATGCAATAGAAGAATTTTTTAGAAGATATCAATTTATGGATTTAAGTGATTTAGAAAAAATAACAGAAATGTAAGGAGAGTAAGGTTATGAATCAAAATAGATATGGTACTGATTTAGTGAGAAGTCAGTTAGGACAAGCATTAAAAGTAAGCGGAGTTAAAAATATAGATGGGATGCAATTCCATGACATAGAAGGAGGATTTGGAGAAGGGAAGAAAGCAATGTTAGTAAAAGAGATTGCGGATATTCACAAAAGAGATATTAAAGATATTAATAGAAATATTAATAACAACATATCAAGGTTTAAAACTAATGTTGATATTGCAGATTTAAAAACAGGTGATTATAAACCACTCGTTTTAGAAATGGGTTTTACTAATGCACAATATGGAAATGCGAATAACATCTACTTATTATCCGAAAGAGGATATGCAAAACTTCTTAAAATTTTAGAAGATGATATTGCTTGGGAGCAGTACGATAAGTTAGTTGATGGATATTTCAATATGAGAGAAGAAATTAAAAAACCAAAAAGTGCAGTGGAGTTATTTGAGTTACAAGTTAAAGCTTTAAGAGAAGTGGAAGAAAAAGTTGATAATGTTGATAAAAAGTTTGATGAACTTCCATTATTTACAGCAGATGCTAAAGCATTAAAGAAGGTAGTTAATAGAGTAGTAGTTCCGTTATTGGGTGGTAAAAAGGCTAATGCATACAAACCATTAAGCAAGAAAGTTTTTTCAGATTTATATGGACAAGTTCACAGGGAATTTGGAGTTTCATGTTGTGATGAAATTAAAAGAAAAGATTTAGAATTTGCTAAAGAGATAATAAGCAATTATAGAATACCGACAGCTTTAAAAAATGAAATAGAAAGTTCAAATAATCAAATGAGTTTCAAGGAGGAGTTTTAAATGGGTAAAAGAATAAAAACAACAAATACAGATTTAGGTATTGTAACATCAAAAATAGATGTAGTAGAGATAGCTGATTTTTCTTTTGAGAAGGATGAAAGATACCCTTGGGTTGATTTGTATTCAGTAGGTAATGAAGGTAAAGAACTTATAGAACAGATTGATAAAGATATTAATATAGAGATTGCTTCTATAGAAGATTTGAAAATATTTGCATTAAATTGGTTCTTTAATAATGTAGAGATTGCTAGAAATCTAGGTGATGATTAATGACTTATAAAGGACAAATTGTTTTATCTATTATAGTTATGACTTATTTAGCAATTAGCTTTTTAATAACATCATATGATTTTGTAAATAAGAATGATGATAAGTTAAAGAATTTATTAATGTTTCTTGGAAGTTTATTAAGTTTTATATTAGTTTCAAATTTAGTTTAGGAGGATTGGAAAATGTGTGAATTAAAACAATGCCCAAGATGTAAGAATGAAAGGTTGGAAGGAACTGAAAATTATTGTCCTATATGTGGATTAAATCTAAAAAGTGGGATGACTAATGTAGATGTTATAAGTCAAATTGAGGATTTAATTGATGAAGCAGAAGCACATATAAAAGATGATCCTTTTGATAGTGAAGTATTTAGAAGTGATAAAGAAGCATTAGAAACAGTTAAGGCAGCATATGAAAGAACTGCTCAAGAAGTACCAGTTCAAGAGCAGCCACAATATCTTCATAAATTACAGATTATTGGTGAAGATATCGTTAAGTTAGATGACTTCAAATTAAAAGGATTAACTAAATACAACTTATGTAAAAATTCTGATGTTGGAAAATCAAAATTAGATTTAACAATTATAGTTGATAATTCTAAAATGATTTTTTAAGAAGTTCAGAAATTACATTAGCTGCAATTTGTGACATAACATTTAGTGAAGTTGATCCGACTTTTTTTGAAATTTCTTTAGTTTTATTCCAGTTATTGTTTGAACGAATATTTGCTAAGAATTCATGTCCAGAAGGAGTTAAATCCCTTATTATACAGCCACCATTTATAAAGCGTGAACTTACAATAATTAAACTAGAATATTCACATTGTTGTATATGATAAGCTATTTCTTCATCGGAATATTGATCAAGATTTAAATTTTTTGCAGTTGAAAAAACTATAACTTTACCTATTCCAGTTAATTCTTCAATAGATAATAGAATATCACGGACACAATCAGGATTAAGTTTCATAAAAACACTACCTTTTTAAATATTTCGACTAGGACAAGCCGATAAATAAAGTATACAACTATGAAAAGAAGAAAAATGTCGAATTATGGCACATTGTAAATTAAATTTTTAGGAGGATTTTAAAATGAATAAAGAAGATTTATACAAACAAATAGAAGATTTACATCATAATCTTAAAAAGTACAGAAGCGTAGAAAGCACAGAAGATGATGTAAAAGCATTAGAAATAATCATGGATTTAATAATGCTTGGTGTAGGAGCTTTTACTACAGATGAATTAATAAGTGAACTTACCAAAAGAAAAGGAGTATTAGTTCTTAAGAAAATTAAAGATTTAGATGAAGGAGCTGTAGGTTAATGAAGAATCCAAAGAAGTTAACAATGAAGCAAAAGAAATTTTTAGATGAACAGGGGTTAAATCCTAATGAT
>JAVXGI010000038.1:0-5296 GCA_036657515.1 Bacilli bacterium
TGGTTGGTTTGGGTCAGTTAAAACTTTAACTTTATATTTATATATAGGTGTTGACACACTATATTTTTTAGTTAATACAACATCTGAAGCATTACTTTGAGTTTTTAAATCATTGATTGAATAATCAATATTAAAAAACATAAATAATGAAGAAAAAATAGTAAATACAACAATGAAAAAAATAAAAATTAATCCTGTTAATTCAAGTATGGAATGTCTAAGTGATTTGAACACTTGTTTGAATAAACTCGTCATATTTTAAGCTCTCAATAACGGGTAAATAACTATTATATTATTTTATTATTATACACTTTATTATAAAAAAATACACTTATCTAAAAATGCTTATTAATAAAAATAACAAACCTAATTATATTAAATAATTAGACTTGTTATTAATCTCTATATTAAATCTATTAGCAACCAATTAAATAATTACTAGTAATTATTTAATTTAAAATACTATTTAAATTATTTTTTCTATATATAAATAATGTGTAAACAAAATTGATAATCATTATTAATAGCAATGCTAAGAATCCATACATTAAATTTGGAACATTAATAAGGTTGTTTACAAATATTGAAGCAGCTGAATACAAAAACGATTGAAAAGTAATCATCGACAATCAAACAAATAAAGTTCCAAACAATATTGAAAATGTGAAAATCGGAAAGAACACAAATAATGCACTAAATAAATTATGCTTGTTAGAATAACCCATTAATTTCATAATCAAAATAATTCTCTTAATTTCCTCCATCATTTGTGATGTCAAAATTAATATAACAAAAATGATTATTGGTAGTAGTATTGACATCAACAATGTTTGTAATGTTTCTAATGTAAGAAATATAGAAACGTTTAACTCTTTTTCTAATGAATAATTTTCAAGACCACTTAACGTTATGGGTATTATATTTTCTTGAAATCATTCTTGTCCAACTACTTTGAAAAATGAATCTTTATTCTCACCAATTTTAGCTTCAAATATCTTTAACCTTATTTCAAATTGTGTTAAATTTGTTGAAAATTTATCATTGTATGCTTTCATCATTATAAGTTCTTGTGGGTGTGCTCCCTCAGGGATAATGGTTTTTGAATATTCGCTGGGCACAGTTCATTGCAAAACTTCACTACTTCCGCGGTCATTTGGACTAAATCTTGAAAAATTTCCATACATACCAAATAACGAATAAAACGAAAGAGTTTTAGAAAGAATTAATGGTTCTTTTTCTATAGAAAATATTCCATTATATATTGGCATATCAACATATGGTAATATAGTATTATATCCTCGTAATTCAGTTCTTATTACACCTTGACTTAATCTTGTAATCTCATTTGCTTTTTGTTGACTAATAAAAAATTCTTCACCAAAAGAAGTTGAGTTAATTCCCACAACTTTGAATGTATAGTTATTAGGTAAACTTACATCTAATATTTTTTCAGAATATCTAAAATATGAATTCAAGACATCTAATGTTAATGTATCTCCAACTTTTAATCCATATTTATATGCTGCACCATTATTGATAATAATGTTGTTTTCATTACTATCTAATAAGTGACCTATTGGATTATTATCATTATCTTTTAAAGACATAAATTTAGAGTTTGGCTGTATTCCATAAATTTTGTATTTTGAATTAATTTCAGAACTTCTAACATTAGCATCAACATATGTATAGTATTCAATTTGATCATTAAAATATGGAATTGTACCATAAGAGATTTTTATATCAGCATTTGATAAATATTCTTTACCATATACTTTTCCAATAAAAGTTAAAAAATTATCTTTAAATTTTAATTTAGGGCGTGATTCTATTACTTTATTGGCGTCCAAACTTCATTTATTATTTATTGCATCTTTGATTGCAAAAGTTTTAAACTCAGCACCCAAATCTATATCATTTGCAATTAAATCTAAAAATATTTTATCTTGATTTTCAACCTTATAAACAATCTCTGGGTTTAAATTGTTTTTTATTAAATCTCAAAGATTAACTCCATTTTTAATTTCTATATCTATTAATCATTTGCAAAATACAACATTTCTAAAAGTATCAGTATAAGTCTTTATCCGATTTATAAATTCTTCAGAAAGTAATACAATATTTGAAAAATATAACAATCTTCCATCGTTTCCTTTTTTATGTTCTCATGTAGTTGTTCCATTAGAATGACTAACTTTTTCTAAAACTTTTAAATCGTTCGCATTATATGGGAATAAGTTTGATGTTGGCCTGTCAGGGTATATCGTTGTGTACATATCATATATTCCTATTGCTTCGTTTGGAAAACCAAGTTCAGAATATTTTTGCGTTTTATATAATCCTCCCTGTTCGGTTGGTGTTACAAAATCCACACTATAGTTATATTGTTTATTAGAGTTTGTAAGTGTTTGTGCTAAATTTAATTTGTCAGAAAAAGATGAAAATGCACCAATTAGAAATATACACATAGTTGAACTTATAAAATAAAATATAGTTCTTGGAATATTTAAAAATAGAAGTTGATTTTTTAATTTCATATTCGAATTAAACCCAATTTGAACTTTATTTAATAAATTTATAAATAGGTTATTTTTAACTTCAATAGTTTGATTAATTGTTAATGCAATTGGTCTTTTAAATAATATTTTTAAATTTATAAAAACAAATAATGATGAAAGCAAAAATACAAGAATAATTATCCCAATTAAAATACCTATATTGAAAGTAAAAAAATTGACAGATAAAAATATATAAGATGAAATTATTAAGAACAATCCTTGCTGAAACAATATTGAAAGAATATATCCCAATCCACCACCAATTATAGCAACAATCATAGGAATCAAACTCATACATAAAGTAATTTTTGAAGTTGAAAAACCGTTTGCTTTAATAATAGCTAATTGAATCTTGTTTTTATTAATTCAAGATTTAATAATTGTAAACGATAAATATATACCTATTACTAATAGTATTATTGAAACCGATATAGAAAAAATTTGTATATAAAATTGAATAATATGCGGAAAAGAATAACGAAGTGAAATTAATGGATCATTGAATTGCGTATTAACTTTAAATGCAACACTAGAAGTTGAACCGTTCATAATTGATGACAAATTATTATTTAATGCACTAACATATGAATTTATATTCTCATCGTCATTAATTGTGAATGAAAAGTACCTATTTTCATTCACGAACGGCAATTTTGAACTAATAGCTTTATAACCGGCATTGTTAACATATACCAATATATCACTATGAGGATCAACAATTGGCTTTTCTAACGAACTTATCGGATATGACATATCAGATGATATTCCAGTACCTGTAATGACAAATGGTAAATAATTTATTTCTATTTTATATTCTTGTGGTAAATTAAACATTCATTCATCAAATGATTTAGCGCTATTAATACTTAATGCATAACTTCATGAATGAATGGGGTTTTTACTATTTACTAGAGGTAATATTTTTTTATCAGATTGATTAATAAATTTTTCACTAACTACCACTTGATAATTTTGTTGAAATAAACCACTAAATCTTAATGTATTAATAGAAGAACCAGCATATACCCCTTCCATGTAATTGAAATTTATTGACAACTTTCTAAACTCATCAATTGTGATAGTTGGTCTAGATAAATAAGAAAACAACTTGCTAATTAAATTTTTGTCATATCCTTTAGTTGCAAAGTTTACATCTTCATATTGAATGATAAGTTCTTTAGCAATACTTGTGAATATATCAATCTTTGCTGGTGGTGCATTTTTATCATATTCAGTTTCTAAGTAATGCAAATCATTTTCTAACTTTGTATAATTTTCTAAATTTTCAGAATTATTTATTTCAATATTTTCTTTAGGTTTTTCAAGCTTAATAAGCATTTTAGAAAAATCATAAACCAATTTATCAAATCCTTTATTAACATGATTATTATTCAATAAACTTAACTCTTGGATTACATTTACATAGTAATCAAATATATCAGAAGTATCTGGGGCTACGCCACTAGACATAACTAATTTATCTTTTGAAGCGTTGTCTTTTGACGAAATCAAATATGTTTTATTTACTTCTCTATCAAAAAAGGAGAATGATTTACTATCGCCAACTATCATATTGTTTTCTTGATCATTAGTATTATTAGCATTTAAGTAATCTAAAATAAATTCATCTCTATAGTTTTCAACAAAAGTTGAATAAGTCTTAGATAAATTTTGTGCATTGTTTTTCAAGAAAACCTTTTTTATTTCTTCGTCATTTTTCAGTGTTGAATTAGGGTCGTTTTTAATTTTATTAATTCACTCTTGACGAATTGGTATATCTACACTTATAAGATTGGTCAAAAAATTCTTATAAATATAATTTGGGTTTATAGGTTCATTAATTGTTGGATCAGTTAAAATAAATTTAACTTTTTCATATATGTATTTATCAATTCCAACAAGTGAAGTATTATCTAAAAAAATTTTATAATGCAAAATATTTTCAGTTCTAACGTTAGTAAGTAATGAATTAAATAAATCACCGTAGAATGATAAATTATTTAAAAGTGATTTATCAATATTTCAATTAATTGTAATAGGGTATGATGGAATCAAATTAATAGCAGGTTGTTTGACAACACCATTCGTTATCAAATGGTCAACAACATTAGATTTTGGTTGATACAATCCATAATGCATAGAAGTTTGATTATTTATAACTCCATTACTAAAATAACCTAAAATCTTTGGGGTTGTTGAATTGGGGTCAAACACTAAATTAATTGGATCAAAAATTTCAATTCCAGAATCCGGATTTCTCATTTGTCATCCAATTCCTCTTCAGTTGCTATGTCTATTTATATTTATGTCTTGAGGCATTGCTGAACCTAAAATACTAGTGTTGGTTGCATTGGTTCTCAATATTCCTTTTTTTCTATTTGCATATCTTGGCAAATATTTATCATAATACGCAGGTTCTATTTCCCCAGGTTGAATGGTTCAATTCGCATTAACATCCGGGTTAGTAAAGTCATTAGTTGAATATGGAAATATAACATTATTAGCAAAACCGCTTGCATCATTTATAGGCAAAGCAGAATTATAACTATAATTCGAAATAGTAACATCCTTAGTGATAGGAGTTAAAATTATATTCCCTTTATCATCTGTTTTTCCATACTTATAGACAGGATTTGAAGCACTATATTTTTTAGTCAATACAACATCAGAAGCATTGCTTTGTGTTTTTAAATCATTGATTGAATAATCAATGTTGAAAAACATAAATAATGAAGAAA
>JAVXGI010000039.1:0-4052 GCA_036657515.1 Bacilli bacterium
TTTGGAAATAAAGTCTCATTATTAAAAGTTAACTTAGTTTTATAAAGACTTTTTTGAGTTACACCATTTATTATTTGTAAATAAAAAGAGATATTCTTTGCTTGATCAGCACTTTTCAAAGCCATGTTAATTGTGAAATCGCTATTCAATGTAACATTTTCGATCGATTCTTTTGCAAGAGAAAGAAAATAATACAACATAAAAGTGAAGCTTGAAGTATTACTATCAAGAGTACTAATATAAAAGTTTGATATGTCTATTTATTTATAACATTTTTTGTTTTTGAAAATTTATATGATTTTATTAATCTTTAAGATGATTTATCTTAATAACATTGTTTGATTTATTACAAAAAAACATTTACCTTTATTGATAATATAATATGACATAATTTATATTGGTAATTAAAATCATATATATTATTAGTATTTTGTTTTGTTATTGGTATTTTGTTTTGGTTACCAAATTTTAAAAAGGAGATTAAATGTGGAAAATTATTTACATGTAATCGGCGGAAAGTTTAAAAAGACTTTTGGTAAAGCTCATCACAAAGATAAAGCTGAACGAAAAGGCGCTACTAGAGAATTCATCTCTAAACTTTCTCGTGGATTAATGTTGCCAATTGCCATGCTTCCTATTGCTGGATTATTTCTAGGAGTAGGTGCTGCAATTGTGACAAATGCCGGCGGAAATGCTGGATTGGAAATTTTTGGTAACTTTCTGAAAATTCCAGGTGATGTAATTTTTGGGGCTTTACCAGTTCTATTTGCAATTGCAATAGCCATTGCCTTTACTGGCGATGCTGGTCCTGCTGCCTTATCTGCTTTTGTTGGATATTTAGTATTTGGCGGTATTCAATCCGCTTTAATTAGTCCTGTAACTGCTGAAATAACAGGGACTATAGGAACTAACGGTAGTCCGTTGACAGAGGTCATTGGATATAATTTATTATTTTATTTGCCAGGAAGTTTAGGTGAAGCAAAATTTGGGTTGCCAACTTCTTTATTCTCTTCTGTTTTAGGTCTTAACCAATTATCTACTTCAGTGTTTGGTGGATTTATAGTAGGGTTTTTAGTGGCATTTATTTTTAATAAATTCAAAAACATCCAGTTACCTCCAGTAATTGGATTTTTTTCTGGGGTTAGATTTATTCCAGTTGCCACATTCGGAATATTATTTCCAGTTACAATTTTAGTTTTAATGATTTGACCATTAATTGGAATTGCATTTAACTATATTGGAATCGGTTTAGCAAGCGCTGTTGGTTTTAACTCATTTGCATTCGGTTATATCGAAAGAGCTTTAGTGCCTTTTGGTCTACACCATGCTTTCTATTCACCTTTATGATATTCATCAGTTGGTGGATCTTTAAGTTTATCAGGTGCTGCTATTACAGCTGAAGGAATTAAATTATCATTAGATGGAACTACTCAAGCGACTTGAGGTAGTATTGCTCAAGCAATAGGTGGCTATAAAGGAACTATAACAGGTTCAATTGATGGCGATCAAGGAATTTGAGCATTTACAAATAGTTTCTTAGTTGGTCAAAAAGTACAAATATTAGGTGGTGGGGGAGCATTCCATACAATTATGTTCTCTGATATTTCATCTGGTTCATTACCATGACAAGAATCTGTTAATAACGGAATTTCAGGTGTAAATATCGGTCAATATATGATGGGTAAATATCCATTCATGATGTTTGGTCTTCCAGCCGCTGCATTTGCAATGATTATGGTTGTTCCAAAAGGAAATCGTAAAGTTGCTGCTTCAATTATTGTGTCAGCTGGTTTTACTTCTTTCTTAACTGGAATTACAGAACCTTTAGAATTTACATTCTTATTCTTAGCTCCTTGATTATTCTGAGGATTCCATGCAATTATGTGTGCTTTCTCATTTGGATTAATGAACTGAATCGGTTTAATTGTTCAAGCAACAGGCGCACCTGAATTAGCTCCACATATTGGTATGACTTTCTCAGGTGGTATGATTGATTGAATAATTTATGGTGGTATTCAAATTCCTAATGGTTCTAATGCATGATGAGCATTACTTATTGGTTTAGTTTATCTACCGATTTATTTCTTCTTCTTTTATTGAGCAATTAAGAAGTTTAATATTCAAACTCCTGGTAGAGGTGAAAATACAAAATTATTCTCTAAACAAGATTTTTTAAAGAAAGCTCAAAATTCTGAATTAAATTTAAATGAAGATAAACTTTTGGCTTTACATGTTATTAGTGCATATGGTGGAATTGAAAACATTAAAAATGTTGATGCTTGTATTACGAAATTACGTATTCAAGTTACTAATCAATCATCTGTTGATTGTGAAAAATTAACAAAAGAATTAGGTGCAAAAGGTGTGATTAAACCATCTCCTCAATCTGTTTATTCAGTATATGGTGGAATGGCTGATATTTTAAAAAATAATATTAAAGATATTATGAAAGATATTGCAGATAACCCAACAATGAAAGAAAAATATTTTTCTATCATTGAATCTAATGCTGAAGTTAATTCAACTAAACAATCTCAACCAATGACTCAAACTAGTACTGAAAAAGTAATTATCAAAGCACCAGTTGATGGAAAAATTGTTCTATCTGAAAATATTCCTGACGAAACATTTAGCAATGAAATGTTAGGAACAGGATTAGCAATAAATCCTTCTAATGGAAACTTTGTTGCTCCAGTCAAAGGAAAAATGTCTTTAGTATTTAATACTAAACATGCATATACTTTTGAAACCGCTGGAGGAACTCAAATTCTATTACACATTGGAATTGATTCAATCAATTTAAAAACTAAAGATGGAAAAGATGCAAATGTTTTCTCTACAAAATTACAAACAGGTGATGCTATTAAATTAGGTGACGAAGTTGTAAAAGTGAAGATGAATGATATTAAAGCATTAGCGAAATCTTCAATTACCCCAATTATTGTATTAGATGAATCTTTAAAAGGACGTGAAGTTAAAATTTTAAAGAAGAATGGTGATACTGTAAAAAAAGGTGATCCTATTATCGAAATTGTTCCACTAAAAAATTAATTTTTATTAGTTGATCAATTTTAAACAAAATAAAAAAAAGTAATAATTTATTATTACTTTTTTTTATTTTTAATTAGTGTTTTGTATTATTATAAATTAGTATTTAAGGAATTTTATTATGAATCTATTAGATATTTTTTTACTTAATTCTTCAAGTGTTTCAGAACAAATAAATTATACAGGTGCTAAAAGTTGAGTTTACTATTTGCTTGGCGCTATTTTTTTAGTTTTATTTTTTATATCAATGTTTTATGTGTATAAATGAAGACATAGTCATGCTCAACATGAACATGCTTTGCACACATATGGCCAATTCAAAGCATTCTGATTAAAAAATAGATTTGCAATTATGATTCTATTTTCTGTAGTTTTATTTTTGTGTGGAATCTTTTTTATGTTAATGAATACAGTGCTTTTAACATAGTCGCTAAATAAGCCAACTAATATTTTCTTTATATTTACTAATTGTTGATATCTTTTTAAACTTCTTCATTAAATTTTTGAAATATAAGTAATTTAATTAAAAAACACATCACCAAGAAAAGTTGATGATGTGTTTTTAATAGTATTTAGATATTAAACTTTAAGATTGTTTAGTTCAATAACATTGTTTAATTTAGTATCTAAATTGTTGATTTCTTTTTTAACTTCTCTTTCTAATTTATTTAACCTTGCATTTGTTTGCCTTTTTACACCTTTTATTTGTTTTTTAATATCATCAAATCTTGCATTTGTTTCATCTTTAGTAGTGATGATTAAATTATAAAGAGATTCTAAGGTGATTTGTTTTTCTTTGTTTTTCATTTTAGTACACTCTGAATATATTTTATAATCATTTTCAAAGTTTTCAACTCTTGTTCTTACATTAGAAACAGATTTAAAAAATGCTAATGTTTGTTTTTTATTTAATATTTTCGAAATAGTCATACCCCACAATAATATATTGTTGGGTGAAAGTGAAAATATCTTACAAAAATTTTGAGAAATAAGTAATTAGATTG
>JAVXGI010000040.1:0-3856 GCA_036657515.1 Bacilli bacterium
CATTATGTCCTATTTTTCCTAAATTTTCACTCGGAGTTGAATTTAAACCACCTCCTAATACGCTTAACCCTAAAACAGCAGATGTTATTAAACTAATCATCTTTTTTTCCTCCTTTTTTTGAAACTTCATAGATAATGATGCTTCCGAAAATTGCTATCTCCAGAAATATTGCTGGTAAAAAATAGTAGGCAAAATCATTTCCGTTATTAACATGAGTGAATGTAATAACTAAAATTAAATCTAATAATGAAAAGACACCTAACAAAATTAATGATTTTTTCATCTTTTTTTTACCTCCAAAATTCCTTTCACATTTACAATACAATATTTCTTTAGTATCATAATGTCGAGACAAGTTTATCACCACATCATCGATGTGTCAATTGTATCAACACAAATTTTAAAAATGAGACATTGGAGGCTAAATTGTATCATCATGAATAATCTTCAAAAACAAACTTTTGCAAAAAAACAATTACTAAATGCAACATTAAGTCTATTATCAACAAAAAATATTAAGGAAATAAGTATTTCTCAAATAACTATTCTAGCTCAAGTTGGAAGAGCAACTTTTTATCGTAACTTTAAATCAATTGAAGATATATTGTATCAATATGAAAATAATCTTGCTGATGAATTCGATAGTTACTATAAAAGTATTAATAATAAAAATATATCTACTCTACTTTATGAAATATCTAAACATTATCTAGAAAATAAAGAATTTTATACAATACTATATAAACAACAATTAACTAAAATCATCGAAAATACTATACAAAATCGAATTAAAAATACAATAGTTCCACAAACTGATATTGAAAAATATGGATTAAGCTTCCTTAGTTATGGATTATATGGTTGGATTATCGCTTGGATTAAAGATAGCATGAAAGACTCTCCAGAAAAATTATTAACAATGATGAAAGCATACTATTCTAATCCTTTTAAAATAGAATAGAATCTTAAATACGTTCAGCAAAATCACCATAATGAGAGCCTTCGTAGTCTAAGCTCCAAGTTAAATTTTTTAACACAACTGAATTCCATGATTCACCAATTTTCACGCTAGTAATAGAACGCGTGAATTTGCTAATTTATAGTTACGCTAAATTGTTCAGTTTACGATTTCGTGTTTAGAATTTTCAACTATTTCACTTAAATTTTTATTAGTTGTTAAGTCAATACCAATTAAATATCCTTCACCTATAACTCCTATTTCTACTTGATAGTGATAAAGCAATTTTATAAATTATTTCTTTTTTCCTCTTTTTAGAAATACAACAAGTGAGAAGATATTTATAAATACAGATAAGAAAACTAAAATACGAAACCAAGTTCCACTAGATTGGAATATTTGAATATACCAAAAAATGAATGAAGTTTGTTGGTTCACATATAAAGGATTTAATAAGGCATAAATAAACAATCCAATAAAAGTACAAAGTGAAAATAAAATTGTAATTAAAAGAAGAATATCTTTTTTATCTGAAAAAAGAGAACCAGTATTATGCTTTTCTGTTGTGTTTATTTTTTTATCTTCTTCATTTATGACTTCACCAGTTAGCAAATAATCTAAATTAACATCAAATAATTTTGACATCCTAGTCAAACATTCTATATTTGGCTCACAAACATTCTTTTCCCATTTAGAAATTGCCTGACGAGAAACAGATAAATATTCAGCTAATTTTTCTTGTGAATATCCTTTTTGTTTACGTAGTTTTTGTATTCTTTCTCCTACAGTCATTAATTATTTTCTCTCTTTCTTTTTCAGCATTACACATAATGCTCATACATTATAACGAATTAGCAAAGTAATAACAATGAACATAAAGTTGCATACTGGCGAAATTTCGTTGCATTTTTGTTATATCTAAATTAAGTGTTTGTTTAATCTACATTAGACTAATTAAGTAAGCTTTGCTATTGCAAATAATATAGTTAATACGTCATTAGTTTATGAAAAGAATTTAACTTAAGACAAACTAAAATATTTAGTTTTATTAATAATAAAATCATGTATTTTATAAAAGAGACAACACAAATTTACATAATAAAATAGATGCTCATAAATACGCTATTGTCATTGTGAACATTTTAAAAAACTAGCATTTTTATTTTTGCTTTTTTATGCATTATTATTTTGTCTTTTACAAATTCTTTACATTATCTAAAACAACATAAAATAAAAAGTGGTACTTCGAGAAGTACCACTTTAATGTCATATTCATGGTGGAGATGCGGAGAATCGAACTCCGGTCCAAGAATAGTCCTACAATAACGTCTACAGTTTATCATGTGTTTGTATTTATGCTTTAACTTAACACATGCAAATCGTTAAAGCAGTAGACTATAGTTTTTCAAATAATCAACATAGTCATATGATCATTCAATCCTTTTGTTATGACACTAGATCTAAGCGTGAAAGGCAAAACCTTAGGTAGCGCGCACTCCCGATTAACGGGCCAATTATGTTAGGACTTAATTAATTAAGCAGCTGCGTAAGACATGTTTCTGTTGCCAGATAATTGTTTTTTGATGATAACGTCATCACTCGACTGCAGTTAGAGCCAAACGTATCCCTGTCGAAACCAGTACATCCCCAAGCAATAAAATTATATATCTATAACGATACTTTATCAATTATTATCATTTATTTAATATAAATAGCTTTAATTATTGCAAGTAAGATATAACAAATTGCTATATTAATCCTAATTCGCCGTTTAAAAAGGATGCTGTTTGAAAGTTAGGTGTTTTTCCTCTACAACTAGCAGATGTTAAAGGAAAATCTATAATTAATACAAAAATTTCTTTTCTTGCTTTATCAGGAAATTTTGCAAGAATAGTTTTCATAGTATCTAATGGGCAAGGATATGATTCTTGAATCATTTTTAATTCTTCAAATGTTTTATTTCTATTAGTTCCTTCAAGAGCTCCACATTTCCAAGCATTGTCAGCTATTTTGCAACAATAAAGTTCAGTTCCTTTCATTCCATATGCAGTTTCTTACAATGAATAATCAATATTATGATTGCATGAAACTAAAGTAGAGAACATCGTAAACAATAAAACAATTAATTTTAATCTTTTTTCCATATATTCTCCGTTTAATTACATTACTTTATTAAGTTTGTTGTTAAGTGTTTTTAATTTTTTGTTTTTTAAGAAAAACGACAAAGAAATAAAATACACAGTTAGCAAGACTTAGAACAAATAAAATACTAGAAAAGATATTTAAAGACATTTTATTGTAGAACAATGATAATGAAAGAATTGATGTAATTAATGTAGCTATTACTGAACAAAGCATAGTAATTAATATCATTTTTTCTTTTTTTAAAATTATTAATATAATAGAAAGTACTCCTAATATCAGAGATATAATTTGTAAAATAAAAAATGAAAAATTTGCATATTTAATTCCAAGAGAGTAAAAATTACTGCTTAATACACCAAACAACGTTTCTGGAGAAATAGTAATATGTAATAATGCATCACCTGGTGAGGCAATTTGGTGCTCAAATCCAAAAATTTCTATCGTTGGAAAAAATAGTGCAAATAATACCAAACAAAATACTAAATTAATTGTTGAAATGATAACCATTGTCTTTAATTTCATAAAGTTTGTTCCTCTTTATATATAAATATAATACAACTAAATTTTTAAAAAAATGTATAATTCTCTTTTTAATAGATAAAATGTATTAATAAATTACTATGTATTTTACTATTTTTTTACTTTATTTAATATTTCATTAAATTCGTCCCTAAACTCTATTTAATAATAGTAACTATATTAGTAAATAAAGTAAAAATAATTGATATAGTCATGTATATTCTATATAATAC
>JAVXGI010000041.1:0-3634 GCA_036657515.1 Bacilli bacterium
TATCTATATATAAATTATAAACTCTATTAATGAATACAAACACATAACGCTTTATTAACATTTATTGATGGTGTGTTTTTTTATTAAAATACAAACTATTTGAAAATATTTTCAAAGAAAAAATAAGATATTCTTATTCTCATCCACCTATATATAAGTGTAGGAGGTTATCACTATCCCAGATATTTTAAATAAAAAACAAACAATAGCTCTTTTTAAAACTATGTCTAATGTAAGGACAAAAGTTGAAAATGCTGAAAATGATTATAAAATATATTCAGAGTGTACAAAAATGCCAGTAAAAGAAAATGAACCTAGCTTAACTGATATAATGAATGAATTGAAGAGTTTCAAAAAAGAAACTAATGAGAGATTTGTTGAAACAAATGCAAGATTAGATTCAATTGATAAAGAAATAAAAGATATTAAATATGAACTAAAATTAATCAAATCTTTACCAACCATTGCTAAAGAATTAAGTGAATTAGAATAGTTTATAAAACAATTTTTATTAACAAAAACCTACAAATTAATATGTTTGTAGGTTTTTGTTATTTACTCACTTTTTGATAAAAATTACATAAATTTACAAAAAAAAAAAAAAGGTTATAAATAAAGTAACACATAGTTTTTTATGTGTATTTTATTTAAAAAATATGGAGCAAATTATGAATAATGACAATGAAAATAAAAAAAGCAACTCTTTTAATTTTAATGATATGGTTAAAAAAATAAAAACAGACCCAGAAGGTACTCCTTGATATAAAAAGAAAATAAGCATAATCTCAACTAGTTCAATACTTGGTGTTGGTGCACTTGTAACTGCGATTACAGTACCAGTTGTATTGACCCAAAAAGACACTAAGCAATCTCTAATAACTATAAACAATAGTTATTTAAATAAGGAAAAGAGTTTCCTAACTTCAAATGATGCTACTTTACCAATGTTTGATGTATCAAATCCACAAAAAGTATTTGATGGATTAACAAATAATGCCAAAAATGCAATTGATGCACTTAACACTGTTAAACTAAACACTGTATTGAACCAAAATGAAATGATATGAATTGATTCATATATATTACAATGAGAAATTAAACAAAAAAATATTGAAGCTGGAACTTTTTTTCTAGGAGCCAACCCTATTAACGGCGATCAAATTTTATCAACGTCTTCGAATCATATTAGAAAATATGTATCGGATGCTATAAATATTTATCCAATTAATGAAGCAACTGGAGACCCGGACACAAGCGCTACACCAGATAAAAATTTATTAAACAATTTATTAAGCAAAATAACTCAAGCATCAGATATTGTTAATCAATATAAAATGGCATTGCAAACTGGGGCTACATTTGGATATATGCCATCTTCTATTCAGAAAAAAGCACTAATAAATCAATTGGTTGGTTTTTTCTATAGAGATGAGGTTGATATATTTGCAAAATCTAATTCAGACACAATTACTTTGCAAGACTTTGTGAATCAAAATACTAGCAACAATTACTTTGATAAAGTTTTTTTAGATATAACAAGCAAATCAACTATTGATAAAGTTCAATTGAAAAAACAACTTGTTGATTTAAGAAATTCATTAAATGAATTCATTGTTTACTATGGTGGTGGTGAATATTATGGTAGTGATGCATCATATGGCCCCGTTATTACTACTAATAAAGCTCTTCAACTTCAAAAAACAAATAATAACGAGGTTGAAAGAACAATAGTTGCTAGCAATAATGTCAAAATCTATGGATTGGGTTTCACACAAACTGACTTAACAACTCAAAACATCGGTATTGGAAATATGAAAATAAAAGATGTGGCTTTCCCATATATTAAAAAAAATGGCAATGATGTTTATCAACAACTCTTATTTAACAATAATTCTATTAATGACTTAGCCCCAGCTATTTATACAAAAGGAATTGAGTTTTCTAAATTAGGTACTAATAATATGAAGGGACTTGCCACACAAGCTAAAGCGATTATTGCTGGCAATTTATCTTCACCTATAATTTATGATAATGATGGTATTGGACCAAACAATCCTAGCTCAGTAGCTTTGAGTGGAAATGATGATTTTGTAAAATTCAATAAATGATTAAATCAAGAAGATTTCTTTTGAGGTCGTGAACACTTTGCAGATGATAATGAAAAAAATGCTTTTATCGATAAGTATTGAACTAATCCAACTGGTGAATTATTAAAATATAAAAATACCATCATACAACAAGGGTATGAAACACAATGAACAAATGCAACTACCATTAATGGATTAACAACTGGTACAGTTAGTGGAAAACAAGCATTAGCTGGAGCCGTATTATCATTAAATGATTATATTGATTTTAAAAATAAAACAGATACACTTTTTAATGATTCATTTAATCCAATTAGTGATTATGTTATTTCACCATATAACTATAACATCCGTGAAGATGTGGGGGTTGGTCTCGAAGGACCTAGAGGTTCAGGTCAATTCCAGTATAATTGTGATCCTTATTACTCTTTACCGAAATGAAGTGTTAGTTCATTAACAACGCATGAAGGAAAAATGGGACATCATACTCAACAACAATATTGAACAGAATATTTACAAGGTGGAGATGGTCAAAATGGAGTAGGACCTGGTTATACTTTCACAAATGGTGCATTCCATGAAGGATGAGCTGTATTTGTTGAATGATATACAAATGAATTAGAAGTATATGGATCTACTTTAGATGCAACTACAAGAATGCCATCTGTTTGAACTAATGCAAAAGGGTTAGTGCCTAATTGAGATTCAACAAAAGTTAATGAATTAACAGCTCAAATGAAATCATTGCATGGTGGGGTTTATTTTAGTAAAGTTATTGGAAATGATGATACTGCTAAAACTGAAAACTCAATTAAATTAGCCAACATGTTACAATACTATGGTTTTTTAAATGAAGCACAATTGAGAAATATGCGTCTTGCACTTGATACTGCTATTCATTATAAAGGAACAAATGGTGACTCAACATTACCATATGGAGCTTCAATTAAACAAGTGAGAGATTTTATGAGTGCAAACTCTGCATTATCAATTGGTGATATTAATTCAGAATCTATAAGATATGCAGTTATGCCATCACAAGCTACTGGTTATATGCTTGGAAAAATTATATTTGAGAATTTGTATAATTTAGTATCTACAAAATTAAATACAAATTTAGTTACAGACAAAGTTGCTGTTAAAAAATTATTTGATTTATTTTTAAGAAATGGCGAAATCCCATTAAAAGTTTTAGAAGAACAAGTTAAATTAGAATATGGAATAACTATATAATAATAAAGAGACAAGCTAAGCATGATGGATGAATTGAATAAAATATTTGATTTAATCAACAAGAGATTAGACTTGATAGAAATAAATTAAAAAAGTTATTGCATCAAATGATTTAAAAACTTAATATCTAAACCAACAATAAAAACCAATCATTTTCATGGTTGGTTTTTTTATAATTAACTATTCATTTGTTTTACTTGAAAACTATCTATTAAACAAAATAAACAATAGCATATTAGAGATTGATACTTAAATGAATGAAGTAGCAATGTTTTAATTCATTAACCTTGTAAATAAATCTGTATTTGGTCTAT
>JAVXGI010000042.1:0-3165 GCA_036657515.1 Bacilli bacterium
TGGTTCCAATATCATTTGTTGTAGTAATTTTTATATCGCTGATCGTCACTTTATTCTCAACGTTCTTAGCTTTGCATAAAGTAAATAAAATTGATGTTGCTCTAGCTTTAAAAATGTTTTGATTCATTAAAACATTTTTAAAATCAACTATTAAAAATTCTATCTAAATTAAGGAGTGTGTTATGAAAAGAAAAATACTTATGGGTCTTGGTTTTATAATTTCTATGTCTCTATCTTCGTGTAATCAAACTCTATTTGATAAAAATATTGAATTTTTTGAGAAAAATAATGTAGATTTTTGTTATTTCGGTGAAGAATCAAACATTTTTAAAAAAATAAAAAGTTACCATGAATTTTCAAGAAGTGGATGTCCAAGACCAAACTTATTATTTTCTATTTACGCAATAGACATTTATAATAAACAAAATTTACTTACTGTTGATTTTCTAAATCAAATTTTTGAAACATTTTATGAACATAAAGCTGTGTACATAGTGCTTATGAATTTTCATAATGATTTATCAATTCTCAAAGATTCATATTTTTATTATGAGTGGGCTGGTGCAAGTGAAAAATATGTAGATTATGACACTGTTATTTATTTTAATAATATTGGTCGTTATTCTTCTGTTTTTCCACATTCATTTGTTTATAACAATGAAGAAGAAAATACAATTGACTATTATCATAAATCTATTATCGATTTATGTCGTCTTCATATTAAAAATGAGCTATTAAATCAATAATAGTTAATGTATTTATCTTAAAATATTGTTATTTTTATTCAGTTTTTTTGCATTTTAAAATACAAAAAAACTAAATAAAAATTGTACTAATATTATTATGTTTTTGTGTTCTAAAAATAAATGAAATAAAATGAGCGTTTGCATGTCCTTTGTGGTAAACTTATTCGGTAGCAAAAGGGGAAATAGATGAATTTTAACGAGATTAGAATAAACGACGAGATTAGAAAGGCAATAGTAGAATTAGGTTATGAAACATTAACGTCGATTCAAGAAAAGAGTTTTGAATTGATAACTGCAAATAAAGACATTATCGGTGAAGCTCCAACAGGAACTGGTAAAACCGCAGCATATATTATTCCAATGTTAGAAAAAATCAATATTAATAGTGAAAAAATACAAACATTAATTTTGGTTCCAACAAGAGAACTTGCAATCCAAAGTTGCATTGAAATTAACAAATTTTCAAAGTATATGAAGGGTATAAGAGCTCTCCCAATTTATGGTGGACAACCAATTGGAAGACAAATAAGTGCTCTTAAAAAGAGACCACAAATTATTGTTTCTACTCCAGGAAGAATGTTAGATCATGTTGATAGACATACAATAAAACTATCAGATATAATGTTCCTGGTTTTAGATGAATGTGATGAAATGCTTAATATGGGTTTTAAACCTGATATTGATAGCATATTGTCAAACATCAAGACACCACATCAAACTATATTATTTAGTGCAACTATTTCAAATGACATTAGAGAAATGTCAAAGAAATATCAACATGATGCCGAGTTCCTTGTTTCAAAGAGAGATTTAAGTGTTTTCAAAAGCATTGATCAATTCTTTGTTCAAGTAAAAGAAGACGACAAAATTGAAGCCTTAAAACGTTTGATTATGGTTTCAAAGTTTAACAAAATGTTTGTTTTTGTTAGAACAAAAAGAAAAGTTGATAAGATATTTAAAACGCTCTATAACGAGGGTTTCTCAATCACCTATATTCATGGTGATTTGACACAAAACAAGCGTGATGATGCCATGAGGTCCATAAGAAATAATGAGACCCATATTTTATTAGCAACAGACGTTGCAGCAAGAGGATTAGATGTTAACGATGTTGATATCGTTGTAAACTTCGATCTTCCAGAAGACGATGAGTATTATGTCCATAGAATTGGAAGAACCGGCCGTGCCAATGCCAAAGGTGTAAGCTACACATTTGTTGGCAGAAATACTACCAAAAAATTACTCACATATGAGATACTAACAAACGATAAAATTAAAAGGTACGTATTACCTGAAGGAAAAGAAGGACAAATTATGTCAGCAAAAAATCAATTAGTCAACATCAAAGAAATTACACAAGAAAACTTAAAAGAATACAAGGATTTAATCAATGAAACATTAGCTTCATGGCTTGAAGAAGGCACTGAAGTAGATCCATTAACCCTTGCAGCAGCATTACTTAGAAAACAAGTAGTTGTTGAAAAAAGAAGTACTGGCGAAAGTACTGGAGAAGAAAGTCCAAGACGTGAAAGAAGTGAAAGAAGTTCATCAAGACCAGAATCAAACGGAAATTCCCAAAGATTCTTTATCAATATCGGTACTACCGATAATTTAGATAATGATGGATTAAAACACTTTATCGTTAAATACTTTACTTCAATTACTGAAGAAGACTTCTTAGATGTATATTTAAAGGAAACCTATTCATTCTTTGAATTACCAAAAGATAAGATTGAAAACTTAATCGAAACTATCAATGATAAAGAATTCGGCAGCAGAACAGTTCACGTTGAATATAGCGAAGCTAAAGAACGCAGAAGTAATTCTGGCGGAAGCAGATCATTTGGTGGAAGAAGTTCTGGTGGAAGAAGTTCTGGCGGAAGAAGTTCAGGCGGAAGAAGTTATGAAGGAAGATCATCTTCCGGCTATAGCGGCAGAAGTTCTGATGGAAATTCATCAAGATCATATGATAGAAGACCAAGCGGAGATAGACCATCATATAACAATGATAGACCATCATTCGGTGGAGATAGACCTTCATTTGATAGAGGATCAAGCGCTCCAAGATCATATGATAGAAGACCAAGTGGAGATAGACCAGCAAGTACTGGTGGATACTCTTCTTCAAGATCATCATATGGAACAGCACGTTCTACTAGTAGTAGAGCAGGCGAGTCTAGAGGTAACTACGGCGGAAGCGGTAGAAGATCTAGCAGCAAATCAAAATATTAATTATTGAAATTTAAGTTGTTTCACGCTAAAATAAATAGGCGTGAAATAATTTTGGGGCAGTAGCTCACCTGGGAGAGCGCCTCCATGGCATGGAGGAGGTAGCGAGTTCGATCCTCGTCTGCTCCACCAAAATTATAAATTCAATCCCTTGACGTATTTTATTAATACATCAAGGGATTTTTATTTG
>JAVXGI010000043.1:0-3029 GCA_036657515.1 Bacilli bacterium
TTTATTTTATGAGTTCAACTATGTGTATATTTTTAATTGGTGCATTTTCATCTTTCTCTGAAAAATTAAATTTGGCACAAACACTTACAAATTCAAATAAACAATACAACTACAGTATGGACTTAGTGACCCCATCTGAACAAGGTGGTTTATATAAAACTCAAAAATATTCTGAACTTGGTTTTTCTGATAAAGAAAAAGGTATATATGATATGTATGCACCAATATACCCTCATGATCCTACATTGAGTGCACTCCCATATATTGCAAATGATTTAAAAGTTTTAGAAAAAGTTAATCACCCTAATGGTACGTCAACTTGAGAACATAAAAAAGGAAATGATGGCAGATTGTTATATTTTTCAAATATTGCATTATTGTCTGAAGAATTTATAAATCGTATAAAGAGTTATATTGATACTTTTAGAAATGTTGTATTTAGTAAATGATTAATAGATATAGAAATTAAAAATGGAGTTAATCTTTGAGATTTAGTAAAAAATAATTTAAATCCTGAAATTGTTTATAAAGTTGAAAGTCAAGACAAAATATTTTTAGATATGATTGCAAATGATCCGGATTTGGGTGCTGAGTTTAAAACTTTTGCAATAAAAGACCCCGCAAAAAATAAATGAAGCTTGGATGCTAATAGCGTAATAGATTCACGTCCTAAAATAAAATTTAAAAACAACTTTTTGACATTTATTGGAAAAGTATATGGTAAAGAAGATTTATCAAATGCTGATATAAAAATCTCTTATGGTACAATTCCATACTTTAATGATCAAATTGAATATTACACATATGTTGATGCAAATATTAGAAGTTCTAAAATTAATTCAAAATACAAAATTTATGGAATACAGCCAAACTCTAAATTCATGTCTTTAAAAGATAATGATAATAATCCTATAGGCCATTTATTAGATAGTAATGAAAACAACATTATTATCAATAATGGTGCAGCATATAAATATGGATTAAAAGTTGGTGATACATTAACATTAGATGTTTTAAATTCATATTTTAGATATTCTGAAAAAATATTGGATGTGAGTTTAACTAATAACTATACTTTCAAAGTTGTGGGAATTAACTCGACTTCATTTGGTGAAGAATTTTTCATAAGCCAGAAAAAAGCTAATCAGATTACAAGATTAAGTCAAGGTGTAGTAAGGCTTGAAAGAGGAGGGTATACAACAATGTTGCCATATGTTGATATGCCTATATATAATGGAATATTTTCTATAGAAAAAGAGCCATTAATTTTATCAAAAACTCTTTCATTTTATTCGCTATTTGGTTTGTATGGTAATTTTTCAAGATTTAGTGTAAGTGACCGTGGAACTAATGAAATTTTACAATGAAATATCCCCAAGGATTTCGGAAGAGCTCTTATCCCCGATGGAAATACGCCACAAGAACTTATAATGATAAAAGCATATAATGAAAAAAATGGAACAAGATTATTACACTTTCAAATAGTAGATAAGATAGTTTCAAGTACATTTGGTACAAGTCCGGATTTATTTCTTAAAATAGTTGGACAAGATTGATTCCAGGAAAATATAATACCTATAATATTAAGTGGCCTTGAAAATTATTCATTAGAAAAAGAGTTGAATGGTTCTATATTTCTTACATTAGAAACGTTACAAACTTTATTAATGTCGATATTATTACCAATAATTATTTTTGTTATATTGATTTTGACATCACAAATGATGGAAGAAATTAAAAAAATTATTCTAATTATGAAATTAATGGGATATTCTAATAGACACAATATATTTAGTGCATTATTTGTATTCTTCCCAATTTTCATATCCTCAGTATTATTTGGAACCTTATTTGTTTGATTATCTATGATTGCTTTCCAATCTTTCCTTTTCTCAACAGCTGCAATATTTGTAAACAACTTTATTAGTATTCCAAATCTAATGTATGGATTTTTAACTTTATTATTAATAATGATTATCAATTTTATTTACACATTATTTATCTATAGAAAAAATAATTTGAATAGTATTTTAAATTAACTGATTATTTAAAATTTATATTCCTTAATAGAATATTTAATGTAATATTATTAAATATATTATTAAGGAATTTAGTTATGAAAAACATATCAGTTAGCAAATTTTTTGATATAAAAAATGTTGATAATATAGAATTTAAATTTTCAATAAAAATAATTTTCCAACAATTTTTATTGGCATCTTCATTTATTATTTTTGTGTTATTACTTGTATTATCTTACACAAATGGAAATCAATCATTTACATTGGATAATCTTCCAGTGAGTGTAAGATTAGAAAGAGCACTTTTCCCCGTTTTTTTAACTTGATATCTTTTTTCATCTATTTGATCAATCAAAACCGGATGTGATTTTATAAAATCAGATCGGAAATTAATTGGATGATTTAATATACTTTCTTTTATTCCTTTATTTAGTATTTTCTTATTCTTTTATTTTTTATCAAAAACAAATAAAGAGTCTTTAAACTACTATAAAACTTTATTGTTTCAACAAGATGATCATTTGAAAGAAAAATATAAATGAGGTTCATGAAGAAGAAGCTTAATTTTATGTTTATGAATTGTATTATTGCCAGCTTGTGTTTTTTTCTTTTATAAAGATGGTGCAGAATCAATTCCGCCAGACCATACAAGTAATTTATGATTTTCATCTTTTAATTATTTTACAATTCAAACAAATGCAATGATTTTACTTTTTACTACTATATTGTTGTTTTTCCCTGGGTTAAAAATTTTTAAAAATAACAATCTTCAAATCACTATAACTGTTTATATTTTTATAGTAGGGTTTGCTTGAAATGCAATTTTATTACCATCTGATATATCTTCAGGGAAAGTTCATACTATGAATGCCTATGAATGAGTTAGTACAAGTTGATTTCACATTGTTAATCCAATTGTTTTTGTAGTAACTTCATTGGTTTTAATATTTAAGCAACCATATAAAATGTCTACATCATTTTCAACTATTTTTAAATTAGCAATGGTAT
>JAVXGI010000044.1:0-2982 GCA_036657515.1 Bacilli bacterium
ACAGGACGCGAGGGATGACAGGAGTTAACCCTAGAACGCAAATACGAAAAACCCCGACAGGATGTCGGGGTTTTTTTATTTAAATTTCATATAAGTTAAAGAATTTATAACTCTATTGTTCGAACTAGAAAAGAAACTTGTAAATATTGCCAAATTATTGAGATGATAAACTTATTGAACGAGTAAATTAGGAATCAATATCATGAGTTTTCTTAAAAAAATTAAGGAAAAAATCATAATTAATAAAAAAAATGAACAAGTATTTTACGAGTTAGCATTAACTGAGTTTTCAACAGGAAAGAAACGTACTGGCTTATGGGCTATGGCACTGTCAAAATCAGATGGTTCAATAGAAAAAGCGAATGCTTTATATATTGGTCTGTTAGCAGAAGAAATTAAAAATGACGAATACTTAGAAGCTAACAGAATGCAAGAAATTGAAAGAAGAGAAAAATTATTGCAATTAGAACAAGAAAAAGAGTTGAATCGACTACAAGTGGAAAAAGAAAAGGAAATGAAAAAGCTTATAGATCCTAGATTTAAAGATCCACAACCATTCCTTAAGAAGAAGCATTAATAGTGTTTGATAGAGAGCTCTTTCTTTAAAGGAAGAGCATATCGCATAAGAGGTTTTATGTTAAATAAAATCTTTTAACTGGCTAAAAATTATGAAAAAATGTTTTTTTGTTTTTAAAAATATTAAATATGCATTCCTTAGCTCCTTACACCATAAGAACTTATGACCAGCAATATTTTAGACTACACAATACTTATCCTCCTTTAGATAAAATTTTAGGTAGATTAGATCTATATGAAATTTTTAAAGATTGTTTTACTGAGCAAGGTATAGATTTCCATATAGTTGAAGACGAAAAGAAAATTTATAGAATAGTAAGTCTTCAAGTTGATGATAAGACAAGAATTATTAAGGGTTTTTTACAACAAGGAAGTTATGGTCTTAAGTCGGATATTATAAATATTGATACGGGGAATATAGATTATGCAAAAACGGAAAAGAATGCTGAGTTAATTAATTATTATTTCTATCTAAAACTTCCTCTTACCTATAATGAAGGTTTTGCATTTTTTCAGTCATATAAAAGTGTGAGTGCTAAAACTATAATTTTTAATATCCTAAATAAATATTACAAAGAAAAAAGTGGATTGGTTTTACAATTTAAGCCGTTAACAGATGATAAATCTTTTGATGAGTGGAAAAAGAAAGCGCAGGTTAAAGAAATTAAACTGACTAAGTTCACAGGTATTGATGATAAAGCTCAGAGAATTTCAAATTTAGGTCATCGAGAAAACATTGAGACAGTGTTAATCGTGAAACCTAAAAAAGGTAACTTTGGATTGTTAAAAAATTTTTTAACACAAGATACAGATCAATTTAAAGCTGTAGAAGTATGGGAAGAGGAATGTCAGCAAGTGAAAACTGTTGTTAGTTTAAATGGTAAAAATAGAACTTTTACTGTTGGTAGAAATCAAACAACAGCACTATGCGAGATAGAAGCTCCAGACTATATTGAAGTACAGGGAGGTTTACCAACACCTGAATCTTTGAATAGATGGTTTGAAGAAATTGATCAAGAATTCACTAGAAGCTTATATAAGCCTTAAGGATATAGACTATGAGTAATCGTATTAATATCTGTGACATAGTGATAGGCCACTTCAGAACATTACGTCAAACTCGTAACAATAAAATAGGAATAGTAGAGTTTCTTGTATTCATTGTCCTTCCAATAATTTTATCAATTAGTATTACTTTCATACCATTGAACAGTAAAGAAATAATTTCCTTATTGGTTAATTTAGGTTCGATTTTTTCTGCCTTGCTTTTATCCGTGCTAGTTTTAGTCTTTGATCAAGAACAAAAATTGGAAGAAAGACGGGAGCTAGCTGAGGAAAAAGGCAAAGCGATTGATCCACTTTTTGATGTTAAAAAATCGGTACTAGAAGAACTTTATTACAATATTAGCTACTCAATTCTATGTTCTATTGTTCTGGTATCTTTATGCCTAATCTATACATCAATCAAATACATAGCTGTTTTTCATGGTTATATTTTAAAACCATTAATAGCTTTTATTCTTATAAACTTGCTTCTTAATATACTTATGATTTTAAAAAGAATGCATACACTTCTTGTAAGTAGATGATTTAAATATGATTATTTATTTTGACTGATTGTATATCTTTAATGTTTTAGCTAGTTCAGTGTTGACTAATATGCATATTAATATATATTAGTAATTAGATAGCTTGTGGGGTAGGAAGATCCTCACGTTAAACTCTCAAATTCCTTGTATATCATGTGGGGTAGGAAGATCCTCACGTTAAACTCTCAAATTCCTTGTTGCTATCTAGAAAAGCCTCGACAAATGTCGAGGTTTTTTGCATTTAAATGGAAATATATATGCAATTAAAGAAGTTAAATACCTCTTTCTACAGAGGCAATCCGATCGTTAAGAATGCATTGGATTACTATGCTTTGGACAGTAAATGGGATACAACCAAAGAAAGGGGACATGGGGTAGTAAAAATCACTATAAATGATCTTACTTTTGCAATTCCTGTTAGGTCACATGTCACTCACAATGCTTCATTAATTCTTGAAGTAAATAGAAAAGTTAAACATATCAAAGGAATGGGTCTAGATTATTCAAAAGCATTATTAATTAAAGATGAATCATATATTTCAGATGAAGTATTTGTGCTTAGAACAAAAGAAGCTGGTAAAAAATTAGTTGATAAGGAAGCACATATAACCAAAATGTTTACTGGTTATGTAGAAAAATACATTAATGCAGTGAAAAAGAAAGATCAAAACATCTTAAGATCAGCTGAATATATAGAAACTACGTTAATTAACTACCATGAAGAATTAGGTATTTCACAGGAATAAGGAATATTAAATTTTCCTAAAATTAACATAATACGCCTTATGCGTAATCAACTGAATTAATTGTTTTATTT
>JAVXGI010000045.1:0-2342 GCA_036657515.1 Bacilli bacterium
ATTAATCTAGTATTTGATTCTGATTCAACAACTCCTAAAATTTTGGGATATTTCAATAACGGTGTTATTAAACAACAAACAACCATGCATTATGGTTTATATCAACCTGACAATTCTGTTCTTAATCCCTTAATTACAAATGGCGTTGTAAAACCTCCGGCACTTAATATTATTCAGTCTCGTCCTATTAATGTTGATTGAAATGTTGACGAAAATATTTTAGATAATTTAACTTTTCACAGTGAACTATTTTCTTTATTGAAAAGCAACACTGTAACTGAAATAATTGATTATTACAATGTCTATTTAGATACTTCGTCATTGGTTGGAATAGATAAATACATATACGATAGAGTTAAAGATATTTTAGAAGATCCTACAATTAATGATCCAATAAATCCAAATTTTGTTCATAAAGATTTTTTGCAATCTCTTTTGGGTGTTGAAGTTCCAGTACGTCAAAATTGAATAGAATCAGTCAAAAATGAACCTCAATCACAATTGAAAACTGATATTGAAATAATAGAACTTTTTTTGAGAAATAATGCACAAGATTTATCTAGAACATATTCAACTTTTGTTGAAAATTATAGAGATGAATTTATCTTAGACTATTTAAATACTACAAATAATAGCACTGAACAAAATAATTTTACAGTTGGAGATAGCAAGTCATTTTCTTTTTTTGATAGAGAAGTTAATAAAAATTATTTAATTACATCAAAAGATAATGCTTCAAAAGATAAATTAGTAATTTCTAGTGGTATTGCCCCTGGAAGTTCTGAGAAATTCGATTATTATGTTGATGTTATTAATAAATTGAGTTCAATTAATAACAATTACATTGTTGATGGATTTGATAAACTAGTCTATGATTTTTCTAAATTACTTGTTAAGTTAAATCCTCCTAATAGCAACTCAGAAAAAAATAATATTGAAAATAGTCAAAGCAATGCAGGTCAATCTAATGATGATTTAACTTCATTAGAAGTTGAATATGATAAAAATAAACCAGTTGTAAAAATTGACATGATAACCAGCATTGCAAAAGAACTTATAACTCAATATGAGAACCCAAATATTCAATATAATAAAAATCTAGTAAGTAAATTATTTTCATATCTATCTTCTCCAAATATTACATTTGATCAATTTAGAAAATTATCTATTAACTTTGATTATATGGAAGGTATATATGCTGGTTCTACTGCTAATAGTTTAAGATTTAGTGGTTTATTTCAACAAAATTATCAAGCTGTTGTTAGCGAAAAATTCATTGAGAAATCTGATAAAAAAATAATACCATTAACAAATAAGGCCAATCCAATTCATTCGTGAAATCATGCTCTAAGTATTAATAGTCCAAAAGAGTTTGATCAATGATTATTTGATTTACCCCAAGAATATAAAATTGAAATAAATTCTCTACCATTTGTATTGACAGGTGTTGGAATTTCTTCTGATATGTCATATCCTGTGAATTCATTAGAAAAACCAATCGTTGATCCTTTAAGTGATATATTGGTTTATGTTAATAATGCTGGTTATAAAGCAATTAGTTCAAAACTTCCTTTTGTTAATGAAAATACATATTTTTCTTTCACTATTGATGATAAGAAAAATATTAATCAATGAGTTAGTGATTTAAACAATAATTTATCATCAATTATGAATGGATCAACTTCAAATGTTGCATTTAAAGTTAGTGCACAATTTAATTCTCCATTAATTTCACTTCGTTATTCTTTTCCAAATATTATTCAATTTTATATTCAAGTCTTTTCTTTAACAGTTTCAATAATATTATTGATAATTGGTATATATTTATCATTCACAATTATTAAAACTTGAATTAATAAAAATAAGATTCAATTAGCTATTATTAAAGCAAATGGTTTTTCAACTTCAAAAATTACTTTATGTATGAGTTTAATTCCAATGCTTGTTGCTATTTTTGGTGGAGGATTGGGTTATCTTGTTTCGATATTATTTCAGCAAAGTTTATTTACAATAATTTCCTCATACATATTTTTATCTGTTAATTTCTTCACATTTAATATAGGTATTTTTATTGGAATAATTCTTTTTGTATTTTTGTTTTCAACTTTATTTGTTTTTATAAATTTAAAAATGCTATTTAAAAAACCAATTGCTTTAACAATTAATCAAACTATTGAAGTTAAAAATAATCAATTTGTAAATTTATTAAATAAAGTTCAAATTGGATTTAATTCAAATATGAAATTAAAGAATCAGCTGCTATTTTTAAATATTCCAAGAACTATATTTTATTTTATGAGTTCAACTATGTGTATATTTTTAATTGGTGCATTTTCATCTTT
>JAVXGI010000046.1:0-2239 GCA_036657515.1 Bacilli bacterium
ATCCTCAGGTTTTATTCATGGATGAAGCTACGAGTGCACTTGATGTTGAAACAGAGCAAGCAGTTAATGAATCTATTCAAAAATTGAATGGAGAAATCACAATTGTAATCATTGCACATCGTAAGAGTGCTGTTGCTAAATGTGATAAAATTCTCTCATTAGGATAAGTTATTAAGTTAACGTGATCCAAATTTATTAGATATAAAAATTTAAAAGGATATGAAATGAAAGTTTTTCAAAGAGGATTATTTAATACGAATACAGAGTTATGTAATGTGCAAGAGATGTACTTTAGAACAAATTCAAATTCGAAATTTGAAAATAGTATAAATCTTGAAAACAATGAGTTTTTTGAAACCAATACTTATTTTAATTGTGTTAGTGTGGATAAGTTAAAGAGACATACCAATATTAAAGATATAGCTTGTTGGTTTGAATTTAAGGGATATGTAAAAATTTCTTTTTTTAATTTAGATAATGATTTAAAGAATACTAAATTATTTGAGGTTGAATTAGATGCTAAAGAAAAAGAAATAAAGAAAATTGATATTGTACAATGGGATTTTTTGAGCGAAGGTTTGCTTTATTTTAGAATAGATGTATTAAGTGAATTGGAGTTATTTAATTTTTATTACTCTACTGAGAGTTGTGAAATTAATAATGTTAAATTGGCAATTGTAATTACGCATTTTAATCGCCAAGATTATTTGTTACCTGCTTTAAAAAGAATTCAAGCTGATATTATTAATAATTATGAAAATATTGATGTTATTGTTTCTGATAATAGCCAAAATTTAGGTTTTGAAGATAATGATAGAATCAAAGTGTATAAGAACAAGAATTATGGTGGGTCTGGTGGGTTTACGTTTGGTTTGCTAAAAGCAATGGAAAAAGGTTATACACATTGTTTATTTATGGATGATGATGCTTCTACCGAATCAGAGTGTATCTTAAGAACATATGATATTTTATCCTTTATTAGAGAAAAAAATATTGCTATTTCTGGTTCTATGCTATATGAGAAAGAATCG
Source organism: Bacilli bacterium (assembly GCA_036657515.1). Taxonomy (GTDB): domain Bacteria; phylum Bacillota_I; class Bacilli_A; order RFN20; family CAG-826; genus Alectryobacillus. Next base: position 1,032 of record JAVXGI010000046.1, read on the forward strand.
AATATACTTCATGAAAGTGGGGCAAGAATAAAAAATGGTATAGAAGCAATAAACTGTGGTTTAGATTTAAAACTAGTTGAAAGTTTAATAATTAATGATGTGGATGAAAAAATAGAATATGGGGGTTGGTGGTTTTTTGCATTCTCTTTAAGTGATGTTGATGTGTTGCCTTATCCTTTCTTTGTTAAGGGGGATGATATGTGCTTTAGTGTGTCTAATAATTTTGAAATTCTAACAATTAATGGGATTTGTTCATGGCAAGAGGATTTTTTAGTCAAACATAATGCATTTTCACAATATTTGAGTAGTAGATCATGGGCTGTTTTAAATTTATTATCAATAGATCAGAGAGGCTTTTTTGGGTTTCTTAATTTATATATTTTCGATATTATTCGCGGGTTATTAATTAATCAGTATGATTTATCTAGGATAGCATTGTTGGCTTATAGAGATCTAATTTTTGATGGTAATCTTTGGCTTGATAATATTGATATGGTTGTTAAAAGAGAACAAATCATAAAGATGGTTAAATATGAAAAATATTTACCTAACGATTTAGATTTTTCTTATTTAGAAGTTAATTATGGCAAAAAAAAGATAGTTGAAGAATGTTTTTTTTGGAAAATTGTAAGAATTTTTACATTTAATGGTCTTCTTATCCCTAGTGTTTTCTTCTCTAAAGAAACTTTAATAGTACCGAAGAACTATTTCAGACTTTCTGAAGTTTTTTTGAGAAAAAATGTTCTATATGTTGATTTGAATAATAATACTGCATTTAAGGTAGTACATAATAAATTTGTTATTTTGTTTTATTTATTTTATTTTTTACTAATGTTCTGTGTTTTAGTTTTTAGTTATCCGATTCTTAAAAAATCATATAAGAAAAAATATGCTGATCTAACAAAAAAAGAGTTTTGGTTGAAAATTTTAGATTTAGATTGATAACTAGGAAATATTTTGGATAAGAATTTAAGTATCTTGATGTAAAAGTTAAATATAATCTAACAACTCATCTGGTATTTTAGTGCTGTGAGGTTCTTATTTTGCATTTGTGTAGTATAGCTATTACAAATGCTCTTACTTCGGATTCAATGGGTCATCATTGTTCCTGTTATTTTTTTAATTTCTTTCTTGAGTTATCATGTGGTTGAGCAGCCTTTTATGAGTTTACGAGTAAAATACTTAATAAAAGATTAATGTAATAAATG
>JAVXGI010000047.1:0-2230 GCA_036657515.1 Bacilli bacterium
GAGCAGAATCAAGTGCAGCAGCCTATAGCATCATTGAAACAGCGAAGGCAAATGATCTTGATCCATATTTATATCTGACAACAATATTCAAATATTTACCTAGTCAAGACTTGGTAAAAGAGCCTGAAGCAATTGATAAGTTCTTACCTTGGAGTGACCTAATGAAGGAATCGTGTAAAAACTAGCCAAAGCTTTATCCAATATTATAGGATGAAAGCTTTGGCTTTTCTATACACCTTTTTATTTTGCGCTTACGCTGATAAAGTATATTTTAGAAAAAAACATATTTAATGTTATTCATATATAGCATTATTGTTCTTATTTTCTATAATATACATCCAGGTTTAATAACGTAATACTCATAACACTAGTCGCAATGTGTCTGAACCTTATATTATCATTTTTAAAACAAAAACTGCACGATAAATAAAATTACTCAATGGACAATTTTCATCTAATTCTTTAAAGGATTTTTTTTACTACGGTTGCTTTTTTATAATTAATATATGAATTAAAAGTTTGTTGAATAAATTGGATGATTGTTTGAAATTTAATTTCTATGTTCTAAAATTTATTATTTAACCAAATTTTTTTATATTATATGGTATTATAATACTATATGCAGGAGGATTTTATGAAAAGGATTCTATTATTTTTCTTAATGTTAATAATGAGCGCGTGTAGTACCAATACCTCACAACATGACAAAATGATTAGGCAAGAACATGACTATATTTATCAAACTGAAAAAAGTGACGAACAAGATCAAGCATATCAAGTATTTGCAATCCCTCCACGTACTGATACTAACTATTTCAGTATTTATCAATTTGAATTAGAACCTCATGATAAACCATATGCTTTAACGATGAATCTTAAATTTGAAAACAAAGAAAAAAAGGTTCAATCACAAATTCTATGGGATTTCTGATTTCTAGTATATGAAATTCTGCTCATATCGAATAACTTTAAAAAGAAATATTCATCATCGAGATAACCATACCCATTCTTCTAATTGTTTTAATCTTATTGTTAATGCCTTCAATTTTACCAGATTGTTGAACCGCTCATTCTACACACCGAATAATACCATCAAACTGTAAATTAATATAATCAAAAGGATATGATTTATGCCGTGTAAAACTGCAAATTTCATATCCTTTAATCTATTTTTTTGATATCATATTACTATGTTTACTATGAAGGAGCGAAGTGAATTAATTATTAATTACTATTCAATTGTGTAGGGCATGGGATAGAACCAGATAGTGAAAAACTACTACTTTTAAATTAAATCAAATTTTTCCATTCACGTCGATTATATAAAATTCTGAAAACATGAACGTCTTTTTCTTCTTCATCAACAAAATAGAAAATAATATAATTTTTAACAGGAATTTTCCGTATTCCCATTGTTCTATATGGTTCTTCAATTATATGAGCATAACGAAAAGGAAAAAGTTCAAGCGTAAGTATCTGTGTGCGAATTAAAAAATAAATTTGTTTTGCAATGTCAGTCTCGTGAAGTGTGGTTGTGATGTAAGTTAAAATTTCAATTAAGTCTTCCTCGGCAATAGGTTCAATGATGACATTATACTTCTCCAAAAGTAAATTTTCTCTCTATCTCAGATAGTACATCATTTGCATTGCGACCGTTTTTAAGTTTTGCTACTGCAAGTCCGTCCTCAAGAAGTTTGTGAAGCTCTTGTTTGCCACAAAGCCTATCATATTCGGTATTGGAAAGAACAACTAAATCACCTGTGCCATTTTTAGTTATAAATACAGGCTCGTTATATTTATTACAAAAATCTGAAATTTCACTGTACTTGTTTCGAAGATCCGAACTCGGTCTGATTGATGGCATAAAACCACCTCCTATAATATTATATACATATTTTATCGTAATATTGATATAAAAGCAATTGCTATTTGAAAAATAATATGGTAATCACATGAATCCTGAATGAAAGTATAATTTCTATAATTAATGATCTGACTGTATTACACAACCTATCCGTAATTAATAAAGTGATTTTTATACTTATCAAATTAATTGCTCAACTATTTAGGAATGGCTCAGAAAGAAGAACTCAAGAATCATTTCGCACTCATTGCTATGAAAATATACTAAAAATACGAATATTTGTACATATCAATTTGGTTTGTTTTTTCACTTTTTTGTATTACAGAAAAAGTAATTTTATCTTTTGAAGAGTTGCTAAAGCTTATG
>JAVXGI010000048.1:0-2164 GCA_036657515.1 Bacilli bacterium
CCTTTCAAAAATAATATTTATTTTATCATCCTTTTCATAGTATATCAACTAACTTTGGAAAGAACCAAAAACTAAGTATAAAATACAACCTAGATTTCTATGTACAATAATTGCCCAATTTTATATAGTATTATTGGGTGATGGGGATGAATTTTAAAATTAACATAATGACTGAAATAAAAATAAATACAGTTAAAGAACTACATAAATTAAAAGTTTTAATGGAGCTAACAATTTGGAATAGACAGAAGAACAGCAAAAAAAATACTATGAAGGTAATATAAATACAACAAGAAAACCAAAGCAATCAAAAATAGATCAATATTATAATACAATCAAGTCTTTGCTTTCTCCAGAAAGCAAGCAGATGTTTAATTATAAGTCACATCTTTATAGATATCTGCAAAGAGAGCATAATCTAAAATGTTCTAGAAGCAATTCTAATTACTTTATACTAAAGCATAAAGAATTTGAAGCGTATTTTAATCCGAAGGATAAAACAGACTCAATAAAGTCGGAGACTCCTTTAGGAAAACAAGGTCAATTTGACTGGAAAGAAAAGCTTAAATTTGAATTTAAAGATAATACACAAATTGAACTTAATGTAGGAAGTTTAATACTTTCAGCATCAAGATTTAAAGTGTGGACAATAACACCATCCACTAATCAAAAATACTTATTTGATTTTCTAGCTAACGCTTTTGAAACTATAGGTGGTGTGCCTGAAGAAATTTTAATAGATAATGCATCTACGATGATGGATAAAGCTAGAACAGAAAAATCTAAAGGGAAAATAAATGCTAAGTTTAGTCAATTTGCATCAGATTTTGGATTTGAAATAAAACCATGTATTAGAGCAAGACCACAAACTAAAGCAAAGGTTGAAAATCCTATGAAAATCATCGACGAAATTATGAACTACAATGGGATACTAACTAATTTAGAAGAACTTCATGAAAAAATGAATATGATAACAAATGAGGCAAATACTCGTGTTTGCCAAGCAACAGGGCTGCCACCTATAATTATTTTCAATAAGGAAAAAGAGCATCTTTTACCACTACCAAATGCTAAAGTATGCTCTAATTATAAAAACAGTACCTATAGTACCAAGGTAAATACAAACTCTTTATTTAGATACAAAGATAATTTGTATTCAGTACATTCTGATTTAATAGGTAAAACTGTAGTGATTGAAGTTATTGAAGATAACCTCAATGTGTATTATAATAAAAAACTAATTACAATACATCAAATTTCAATAAATAAGATAAATTACAATAAAGATCATCATACTGAACTTATTGAACTTATATTTAGAAATAAAGAAAAAGAAGAACTGAAAGATTTTACAGAGATGCACTTTAGGGAGTTGGAGAAATTTAATGAACAATTATCAGCTATTACAACGTAATTTACAAGATTTAAAATTAACTCAAATGAGTTGAAAATTGATGAATATATTACAAAAATAAACGAGGATAAAATAAGTATTGTTGATGCTTTGTGTGAGTTGACAACTAGGGAAATAGAAGTTAAAAATTTCAATGCAACAAATGCAATGGTTAAAGTAGCTGGATTTCCGCATTTAAAAGAAATAAAAGATTTTAATTTTGATTTCCAGCCTAAAATAAATAAACAACAGTTTTTAGACTTTGAAAGCCTTCGTTTTTTAGAGAACAATAGCAATATAATTCTAATAGGAAATAGCGGTGTTGGAAAAACGCATTTAGCTACTTCTATTGGAATTGCAGCTGCAAAGAAAAGAATTAGTACATATTTTATAAAATGCCAAGATTTAATAGAACAGTTAAAAAAAGCCTACCTAGAAAATAAGCTAGATAGTAGAATAAAGCACTTTAGCAAATATAAGTTGCTGATTATTGATGAAATAGGCTATTTACCTATTGGAGAGAAAGAAGCAAAGATGTTTTTTCAATTAATAGATAAGAGATATGAGAAGAAAAGTACGATTGTTACAAGTAATATAAATCTCTCCAATTGGAATGAAGTATTTGTTGATAGTATGTTGGCTAGTTCCATATTGGATAGGCTAGTGCATCATTCTAGTATAGTTAATATATTAGGAAGTTCATATAGAATGGCGACAGCCCATAGCCGTCAATCTAACAGAGTTTAGATTTTTAAATAGATTTGATGGCTT
>JAVXGI010000049.1:0-2087 GCA_036657515.1 Bacilli bacterium
TGTTGCATAATCAACGTTTTGAGGCAAATCGATGCGTTGGACGCCATGTTTATACATCATATCAGCAATCAAATCTTTAGCACGTTTAATTGATAAAGGAGATTTTACCTTGAAAACAAATGGAATATCAGTATAAATCTTTTTACTTGAAGCATCGCCAAATGGAATAGAAGTTTCTAAATAGTCATTTGGATTTAAATTTAAATAAAGTTTAATTCTTTTACCAGCAATAGTCATTTTGCAGTAATTAACTCTATGTAATCTAAATGAATCTCCACTTGAAGAAACACGTGATTTAATTCCATAAGAGAATAATTCGTTTTTAATTGTATTATAAATTGCAAATATATCTTCATCAGCTGCTAAAAATCTTTCAACAAATGATATACGTCCATTCCCATCTAGATCTTGAGCTGTTAAATGCATTGATGCGATTTGACCTTTTAAATCTAATGCATCATTATCGTTATCATTTGTTTCTTCGCCTTCAGGCATTTCTTCTTCATCTTCTTCGATAATATTAGCCTTTTTAGATTTTTTACCTTTAGCAATAGGAGAAGCAACTACAGGAATTTCTTCAACAGGAGCTGGTTCTTCAATTACTTCTTCAACAGTTTCAATAATAGGTTCTTCTTCAATAGGGGTTGGTTCTACCACCTCTTCTTCAGGAATTGTTTCAGCTTCTTCTTCAAAGAGTGTATTAGGAACATCTTCTTCTTTTAATAAATTACTATTAATTGGTTCCTCAATGTTTTCTTCTTTAATCATTTCTGTTGGAACTTCATCAGCAAGTTCTATACTATTTTCATCAAAGAATGCTAATAATTCTTCTTTAATAATTAGTCTAATTTCTTGTTCACTTAATGCTTCTTTTTTAGTTAAAGAATATTTTCCAGTTGCAGCAGCTAGTGTTATAAAGAATAAAACAAATTCTAATACCACAAAAGCAACAGCAGATAAAACAAAACAAACAAATTCAACAAGTGATAGTGTATCAACTGATGTTATATCTCCATCACTTACAGCTGCAAAATAACTAGCAATAGTTTCACTAATAGCTTGAGCGTTAATTGCATAAGAACAAAATGCAAAAACTAAAAATGCAAACGTAATTGTTAAAAATAAAATACCCCATAAAGCTACTTTACGTTTGCGAACTAGCGAAAGCGTTAATAGTGTAATCATAAAAAATAAATATATTACAATTATTAAAACTAAAACAATATTATAAATGAAAGCTGGTGAATCAACTGCCCAGCCAGCTCCTGTAATAATAGTTTTAAATACTTGAGCAACTCCTTCAAATGAGAAAAAAAGATTTCCCATTAAAGTGGCTCCACCAACGGCTGGCAATATAAATGCAAATATTGCTGTTAAGAATAATAAACCTAAAGATAAAAAATGCATCAAATATGTTTTTTTCATATAAATTCCTCTAATATAAATTATAATTAAAAAACATAAAAATGTATACAACTTTTTAAAAAACCTTGCAGAACCTAACTATTTTAACATAGAATCCGTTTAACAAACTTGATTTATATTGTCAGGTGGCAAAGTAGACGAAACAAAAAGTCATATTTTCATTTTATCTAACATATTATTAAATTTTGTTGCAACTATTTTGCCACCTAAAACTATTTCGATTTAATCTTAAAAAGATGTGGTTTATTACTTTTTTCTTTGCTTCAAATAAAAGCAAAATTAAAAGGTTATTCATCTTTTTTGGTTTGCCATATTTATCATTATAAGTTTTATACGCATACAATATGTCATGCCTATATCATTCATTTCCCATAATTATATTGATTTTTAAAAAAGATTTTTAATGAACTAATTACTGTTGAAGTTCTTTCGTTATAAGATAAAGATAAGATTCTAGTTAACTATCAATTGTTTGTCTATATGATGCAGAAATAAATCCGCAACTAGTTTGATACCCATATTGAGTGGTTTCTAAATGATTTAAATTATTTTGATGCTCATCATATGTTGCACTTTTATTAAGCATAACGAGTTTGTTATTTGGCGGATATTGATTAGTAGTATTTGTTATGTTGTTTGGATAAACGAAATCTACATTGATA
>JAVXGI010000050.1:0-2086 GCA_036657515.1 Bacilli bacterium
GGAATATATTAGCAATGGTACATAAAGTAAATGTAAATTTACTAATTAGTATAATAACAGGCATATCAAATATTGTGTTGGATGTATATTTAATACAAGTATGGGGTTCGATTGGTGCAGCTTTTGCTACAATGTTTGTAGTTTTACTTTCATCTGGACTTTCAGCAATGTATTTATTTAAGTATTTAAATTCTAATGAAAGAGAGGGAAATTAATATGTTAGGATGGTTTCTGTGTAATACAGAGTTTCCAAAATGTAAAAAAATTAAGGATTTTGATTTTTGTTATTCTTATATAAATAATGGCAAGTTTTTAGACGATAAGATATTAATTGATAATTCTGAAATTTTCGTTCTATTGGATGGTATTATTTTTAATAAAAAGGAATTATTAAAAGATAGTAATAAGACATGGCCCGAATATTTTGCAAATCAATTTTTGGAAAACAAATTTGATTTTATAAAACAATTGCGAGGAACTTTTAATGGAATTTTTATTAATAAAAGAGAAAAAAAAATAGAAGCATATGTAGATCAATTAGGAGAACGTCCAGTATTTTATTATGATAGTAAAATAGGTGATAACAATATTATTGTTGTTGCGTCGAATTTTAATCAAATAATAGATTATTTAAAAATAAACAATGTCAATTATAAACCGGATATAGAGGCAAATAAGAAATTTTTGACTTATGGTTTTATGGTTGATAATTCTACTCATGTAAAAGAAATAAAAAAAATATTTCCAGGTAATTATATTGATATCAATAGTTTATCTGAAATATCGTATTTTAAATTTAACAATAAAAACTGTATTAATTGTTCTATCGATTCTTATATAGATATGATAGATAAAACATTTAGAAAAGCATTAAGTTTAGAATTAGATAAAGACATTGAATATGGTTATGATATATTAATGGATATTAGTGGAGGCATGGATTCAAGAGCAAATGCGTATGTTGCTCATGCCATGGGATATAGTAATATTACCAACATTGCTTATTTACAAGATAATGTCTATGAAAGAAAAGTTGCGGAAAATATTGTTAATGATTTAGATAATGATTATATTTTTAAATCTTTAAATAATGCAAAATTTGTATTTGATGTTGATAATATTATAAAGCAAAATTTCGGGTTAACATATTATTTAGGAACTACAGGTGCTCCAAGATTATTAGATAGTTTAAATCAAAATAAATTTGGTATGCAACATACTGGTTTACTCGGAGATGTTTACGAAGGGAGTTTTAATGATAAACCAGAATATTCAAAACCTCATATTGAGAAGAGATATCAGTTTTCAAGTTTTTCAAATTTTAAATTAGATGATACTTTTTTGAATCAATATTCAGATCAAGAAATATTCTCGTTTTATACAAGGGGAATACTCGGGGGAGTAGGTACACATATACTAAGACAAAATTATTTTGATACTTATTCTCCTTTTGCAGATGTCGATTTCTTGGAACTAATGTTTTCTATACCATTAAAATGTAGAATAAACGATAAAATTTATTTAAAATGGCTTAGCCGGTGTTATCCATCATCATTGAAGTATCCATATGCTAGAACAATGTGTAAAGCAACAACCAATGCTTCACTTGCTCAAGTTAAAATAAATATGATTAGAGCAAAAGATAAATTGTTATTGCCTATTATAAAAGCAGTTGGATTTGATGTGAAGACTAACTCAAGACTTACTATGAATCCAACTGAATATTGGGTAAAAACAAACCCAACATTAAATCAATTTATTGATGAATACTTTTTTAATAACTTAAAATTTGTACCAAATGATATTGAATTGTTGAATTATTTTGAAAAAGTTAAGTTAAAAGGCAACCTTATTGATAGGGCTGTAGCACTCACCCTTTTAAGTGTTTATAAACAGTATTTTAATTAGTTATGTTAATCAATAGGAGGAATGAACATGAATTTATTAATTATCCCATCCTGGTATCCTACAGATGAAAGTCCTAATTCTGGAATATTTTTCAAAGAACAATCTGAAATAATTGCAGGTGATAAAAGAATAAATGTTACTGTTTTATTTATTAATTATGTTTATCGTAAGCAAAAAA
>JAVXGI010000051.1:0-2058 GCA_036657515.1 Bacilli bacterium
TTTATTTTATGAGTTCAACTATGTGTATATTTTTAATTGGTGCATTTTCATCTTTTTCTGAAAAATTATATTTATCACAATCACTTACAAATTCTAATAAACAATACAGCTATAGTATGGACTTTGTAACTCCAACAGAACAAGGCGGATTATATAAAACACAAAAATATTCTGAACTTGGTTTTACTGATGAAGCTAAAGGTATATATACAATGTATTTAACCAACCCATACAATCCAGCTGAGATGTTATTACCATATGACCCTGCAACTCTAAAAGTGTTAGAAAAAGTTGAACACCCTGATGGTACATCAACATGAGTGCATAAAAAAGGTGACGATGGAAGATTGTTATACTTTTCAAATTTTGTATTACCTTCAGAAACATTTATAACTTGACTTAATACATCTATGGACACTTTTAGAAATGCAGTATTTAGTAAGTGATTAATGGATATTGAAGTTAAAAGTGGCATCAATCTTTGAGATTTAGTTAAGACAAATCTAAGTCCTGACATCGTTTATAAAGTTGAAAGTCAAGATAAAATATTTTTAGATATGATTGCAAGCGACCCAGATTTGGGTGATGAATTTAAAACATTTGCACTTCAAGACCCACTGACAAAAAAATGAAGTTTAGATGCTGTGAGAGTAATAGAAACAAAACCTAATATAAAATTTAACAATAAGTTTTTAACCTTTATTGGAAAAGTATATGGTAAAGAACATTTATCTAACGCTGACATAAAAATCTCTTATGGTACAATTCCGTACTTTAATGATCAAATTGAATATTATACATATGTTGATGCCAATGTTAAAAATTCTAAAGTTAATGCAAAATATAGAATTTATGGAATCGAACCAAATTCTAAATTTATGTCTTTAAAAGATAATGATAATAATTCAATAGGTCACTTATTAGATAGTAACGAAAACAACATTATTATCAATAATGGTGCAGCATATAAATATGGATTAAAAGTTGGCGATACATTAACATTAGATGTTTTGAATTCATATTTTAGATATTCTGAAAAAATATTAGATGTAAGTTTAACTAATAACTATACTTTCAAAGTTGTAGGAATTAACTCGACTTCATTTGGTGAAGAATTTTATATCAGTCAGCAAAAAGCTAACGAGATTACAAGGTTGAATCAGGGATCGTTGTGATTAGAGAGCTGATTACATAGAAAATCAATGACACCTTATGCTGGAATGCCAATATATAATGGTATGTTTTCAGTTGAAAAAGACCCATTGATTTTATCTAAATCACTTTCGTTTTATTCTCTATTTGGTATGTATGGATGTTTTTCAAGGTTTAATGAGAAAGACGGAGTTACTAAAAATATTATTGTAAGCGACTATAATAGTGTATTTGATATTATGAAAACTTTTATACCATACGGTGGGTCTGGTTATAATAATGGAATGTTAAAAGCATATAATGCAAAACATAATACAAATTTAGATCATTTTCAAATAATTAATAAAATTGCATTAGATACATTTGGAACGACTGAATATTTTACAATAGATAAAATATCATTTATTAAAACTGTTGCCCAATTATGATTTCCAGAAAATGTAAATCCTATAATATTAAGTGGTCTTGAAAATTATTCATTAGAAAAAGAGTTGAATGGTTCTATATTTCTTACATTAGAAACATTACAAACTTTATTAATGTCAATATTATTACCAATAATTATTTTTGTTATATTAATTTTGACATCACAAATGATGGAAGAAATTAAAAGGATCATATTAATTATGAAATTAATGGGTTATTCTAACAAACACAATATATTTAGTGCATTATTTGTATTCATCCCAATTTTCATATCATCAGTATTGTTTGGAACCCTATTTGTTTGATTATCAATGATTGCTTTCCAATCATTCCTTTTCTCAACAGCCGCGATATTTGTAAACAACCTTATTAATATCCCTAATCTAATGTATGGATTTTTAACTTTATTATTAATAATGATTATTAATTTTATTTACACATTATTTATCTATAGAAAAAATAATTTGAATAGTATTTTAA
>JAVXGI010000052.1:0-1681 GCA_036657515.1 Bacilli bacterium
AAAGGTAATAATAGAATACTATTTATTTTATTTTTTGTCACTTTGCTTCTTGTTGCGTTAAGTTTGTCACTTAACATATATTTTTTCGTTTAAAATGACATTTTTATATAGCAAATTGTTCTTGCTTATAAAATATATATTGTTTAAAATAATACATATATTTGCAACGGCTAATTTTTACTTTTGTTTAGTTTAAGCAATTTTTATTAAATATACGGAGAATATTAAATATGGAAAAAAATATTTCAGTTGAAAATGAAATTTCAAATTATTCTAATCTTGAACTAAATGACTCTAAAATTACTAAATACAGTAACCCAACTTTAACACGACAAGAAGTAAAAATACCAATTAAAATGACGATAAAAGGTTACAGCTTTTTTAAAAGAAGTTTTGACATTTTATTTTCGTTTTTGTCTATCGTAATCCTAAGCCCGATATTTATAATTGCAATGATTATTATGATATGTTCATTCACATACTCTGTTATTTTTAAAGATAAAAGAATTGGCAAAAATGGAAAAAGTTTTAATGTTTATAAATTTAGAACAATGTATGATGATGCAGAAAAAAATATTGAAAAATACCTTAACAAAGAACAAATAAAAATGTGGAATGATGAAAGAAAATTAATTAATGATCCAAGAGTTTCTAAAATTGGAAAGATATTACGCAAAACATCAATTGATGAGCTTCCACAACTATTTAATATATTAATTGGAAATATGAGCTTTATTGGTAATAGACCTATAACGGAAAGAGAACTTAATGAGAATTATTATCAATCTGAAAAAGATATATTACTAACTTCAAAACCAGGTCTATCTGGATATTGGCAAGTTTATGGAAGAGAAAATGCGAATTATAAGAATGGTAAAAGACAAGAATTAGAATTGGAATACTATAAACATAGAAGTCTATCTTTTGATTTGTTATTAATATTTAAAACAATTCCCGCTGTCTTCCAACATCACGAGACTGATTGCAAGAAAATTAAACATTGACGTTTAATTTGTCATTAATTAGCACATAATTATTAAGGAAATACCTTATATTTATAAATTATTGGTTATAGATATAATCTTGTACAATTATGAATTCTTATCAATTAATATTAAATTGAATCTAATCGAAAAAATTATACTAGTCTAATGCATTGTAAGAGTTGTATATTTTATATAACTAATGATTTTTTAAAAAGGAGAAAACAAATGATTAATGTATCTTATGCAGCTAATGACGCCTTCGCTTGGTTAATGGGAGTATCTATTTTTTCATTACTTAAAAACAACTCAAATGAGAATTTTAGAATATTCGTTTTAGACAATAAAATTTCTGAATCAAGTAAGGGCAAAATAAGACAAATATGCGAAGGTTTTAATGCTGAATTAAATTTTATAGATATATCAAAATTAAAATCAGTAATTGGAAAAATAAAAATAAATGAAAGATGGGATTTTGCTACCTTTGGTAGATTATTTGAGACATTTTTATTGCCACCATCAATAGAAAAAATACTTTACATCGATTGTGATGCTATTATTTTAGGTTCTCTTAAAACTTTATACGAAGATAATTACGACAATTACGCAATTGCTGGTGTAAAAGATGCAATGAGCAAACATTATTTTAATAATATCAACATAACTCACGATGACTTTATGTTTAATGCCGGAATTCT
>JAVXGI010000053.1:0-1628 GCA_036657515.1 Bacilli bacterium
CAAATTATTATTTGTTTCATTATTTATACAATCAATAACAAATTATTATTTGTTGCTGTATTTTCTATTATTTTATCATTTATCGTGTTGTAAATTTTAACTATTTTATTTTGATTATAAAAATTTGGAAGTTCTATGTCTAAATTTTCAACAATCTCCTTCTTTAAATTTTTAAATACTGAACCATTTGCTTGATTTACAATATTTTTTTGATTATTTAATAACCAACAATATAAATATTCCATATTTAATTCTTCATAACATAAATTTTTAAAATATAAAAAACCATCGTGTAAGCACATATCAGCATCAAGAAATATAGGAATTCCTGGTGTCGCTGAATTTGTTAAAACTAATGTACCTTTTTTTACAAGTTTGGTGCCTTTTAGTCCACTTTCTTTTATAAACTGCCTTGTTTCACTAATATACTTATCTCCTAAATTAAAATCTGATATTTTTAACCACTTGTATCCTTTATCTGATAAATAATCGATTATTGGTCTTGGAGATGAGCCTCTTTTAATTTCTACTAAATCTTTTAATTTCATTTTTATCACCTATCCTATATATTTTCTATGTGATATTTTCACATTATTTTGATTTACCATTGCGTAATGTAATGTAGTTTCTATCTTAACGTGTCCTAATAGTTTTTGAACTTGTTCTATTGGCATACCTTTATCTATTGCCATTGTTGCTAAAGTACGTCTAAATTTATGAGGATGAACTTTATTGATTTCAGATTCTACGCCAATTTTTCTAATTATAAGTTCAAGTCCAGAAATCGATAATCTTTGATGAGGTTTTTTTATTGAAACAAATAATGATGATTCTTCATCATTTCTTGTATTTAAATACTGTAACAAGTGAATTTTAGTTCTTGCATCAAAATAAACTTCTCTTTGTTTATTTCCTTTTCCTAATACTATACATGATCTTTCTTCAAAATTAACATCTTTAATATTTACATTAGCAAGTTCTCCAACTCTCATTCCTGTAGATATAAGTAGTTCGATTAAAGATAAATTTCTTATATTACTGCATTCATCTCTCATTTTTTCAATATTTTCATCAGTAAATGTTTCTTTTATAGTTTGAATTGTTTTAATTCTATGTATTCTTCTGACAGGGCTTTTAACAATATAATCTTCGTCCTCAAGCCAAGAAAAGAAACTAGATAAGACTCTCCTTAAATTGTCAATTGTAACTGAATTACATTCACTTTTTTTCTTATAATCAGATAAATAATTTCTAATATCATTAGTTGTAATAAGTTTTATACTTTTATCAAATGTTAAAATAAACTTTTCTATTATTTCTTTATAATAATTTATAGTTCGTTTTGAACATCCTTCTACTTCTTTTGATGAGATAAACATATTAATAAACTTTTTGTTTTCTTCTTGTTCTTTTTGTTGCTGATACTCATCTGTCCTAAGTATTAAATCCACCTTTTCAAAGCTTATAATAAGTACTTCCTTTAGTTTATCTAACTGATAAAATGTTAAAGTATCTTCCATTTCTTTTGTTATTTTTAAAATGACATCATTTTTCATAATAATTCCCCCTTTTTGTGTCGGGAACTATTATACCACTTATTACAAATAACTATTTGTATGACTAAATTT
>JAVXGI010000054.1:0-1570 GCA_036657515.1 Bacilli bacterium
GCATTCCTTTGATATAGAACATTTTTCTCTCATCACTACAAACAGTTAGATTTTTATATTTATTAGGAATACTATAAATAATACTTGCAATTTCATCTATTTTCTCTAAGATTTTAGGATAAACTCGTAATACTGCTTGGTCTAATTCAGGATTTGATAATTCAAACATTTTATTAAGATTAAGTTGATGTCCGTTAAGTCCGTATGCAGTGAGAACATTTAATGAAGAATTTAAAAATTTGTCTTCATCACTTAATATTTCGCTTATTTTATTATCGTTTAGTTTTGGGGATAAACAAGCCCCGTTATCAAAAATTGGAGATATTTTAAATTTCTTATCCTCATATAACAAGCCCCAGTTACCGTTATTTCTATCATTGTTTTTTATAAATCCATCAATAACAACGCAATCCCAAAATCTAGTTTTTAATTCTGGTACAGCAGAAAGAACAGGATTATTGTCTAAATGAATTAACAATTCTTTTAAATCCACTAAATGTGAAGAACTTGTTTCATCTAATTCAACTTCTAATAATTGTTCCAACTGTTCGTTATAAATATTTTTCAAAGTTCTTAATTCTCTTAAATCTCCTGCTAATTTACAAAAATCTTTGCACCCTACAACAATTTTATTATTTCTTTCTCCTAAAATTGTTTTATGCACATCATACCCTAAAATCTCATATACATGGCTCCCTATATACTCTGATAATGGAGAAGTTGTATAAGATAAGTCATTCACATTCATTACTTTAATTGATTTCGGATATTTTACAAGCAATATTCATTGTCTAATAAAATACCTTCTTTAGAACCTGCCATTCCACCATACATACCATTTCTATCACTAATTTCACATTCATTCAAATTGAATATTTTTGTTTTTGTCTTGTTCATATCTCCACCTTATCCTTCATATTTATTCAACAATGTATCCCATTGTTTTTTTGTCAACTTTCCTCTTACTACCATTTCTTTTGCTGTGCAATCTAAAGCCTCTACATAATCATAATAACAATAATCGTGTTTTTGATTTAATTCCGTTAAAACATTGATAATATTTTGTATTGAAAGTGGAAGTGAAAAATCAATATCTATGTTTTCGTTAATCCAACTTTTATCGTTCATTCAAACCACTCCTTTGTGTTATTATACAATAAAAGTTTGCAAATAACATCACTCACGGTATATTTAATAGTATTCATGCACAATTTAATTATTTCTTGATTGCAAACCGTTTCGCTTTAAAAACATGGTTGATATATGATTTTATATTTTCCATTGCTTGTATTTAACATCATAATCCTCATAATTAAAGAGTTGCGTTAAATGACCAACATTCCAACTATCAAGATAGCCATTTCCTTCCATATATTCATCTCTTCGCTGTGTCGCTCCTAATATTTTAGCGTAACTTTGAGCTCATTAGGAAACGCCTCTTCTAATTCAACCATGCCTAACGATTTTAAATTATTAACTAAATAACTTAAATAAAAACTTTGAATAGAATAGGTAATCTTATCCCAACCACATATGATTCTATAAATATTTTCTTTTACTTCTTCAATGG
>JAVXGI010000055.1:0-1529 GCA_036657515.1 Bacilli bacterium
AGAAATGTAAATTGTTAGTTATTTATTATGATGAAAACAATATGTTTTTATATGATAGAAGAATGCCAATTAATATGAAGCAATTAGATACTTTATTAAAAAGTATTAAAGGCAAGGTGTTATAATGGCAAAGAGTAAATTAGGAATTGGGCAAATTGAAGTAAATAAAAAATTTGCGAGTAGAGATGAGGCATTTAGATATGCTAAAAATTTAAGAGAACATATTAGATATATATGTAATAAGAATAAAAATAAAGGTTGGCAGTGCCAAGTAATGATAAGCATTAGTAATTTAAATAAAGGTGTTAGTGGATTGTCAACCTTTTTTTAGACAGTTTTTATAAGGACAAATGTAAACGATATTGTACGGGAGTTTTATAATCAAGTGAGCCATGAATACGAATCGTATTATACCAATTCACATAATCAAACAGTTCTCGTTCTAGTTCTTCAAAACTTTCAAAACGCCTGTTAAAGGCAAACTCTGTTTTCACGATTTTGTATGTTGCTTCCGCTACTGCGTTGTCATAAGGACATCCTTTTTTTGATAGGGAACGTTTGATATTAAATATTTTAATTACTTCATCAATCAATTTATTTTTGAACTCATTGCCTCGATCACTATGAAAAATATCAATTCGGCTTAAGTCATATGGAATTTTACTAATAGCTTGATATACAAGATCCGCTGTTTTATGTTTTCCTGCTGCGTATCCAATAATTTCTCGATTCCATAAGTCCAATATTAGGCAAATATAATTCCACTTTCCTGCCACATTCACATATGTTAAATCACTTACCACAACATCTAACTGTTTTTTTCTATCGAACTCTCGATTCAGTATATTGGGTACTGCTTCTTCATTACATGTTTGCTTATGAATCTTGAATTGTTTGACTGTATAATTGCTTACTAATCCGTGTAACTTCATGATGATTCGAATTCTTCTTATAGACACTTGATATCCTAATTTCTGTAATTCTACTTTGATTTTTCTTGAACCATAATTATTTCGACTTTCCTTAAAAATACGTTTGATTTCTTCTTCTAACTTTTGATCTAATCTTTTGTTTTTTCGTTTGTAATAGACAAGAGCTCTGGACACTTTTAGAGCTTTACACATAGCACTGATACTGTACTTGTCTTGATTGGCTAAAATAACACTTATTTTCGTCCCATTATCAGTGCCGCTTGCTTTAAAATATCATTTTCCATTCTGAGTTGTTTGTTTTCTTTTTCTAAAGTAAGAAGGTTATTTTCTTCTTCTGTACGATTATCACTTGCTTTGAAGGAACCTGTTGTATTAAATTCCTTTACCCACCTATTGAATACCGATGATGTTAAATCATATTCTCTTATGATTTCACTTCTTGATTTTCCAATGTTATACAATCCCACAATTTGTTTTTTAAATTCTTCTGTAAATTTTCTTCTTCCTCTTCTTTCTGACATGCTTTTCTCTCCTTTTTTATTAATTCTATTTTAACATGTCCTTATCTTTTCTGTCTAATTTATTATAACCAATCCA